>NZ_CP029192.1:1850085-2158432 GCF_008642315.1 Streptomyces venezuelae | reverse complement strand
CCCCGTGACGCGCGCCCCCATGCCGGACGACCGGCTCGGCACGGCGCTCGTGCCGTTGCGCGTCGCGGGCAAGACGGACGGGCAGCGGCTCGTGCTCGCGGCGGCGGAGCAGGTCGTCGTCGCGCTGCGCTCGGCGTACGTGTGCGACCCGCGGCCCAGCCGCATGCGCGCCCCCGTCCCCGCCGGACTCGTCGGCTCCGGCCGCCTCCTCGGCGGCTGCGACAACCTCGCCGAGGTCCTGTGGCGCACCCGTGCCGAGTGCGCGGTGCGGCACGCGATGCTGGTCTCGGCCGTGCGGTCCGGATGCGCGGGGCCGGTCGCGGACGTCGTCGCCGAAGAGGTGGAGGACGGCGCGGTGCACGCGTACATCGACCGGGGCGGCGGGGTGCGCACGCCGCTCGGGCGGCTCGGCGACGGCGAGTTGCGGTATCTGGCCCTGGCGCTGGTCCTGCTGACCGGATCCGGAGTGCTCGCCGTCGACCCGGTGGCGGAGGTGCCGCAGGCGTACCAGAGCCTGACGATCCTCGCCGACGGGCTCGACCGGCGCCTGGACGCACGGCAGGCGCGAACCCTCGGGGAGCTGGCGGCGCGCACCTGCGGACGCGGGCACATCAGGTTGGTCGGAGCGGTGGGGGACGCGTCCTGGGCGGCGGACGCGGGGGCCTCGGTGGTAGACCTTGAGCCGTGACGGAACGACTTGACGTGGCGGTACTGCAGCGCAGGCTGGCCGAGTTCGCGGCGGCGCGCGACTGGGAGCAGTACCACACCCCCAAGAACCTGGCCGCGGCGCTCAGCGTGGAAGCCTCCGAACTGGTCGAGATCTTCCAGTGGTTGACCCCGGAGGAATCGGCCCGGGTGATGCAGGACCCGGACACGGCGCCCCGGGTGGCGGACGAGGTGGCGGACGTTCTCGCGTATCTGCTGCAGTTCTGCGAGGTGCTGGGAATCGACGTGCTGGCGGCGCTCGCGGCGAAGATCGAGCGGAACGAGGGGCGCTTCCCGAAGCCGGAAGCTCCCTGAGTACTCCCGTGGAACTCATCATTCCAATATTTTCGTCACTCTCCGGAGTGGATGGCTTGTCCAAACTTCACTGTGTGTCCACAGATTTCCGCCCTGCCCTGGCTTTTCGCCCGGATGGGCCTCACTCTGGGTAGTGGACAGGGGAGTTCGGGCAAGCGTGCGGTGGGTGCGCGCGGGATGGAGGGGCCGGGATGAACGCGATGCGGCTCATCGAGGCGAACCGCCGCGCCCTGGCGCGCAGTCAGGATCCCGCGGACATCGTCGTGGAGGTCTGGCAGTCGCAGGCGCTCGCGCAGGCGATCGGCAACCACCTCGCGGTCGCGGGACCTCCCGAGTTACGGGGCGAGGCGCTGGGCCTGAGCGAGGTCGGCGGCAGAGCCTGCGGGGTGCTCGACGCCCCGCGTCTGGGCGTGGAGGACATACGGGCCGCGCGGCTGACGGGGACGGGCGACGCGCACGAGGTCCTGCTCGGGCTCGGCAGGCTCCTCGGGGAGGTCGGCATCGCGCTCGTCGGTGTCGCGATGGGAGCCGAGGACGAGGGGGTGTACTGGCAGTGCATGGAGGCGATCGACGCGGCGGACGAGTCCAGGGACCGTGTGCTGGAGATGCTGCGCAGGCTCGCGGTGCGGGCACAGGCCCTGCCGGAGCCCGACTCGGCGGCGGGCCCGGCATGAGAAGGCTCCCGGCCGACCCCGCTCAGGAGCGGGGTCGCGGAGGCGGCGGAGGTCGCGGGGGAGGCCCGGTGCGGTCAGAAGCGGCCGGACTCGTCGTCGACCTGGGGGCGGGTGCCCGGGGCAGGGGTGCCGGAGGCGGACGACTCGGAGGAGGTGGTGGCAGCCCCGGTTGGCGCGGTGGACCCGGTCGGTGCGGTGGACCCGGTGGGTGCCGTCGACTGCTGCAGGTCGGCGTCGAGCTGGGTCAGATCCGCGTTGAGCGCGGCCATCAGCTCCTCCATCTGCTGCAGCAGGCCCTTGGGTGGCTCCTGCTGGGCGGGCACGGACGCGTCGTGCGCGGCCTCTTGAGCGGGCGCGGCCTCCTGATCGGGCACTGCTTCCTGGGACATGACGGCCTCCTCGGCCCTCGCCCTCCCCGAGGGGGCGGGCAGTTGACGCAGGCGACGCCCCGGCAGCGGCCGCCGGCGCGGGTGCCGGGCGGTCCGGCTCCGCCCGAGCCAACGATCACCCGTCCGACGTGGTCACTGGACGCGGGCGCGCGCCGCCGCCGTGTTGACGCTTTTTCACCCGACCGGGTCGGTGGGGCAACGGCGGGACCGGCGGGGTTGACGGGCGTTCGAGCGTGCAGGATGGATCCATGGATCTTCGAATCTTCACCGAGCCCCAGCAAGGGGCCACCTACGACACCCTGCTCACCGTCGCCAAGGCCACCGAGGACCTCGGCTTTGACGCCTTCTTCCGCTCGGACCATTACCTCCGCATGGGTTCCTCCGACGGGCTGCCGGGCCCCACGGACGCATGGATCACGCTCGCCGGGCTCGCCAGGGAGACCAAGCGGATCAGGCTGGGCACGCTGATGACGGCCGGCACGTTCCGGCTGCCCGGTGTGCTCGCGATCCAGGTGGCACAGGTCGACCAGATGTCGGGCGGCCGGGTCGAACTGGGGCTCGGCGCGGGCTGGTTCGAGGACGAGCACAAGGCGTACGGCATTCCGTTCCCCAAGGAGAAGTTCGCCCGCCTCGAGGAGCAGCTGGAGATCGTCACCGGCCTGTGGGGCACGGAGGTCGGCCAGACCTTCAGCCACGACGGCAAGCACTACCAACTCACCGACTCGCCGGCCCTGCCCAAGCCCGCGCAGGGCAAGGTGCCGGTCCTGATCGGCGGCCACGGCGCGACCCGCACCCCGCGCCTCGCCGCGCAGTTCGCCGACGAGTTCAACATCCCCTTCGCCTCGGTCGAGGACAGCGAGCGGCAGTTCGGCCGGGTCCGCGCGGCCGCCGAGCAGGCCGGGCGCAAGGGCAGCGACCTGGTGTACTCCAGCGCGCTGGTGGTGTGCGTCGGCAAGGACGACGCGGAGGTGGCACGGCGTGCGGCGGCGATCGGCCGTGACGTGGACGAACTCAAGGCGAACGGTCTCGCGGGTTCGCCCGCCGAGGTCGTCGACAAGATCGGGCGGTACGAGGCGATCGGCGCGAGCCGCATCTACCTCCAGTGCCTGGACCTGGCCGACCTGGACCACCTGGAGATCATCTCCTCGCAGGTGCAGTCGCAGCTGTCGTAGGCGACAGGCCGGCCCCTTGACGTGGCCGCCGGGCTCACCCCTCCGGTGCCCGGCGGCCACTTCGCGTGGTGAGGACAGGAGTGGGAGCGGGTTCGTCGGGGCGTGGGAGGTCGGTGCACCGGTGGGAGGTCGAATAAACCTGAAGGGCGGCAAGATCGCTGCATCGGGGTAACCAGGCAGCAAATCCAGGCGAGTTGGGCGAACCGGCGGTTAGCGTTCCCAACGGATCCGGGCGCTTTCCCGGATTCGCCCACGTTTCACCGTATGCCTCCTCATGTCTCTCACGTCGCAAAGGAGAGCTCGCCCCGATGAGCGTTGACACCAGCCCGGAAGAGCGGCTGGAGCCTGCACCGCGGACCAGCCTGAGCACCGAGGCCGCCCGCAACCTCGCCACCACGACCAAGTCCGCCCCCCAGATGCAGGAGATCACCTCGCGGTGGCTGCTGCGGATGCTGCCGTGGGTGGAGACCAAGGGCGGCACCTACCGGGTGAACCGGCGGCTGACCTACACCGTCGGCGACGGGTGCATCGAGTTCCTGCAGGACGGTGCCGACGTCCGGGTGGTGCCCAGAGAGCTGGGCGAGCTGGCCCTGCTGCGCGGCTTCGACGACGACGAGGTGCTGTCGGCGATCGCCGACCGGTTCGTGCAGCGCGACTTCCGCGCGGGTGAGGTGCTGGTCGAGCGCGGCGCCCCGGCCGAGCACATCCACCTGATCGCGCACGGCCGGATCAACCAGACCTCCGTCGGCAAGTACGGCGACGAGGTGGCCGTCGCCGTACTTGCGGACGGAGGCCGGTTCGGTGACGACGCGCTGCTTGACGAGGGCGCGCGGTGGGACTTCACCGCCACCGCCGCGACCTCCGGCACGCTGCTGACCCTGTCCCGCTCCGACTTCGCGGCCCTGATGTCCTCCGCGCCGAGCCTGCGTGCGCATGTGCGGGAGTTCACCTCGCGGTCCGTGCCCCGGCAGACGCGGCACGGCGAGGCCGAGATCGCGATGTCGGCGGGGCACGTCGGCGAGGCGAAGCTGCCGGGCGCCTTCGTGGACTACGAAGCGCACCCGAGGGAGTACGAACTCTCCGTCGCGCAGACCGTCCTGCGGGTCCACACGAGGGTCGCCGACCTCTACAACGGCCCGATGAACCAGACCGAGGAACAGCTGAGGCTCACCGTCGAGGCGCTGCGCGAGCGCCAGGAGCACGAGCTGATCAACAACCGTGAGTTCGGTCTGCTCCACAACGCGGCCTTCAAGCAGCGCATCCAGCCCCACTCCGGCGCGCCCACGCCGGACGACCTCGACGACCTGCTCTGCCGTCGGCGCGGCACCAAGTTCTTCCTGGCCCACCCCAGGACCATCGCGGCGATCGGCTGGGGCTTCAACGCCTACGGGGTCTACCCGGACAACGTCGACCTCGGCGGCCAGCAGGTTCCCGCCTGGCGCGGCGTACCGATTCTGCCGTGCAACAAGATCCCCATCACCGAGGACAACACCAGCTCGATCCTTGCGATGCGTACGGGCGAGGACAACCAGGGCGTGATCGGGCTGCACCAGACCGGGCTCCCGGAGGAGTACGAGCCGGGCCTCTCGGTGCGCTTCATGGGCATGAGCGAGCAGGCGATCATCTCGTACCTGGTCACCGCGTACTACTCGGCGGCTGTGCTGCTGCCCGACGCGCTGGGCGTCCTGGAGAACGTGCAGATCGGCCGCAGGCGCGACTAGGGCCGCCCCGTCACCTCACCTCATGAAGGAGCTACGGATGCCCGATCCCGGGCTGCCCACCCTGCATCCGAACCCCGCCCTCGAAAGGATTCTGCGCGGCCCGAGCGGCCTGGGCACGGCGGGGCTGCACCTGGGCGCGGTACCGGTTGAGACCGCGAGCCCGGCGGAACCGGTCGCGCTGCCGGAACCGGCGGAACCGGCGGAACCGACGAAACCTGCGGAAGCGGCGGGACCGGTAGGACCGGCGGAACTCGCCGTACCGGCCGTACCGGCCGAGGGGACACCGATCCCAGGGCTCTATCACCACGCCGTGCCGGAACCCGATCCGGCACGGGTCGCCGAGGTCAGTCGGCGGATCAAGGCGTGGGCCGTGGACGAGGTCCAGGCGTTCCCGCCCGAGTGGGAGGACCAGTTCGACGGCTTCTCCGTCGGGCGCTACATGGTCGCCTGCCACCCGGACGCCCCCTCCGTCGACCACCTGATGGTCGCCACCCGGCTGATGGTCGCCGAGAACGCGGTCGACGACTGCTACTGCGAGGACCACGGCGGCTCGCCCGTCGGCCTCGGCAGCCGCCTGCTGCTCGCCCACACGGCCCTCGACGACCTGCACACGACGGAGGAGTACGAACCGGCATGGCGTGAGTCACTGAAGGCGGACGCACCGCGCCGCGCCTACCGCTCCGCCATGGCGTACTTCCTCCAGCACGCCTCGCCCTCGCAGGCCGACCGCTTCCGGCACGACATGGCCCGCCTGCACCTGGGCTATCTCGCCGAGGCCGCGTGGTCCGAGACCGACCACGTGCCCGAGGTGTGGGAGTACCTGGCGATGCGCCAGTTCAACAACTTCCGCCCCTGCCCCACCATCACCGACACCGTCGGTGGCTATGAACTGCCGGCCGACCTCCACGCCCTGGCGGCCATGCAGCGGGTCATCGCCCTCGCGGGCAACGCCACCACCGTGGTGAACGACCTGTACTCGTACACCAAGGAACTCGACAGCCCCGGCCGTCATCTGAACCTGCCCGTAGTGATCGCCGAACGGGAGGGCGTCTCCGACCGGGACGCCTACCTGAAGGGGGTCGAGGTCCACAACGACCTGATGCACGCCTTCGAGGCGGAAGCGGCCGCCCTGGCCGCGGCCTGCCCCGTCCCGAGCGTGCTGCGCTTCCTGCGGGGAGTCGCCGTATGGGTCGACGGCAACCACTACTGGCATCAGACCAACACCTACCGATACAGCCTGCCCGACTTCTGGTAAGAGGAGCCGACACCACTGTGACCAGCACTGATCTCGCCAACGGCACGTCCCTGTCCATCCCCGCTCCGGCATCCCCCTACCAAGGGGACATCGCCCGCTACTGGGACGGGGAGGCCAGGCCGGTGAACCTGCGCCTCGGCGACGTCGACGGGCTCTACCACCATCACTACGGCGTCGGGGACGTCGACCAGGACGCGCTGGGGGACACCGCCGACAGCGGGTACGAGAAGCGGCTGATCGCCGAACTCCACCGCCTGGAGTCGGCGCAGACCGATGTGCTCCTCGACCAGCTCGGACCCGTCGGGCGCGACGACACGGTCGTCGACGCGGGGTGCGGGCGCGGCGGCTCGCTGGTCATGGCCCACCAACGGTTCGGCTGCCGGGCCGAGGGCGTCACGCTCTCCGCCAAGCAGGCCGACTTCGCCAACCGGCGCGCCCGCGAACTCGGCATGGAGGACTACGTCCACGCCCGCGTGTGCAACATGCTGGACACGCCGTTCGAGACGGGCCAGGCCAAGGCCTCGTGGAACAACGAGTCCAGCATGTACGTCGATCTGGACGACCTCTTCGCCGAGCACTCCCGCATCCTCGCGCCCGGCGGCCGCTACGTGACCATCACCGGCTGCTGGAACCCGCGGTACGGCCAGCCCTCGAAGTGGGTCTCGCAGATCAACGCGCACTTCGAGTGCAACATCCACTCCCGCAGGGAGTACCTGAAGGCCATGGCCGACAACCGGCTCGTGCCGCAGGCCATCGTCGACCTGACGGACGCGACGCTGCCCTACTGGGAGCTGCGGGCGACGTCCTCGCTGGTCACCGGCATCGAGGAGGCGTTCATCAACTCGTACAGGGACGGCTCGTTCCAGTACGTGCTGATCGCCGCAGACCGGGTCTGACCCGCAGGAGGCGAGGTCCGGGGCCGTCCGACGACGACCCCGGGCCGACTACTGTCCGCCCGTGGACCGGCCGAAGAACTCCAGCTCGGCGATGGCCACTTGGCGCTTCTTGCCGGTGCCGTACGCGGAACGCAGGATCAGCCGCGCGTTCACCGCGTCCCGTACGCGTACGTCGAGCTTCTGCACACCGCCGTCGTTGATGCGGCGGTGCATCACGTGCTCCTTGCCCGCCGAGTCGTTGACCACGATGTCGAACTCCATCGGCCGTGCCTGTTCGGCGGCCTGCGCGCTGCGCGACGAAGTGCCGGGCGTGATAAGGAGGTTGAGCAGGTCGGTGGGCTGGCCGAAGTCGGCCTGGATCCACTGGCCCGCCGAGTCCCCGGAGTAGCCGGTGCCCCACCAGGTGTTGCTGTAGCCGTCGAAGGCGAGCTTGGCGGCCTGCCTGGGGGAGGCGTGCGAGGCGCTGTAGTCGTTGGGGTGGACGGGGACCCGCTTCGCGAAGTGGTCCTGCACGGCCCGCGCGGCCGGTGGCCCGCCGAAGATCCCGCCCACGATCAGGCCGACGACCACCGCGATGCCCACGGCCCGCGCTATCCAGCGGGTGCGGTCGCGGTGGAGCCGCGGACGCTGTCCCGCGTACGGGCCCTCGGCGGCCGGGGCCGCGTGGTCCTTGAGCGGGTTCGCGCAGCTGCGGCAGAAGTGGCGGCGGGGAGCGTTGGGCGTACCGCAGCTCGGGCACGGCGGGCCCGACTCGGGCTCGACGGGCACGGCGGCCTGGCGTACGCGCGGCCGTGCCGCCTCGGGCCTGCCCGGCAGCACGCTGCCCGGCGTCTCCGGTGCCACGGGCTCGGAGCCCTCGGGCACGGGCACGAGCAGGGACCGGATGGCCGTGTCGGAGGGCCGGGGCGGTCCGGCGGGCGGCTCCGCGGGGCGGCTCTCGGGGCCGGTGGAGGGGAGCGGGACGGTGGTGTCGGTCGAACCGGCGCCCGCGCCGGACCCGGTGGGGGGAGCGACACGGGGATCGACGCGCGGGTCGGCCGGGGTCTGTGGCGCGGCGGGACCGTCCGCGGTCGGCGCGTTGCCCGGGCGGGCGGGGCCCGAGGTGCCGGCCGGGGTGTCCCAGCGGAGGAAGGCCCCGCACGAGTCGCAGAAGGACTGGCCGTGCTGGCGGGCCGGGGTGCCGCACTCGGGGCACGGCGTCGTGTTGGCGGGTGAGTTCTGCATGGCGTCCGTCTCGGGCTGGTCGGGCATCTCTAGGTCCCTTCAGGGAAAGGCGTGGCTGTCACCTCGGCCGTGAAGGGGAGGTGGGCGGGGCGGGCCGCCGCGACGACGGCCCGCAGGCGGTGCGTGTCCACGGAAGCGGGATCGTGGACACGCAAGGTGACGTGCAGGGCGGGGCGCGGGGTGCCGGGGAAGGCGCCCAGCGGGCGTGCGGACCAGGTCGCGCCGCCGCTCTCGGCGATCTCCGGGCGGACGCCGAAGGCGAGTTCGACGGCGGCGGCCAGACCGCGCCGGGTGCCGCGGACCCGGTGCAGGTCGACGGCGGAGGCGACGGCGTGACGGCGCGTGGCCAGCGGCTCGGTGCCGTCGAGCTCCGTACCGACCCAGTCCGTCAGCCAGTCGAGGAAGTCCTCGGGCGTCAGGGACGGCGTGAAGTACGCCTCCAGGCTGTCCAGTACGGCGAAGACCGGAGCGAGGACGACGTCGAGTCCGGAGACGAAGCGCAGGATGAAGTCGTCGTCGGCGAAGACGGCGGGCAGCTGGTCCCCGATGGGGTGCGCGGACCCGAGCCCGGGCAGGGACCCCCGCCGGGAAGCCTGGCCGTCACCGTGGCTGTCTCCTCCGTCGCCGCCGTCCCCTCCGTCACTGCCGCCCCCGGGCCCGTGACGGTCACCGCCGCCCCCGGCCCCACCGGCCGCTTCCGGCGAGTGCCCCGCCTGGGCGGCGTAAGCACCCGTGACCTCGGACTTCACCCAGGACGCACGCATACCGCCCAAGGTGACGGACGCCCCCGGAGCGCTCGCTTTCGCGCCCGCGTCACCGGTGCCGGCCTTCGCGGGCTGCTCGGCGGCGCCGTCGGACGCTCGCGCGGCACGGCGCCCCTTGGCGGGGGCGCGGGTCGCCTTGGGAGCGGGCTCCGGTTCGGGGCGGGGTTCGGGCTCAGGTTCGGGGGTGGGAGCCGGGTCCGCCTCGGGGGAGGTCGGGCTCGGAGTCGCGTACGGGTTCGGTTCGGAGGAGCCGGGGGCCGGAGTGGCGTACGGGTTCGCCCCGGAGGCGGCGGGGCTCGGCGTGGCGTACGGGTTCGGGGCGGACGCGTGGCCCGCGTCGGAGTAGGGGTTCGTTCCGGAGGTGTGCGGGACGGGGGTCGCCGGGCCGAAACCGGGCGTGGGAGCGGGAGCCGCCTCCGGAGCGCCCTCGGGCTCCGGGGAGTTGTTCGCCTGGTTCTCGTCGGTCGTCATCGTGCCTCGATGACGCGGACGCGGTGGTCGAAGGGGAACAGGAGGGCCGAGGGGGCCAGTTCGATGCGGTCCGTGGCGTCGCCCCTGCGGCCCGTCAGCGGGTCGGCGGGGTGCAGGAGCACCTCGTCGACGAGCTCCACGCCCGGCACCCGCTGCAGCGCGGCGAAGATCTCGCCCGCGCGCAGCGGGCGGCCGAACGGCCAGCCCTCGCGGTGGGCGCCGCCGCTCAGCGGGTCGAGGTAGGCGTAGAGGGCGTCGAGCGCCTCGGAGCGTACGCGTTCGGCGTGGGCCGCGCGGAACGAGTGGAGCGTGGCGACCACGGTGACGCCCTGGTAGTAGGGCGGGCCGACCGAGAGGCGCGTGCCGAGGGGGCGGCGGTCGTCGAGGAACGAGGTGACGCGGGAGAGGAGTTCCTCACCGGGCACCAGCTGCTCGAAGCGGAGCCGCCCGCCCCGGTCCGGCACCGCCTGGGGGACGACGAGGACCCGGACGGCGTTCTCCCCTGCCTCGGCGGAGTCCGCGGCCAGGCAGTGGATGCGCGCCGTCTCGGGCGCGGCCCGCCGGGCCAGCTCCTCGTAGTCGCGCGCCGTCACGGCCCGCTCCTGCGCGCGCAGCGCGATCGGCGCGCGGACCTTCGCCTCCTCGACCGTCTCGCCGTCCACTCCGCCGCGCGCCGCCTCGCGGTTCTCCACGCGGGCGACGTACGGGATGGAGCTGCGCAGGACCTGGATGGCGCCGCGCGCCACGTTGCCCGTGCGGCCGCCGCCCGTGCGGTAGCGGGTGGCGCGGATCGCCGCGCCCTTCTGCGGGACGGCGCCGAACTGCCGCAGGGAGCCGTCCGGTTCGCGCACCGCGGGGCCGAACGCGATCTCGCCGGTCGCCGCGTCAAGGGTGATGTGCGGGTCGTAAGGGCCGGAGGAGGCGAAGTCGTCGACGACCTGCCACTCGGCCCAGCCCGACCCCTCGCCGTCGGAGACCTCCAGGACCAGCGGCGGCCGGTCGGCGACCACCGGAGCCTGGGCGAGCCGGACGCGCTGTCCGGGCACGCCCGTGGAGTCGCCGAGGAGTTCGTCGCGTATGACGTCCGCGTGCGCGACACCCGTCGTGCCGCCGATGGTGAACGCGGCGGCGGACCGCACGGTCGGCGACGCGCTGTAGAACGGCTGGCCCTTCGCCGCCTCGGTGACCCGGCAGCGCAGCCAGCCCGCGTCCTGCCGTCCGATGCGCGAGACGATGTGCCCGGCCGGGATGTGCAGCACGACGTCGCCGGGCCGGTTGAGGCCACCGGTGGAGTCCTCGTCCACCTCGCACTCGGTCCAGCCTTCGGCGGTCCACGCCTCCCACACCAGCGGCGGCTGCCGCGGGTCGACGCCCACGCCGTCCACGCGGCTGTCGAGCTGGAGCACCGCCGCACACCGCGGCACCGCCGCGCTGAGCCCGAAGAGCAGCGTGTCGCCGGGCCGCGGCGACTCCGCGAAGACCGCCACGTCACGCCCGCCGAAGATGTCCTGCCCGCAGTCCTGCGGCGTGCTGCCGTCCTCCTGCCGCAGCACGGCCGACAGCTCGCAGGGCACCACGGTCAGATCCGCCTCGGTGGCGAAGGCCACCGCCTCCTCGGTCTCGGTGCGGCTGGTCGCGACCTCCGTGCCCGTGGGCAGCACCACCGGCTCGGGCTGCGGCGCGGAGAGCCAGAACGTGACGTCCGCGCGGGCCGACGAGGGCGGGAAGAGGGTGACGCCGAGCAGGTCGAGGAAGGCCAGGTGGTTCTTCTCCGGCACGCGGTTGAGCCGGTACACGATCTGGTCGGCCATGTGCGCGACGGCCTCGACGAGGGTGACGCCCGGGTCGGAGACGTTGTGATCGGTCCACTCCGGGCAGCGCTGCTGGATGTAGCGCTTGGCGTCGTCGACGAACTGCTGGAAGCGCCGGTCGTCGAGGTGGGGTGCGGGCAGGGCCATCGGACTTCAGACTCCGCTCTCTGATTCCGTGGACGGGATCACGTAGAAGGGAAAGACGAGACTGCGCGGATTGTTGGTGCCGCGCACGGTGTAGCTCACGTCGATGAACAGGACGGACGGGTCGTCGGGGGCCGGACTGACCTCGACGTCCAGGACGTCGATCCGCGGCTCCCAGCGGTCGAGCGAGGACCGCACCTCGTACCGGATCCGCCCCGCCGTCGCCTCGTTGACCGGCGCGAACACCATGTCGTGCACGGCGCAGCCGAATTCGGGCCGCATCGGGCGCTCGCCCGGCGCGGTGGCGAGCACGAGACGGATCGACTCCTCGATCTCGCGCTCGCGCCGGGCCAGCGCGATGCCGCCGCCCGCGTTGATGCGCAGCGGAAACGTCCAGCCCGCACCGACGAACTGCTCACTCATGATCAGTGGCCCCCTCGACCCTGGACTCGACGCTAGAAAGGAATGCCATTGCGCAGCACCGCGGGTGCGGTCAGCGCGACGGTCGCGGGCGACGTGATCGCCGCTGCCGCCCCCGCGTTGACGGCCACGGCGCCCGCCGCGGTGACGGAGACCGCGCCGACCGCGTTCACGGCGACGGCGCCCGCCGACTTGAGGCTGACGACGCCGGTCGCGTTGATGTCCGCCATGCCGCCCGCGTTGACGCCGAACTTGGCGCCCGCCTTGATGTCGACCGCGCCGCCCGCACTCATCGTCAGCGAACCGCCCGCGGTCAGCGACAGGTTGCCGCCCGCCCTGATGCTGACGTTGCGGGTGCCGGAGATGGACACCGTGCCGTCACTGCGGATGGTCACACTGGTCCGCGTCTCGTCCATGTGGACGGTGAGGCGGCCGTTGCCCGTCTGCAGCCGGATGCCGCTCTTCATACGGGACTTGGCGTCCACGAGCTCCATGGTGTGGCCGCTGCGCGAGGAGACGGAACGCCAGTTGACCCGGCCGCTGGTCGGGTCGATCGGCTGCAGCCCGTCCGTGTTGGGCGTCGGCTTGTCCCGGCCGTTGTACAACCCGGCCAGCACATAGGGGTGTTCCAGGGATCCCCGGTCGAAGGCGACGAGCACCTCGTCGCCCACCTCGGGCATCATCAGACCGCCGCCGCGGACACCGCCCAGCTGCGCGATGCGGCACCAGTCGCTCTCGTACGTGTCCGAGAGCCACGGGAAACGCAGCTTCACGCGGTTGAGCCTGAGCGGGTCCTTCGCATTGCTGACCAGCGCCATCGCGACGCCCGGCATCGGCGGCGCGGCGTCCGCGCCGCCCGAGGCGAGGCCGTACAGGGAACGGAACTGGCGCCCCGAGACGGTCAGCCACGTCGTGAACGGCCGCCCGGACTCGAAGAGATGACGCACCCCCGTCGCCGTGTACTTGCCCTCGAAGGGGAACCCCGCCCCCTTCAGCGCGACGGGCTGCCCCGGCCGCAGGTCGGGATTGCCGGTGACGGCGACCTCCACCTCGGCGAAGGACCCCGCCACGTCGTCCGCGAGCGACCGGGCGGCGTGCGTGACCTGCGCCTGCGTCGTGTACGGCCACCCGGTGTCCGTCAGCTCCGCCTTCCCGAACGGCTGCGACAGCTGCGCGGGCGTGATGTCGGTGACGATGTCCTTGCTGCGGACAGCGGGGGACTGCGCGGACAGGGCGCGCTTGGCCCGCATGTCCCACCCGCGCACCCCGGCCGTCGCGACCTGGCCCGCCGCCGTCACCGCGACCCTGCTGTGCAGCGCGTTGTGCCTGAACTCCAGGACGTACGGGCTCTGCGCGGCCGGTGTCGAGTCGGACGGCGCCCCGGACGCGGGCGCGAGCTTGGCGAAGCACAGCTTCCCGTCCTCGTCGAAGGACAGGTGCGTGTCGTTCTCCTGCGCGAGCCGGGAGAGGAAGTCCCAGTCGGTGATGTTCGGCTGGGTCGCCAGTTCGTACACCGTCGGCGTCGACTCGATCTTCCCGAGCTTCACCTTGTTGGCGGCGGCGACGCGGCGCACGATGTCGGATGCCGTCATGTTCGGGAAGCCCTTCACGCGGCGGTTGCGGAGCAGCCGGTGCCCCGGGTCGTAGCCGCGCACGACGAGCTGCTTGCCGCCGGCGTCCGCGTCGACTTCCAGGGCGGTGACCTCACCGGTCAGCATCGGTTTGCCGCGCACGCCGTCCGTGAACGGGCACAGGACGGCCTTGGCGCCCACCTTGATCTGCGGGAACTTCTCCAGGATGTCCCCGCCTTCGTCGACGAAGGTCAGCTGGAAGGCGGACGGCACGTTCACACTGGCGTCCACCCAGCCCTCCACGAGCAGCACGGCGAGCTTGTCGGGCAGGACGAACCCGCCGATCTCGGCGTGCAGGACGCTCGTGTACGTCTTCTCACTCATCAGGACTCCACGTGCGAGGGGGCGGTGACGGGGCCGGGCCGGGCCTCGTCGGCGGCGGGCAGCAGCAGCTCGGTGCCGGGCCGCAGCCGCATCGGGTCGTCGATGTCGTTGGCCTCGGCGATCAGCCGCCAGCGGGTGGCGTCCCCGTACTCCCGCCACGCGAGCGACGCCAGCGAGTCACCCGCGACCGTGCGGTGCACACGGCGCGCGGAGAGCGCACCGGACGTCGGGTTCTGCCCCTTGGTGGGCATCGACACCTCGGTCAGCGCGAGCGAGCACGTGGCGCGGATCGGCTCTCCGGTCGGGTTGAACAGCGTGTACGTGGCGCTCACGTTGGTCACGTACGCCACGAACTGCACGGTGTTGAACGACCCCCACGAGAACCGTACCCACGGCGGCGAAGGACGCTTGGAGCTGACGCTCTGCGGAGTCACCTCGCAGCACGACAGGAGCAGCTCGACCTGCTTCTGCACCTTCCCCGAGTTGGGTGTGCCCGACGAGTCGAGGAACACCTCCAGCTGGAGGGTGGCGGGGGCGGCGCCGGTGAACTTCGGCGGAGCGCCGCGCGTGTACGCGACCGCGCGCTGCGTACGCCACTCCGCGGACCGCGCCATCTGCAACTGCGTCGGATTGAACTGGAACTCCACCTCACCGATCCGCCCGCCCATCGACCCGCCGAGGTCGGTGGGCGGCTGGTGGATGGCGAGCGCGGCGCGCACGAGGCTGGCGCCGGCCTTTCCGCCGGTCGGCGCGGCCATCTCAGGCACCTCCCGCGTCGGTGAAGCCGTGGTGCGCTATCTCCAGCGTCTCCGTCGCCACGGCGGGACTGTCCGGACTGAGACTCGGCCCCTGCCAGCGCACGGGCAGCACCTCGACGAGCCCCCACTGCGCCACGATGGAACCGTCCGCGCGCAGCGCCGCGATCTGCGCGGTCGGCCGCGAGATCCCGGTCGCGATGGACGAGATCCAGGCGGCCACGCGGGCCGTGTCGGCGGTCAGCGGCCGGGTGAGCCGGATCGTGGAGAAGGTCACGCGGGTCGGCAGCTGCCAGACGAACCCGTTGTTGCCGCCCTCCTGCCGCTGCTCCACCTCCACCTCGGAGGAGAGCCCGTCGCACCCGTTGAACAGGCCGAGGTCCTGGCCGTCGATGGTGAGCTTGAAGAAGACGGTGGAACCGGGGTCCTTGGACGAGGGCATGGTTTCTCTTTGCTGTGGTGGTGGCGGAAGGGCGGTCTGTGCGCGGTCGGTTGTCGGCTAGCGGCCGTGGTCGCGGAGCCGGCCCACGCGCTCGCGGTCACTGCGCAACTCCGCACGGAGCAGCCGCGAGAGCGGAGCGAGGAGCCGCCGCGCGAGGTCGTCGAGGTCGGCGGGGGCAGCGGCTTCGGAGGAGGCGGCAGCGGGGTCGGGACCGGCTTGCTCGGACTGCGCCGGAGCGGACGGCTTGGACTCCGCGGGGGCGGGCCGGGGGGCCGGGGCCGGGGCGGGTTGCAGGGGGATGGACACCTGTGACTGCGGTCGGGGCTGCGGTTCGGGCTGAGCGGGCGCGGCGCGTCGTTGTACGGGAGGCGCAGGGGTGGGCGCGGTACGGACGACGCGCTGCGTGGAGCCGGGCGTGGGACGGGGCGCGGGAGCGCTGGGCTTCGCGAGGGGTACGACGACGGGGGCGACGCCGCCGTTCCTGTGCGCGGGCGTGTGCGTGGCGGCGTGGGGTGCGGGACTCGCCGACTTCTGCAGGGGCACGGGGGCGGGCGCCGCCTGGGGGTGCTGAGCCCCCGTCGCGGGGGTGTGCGACGTGCTCGTGGTGTGTGGGGTCAGGCCACGGGCGGGGGAGAGGGGGTACTGCTCCGCGGCGGGCCGGTGACTGCCGGGGGCGATGCGGCGGTTGATCGGGACGACGGGGAGCGGATGGTGGTGCGTCCGGTGTGGCTTCGGGGCGGATGCGGGTGTTGCGGGTGCGGACGTGGGTGCGCCGGTTGCCCCGGGGGCGGGGGCGCTTGCCGTCGACTTCGGGGCAGGCGTCGTCGGTGCGCTGCCCGCCGGGGTGTGGTGCGAGGGGCCCTGGGGCGAACGGCCGGGGCCCGCGAGTGGCGCGGTCCCGCTGCTCGCCGACCTCTGGACGGGGGCGGCGGGGACGACGGGCGCGCCGATGGCGGTGCGGCGGGGGCGGTCGTTGCCGCTTGTGGTGGGGGTGGGCGCGTCGGTCGTCGACGGACCGCTCGTGGGCTGGGGGTGGTTCTGGGGGACGGCCGTGGGGGTGGGGCCGGAGGTCGTCGGCTTCGGGGCGGCTGCGGGGGCTGAGGTGGGTGTGGTGAGCGGTGCGGGTGGGGTGGATGCGTTGCTCGCCGACCGCTGCACGGGCGGCAGGGGGGCGCCGATGGCGGTGCGGCGGGGGCGGTCGTTGCCGCCCGCGGTGGGGGCCGCCGCGTTGGTCGTCGGCTGGGCGGGTGCCGACGGGCCGGTGAGCGGGCGTGTGCGGTCCTGCGGTGCCGGGGTGGGCGTGGCGGGCACGGCGGGCATGTCGCTCGCCGACCGCTGGGCCGGGGGCAGGGGGGCGCCGATGGCGGTGCGGCGGGGGCGGGTCCGGTCGCTTGAGGTGGTGGGAGCGGTCGGCGGGGTCGGTGCGTCGTTGGCTGACCGCTGCACGGGGGGCACGGGTGTGCCGGGGCCGGTGGGACCGGTGGGACCGGGGTGGCTCTGGGGGGCGGCCGTCGGGGTGGGTCCGGCGGCCGTCGGCTTCGGGGCGGGCGCGGAAGCGGGCGCGGAGGTGGTGGGCCGCGCGGGTGCGTCGCCGGTGGACCGCTGGGCCGGGGGCAGGGGGGCGCCGATGGCCGTGCGGCGCGGGCGGGGCCGGCCGCTCGCCGTGGGGGTGGATGTAGATGTGGGTGCGGGGCCGGCGTTCGGCGGGGTGTGGGCGGGGGCCGTCGGGGTGCCGGTCGGGGTGGACGTGGACGTGGACGTGGGCGTCGGCCTCGGTGCCGGGTCGGCGGGCGTCGGCTTGTGGGCGGGTGCCGCCGGGCCGTTGGCCGGGGTGGGGGCGGCGTGGCTCCGACCGGGGGCCGTGGGTGCGGGTCCGGCGCCGGCCGACTGGTGGGACGGGGGCGTCGGGGCGTCGGTCGCCGGGGTGGGGCGGGTGCGCTTTTGGACGGGGGCCGTGGGGGCCGGGGTCGCGCTCGTCGGCTTCTGGGCAGGGGTGGTCGGGCTCTCGGCCGGGGCGGGGCCGGGGCCTGTCGACCGCTGGGCGGAGGGGCCCGGTCCGTCGACCGGACTGCGGGTGCTCGCTGCGGAGGGGGTCGTGGGCCTGGAAGCGGGCGCCGGGCTGGTGTTCGTCGACCGCTGGACGGGTGGCTGGTGCGGGGCGCTCTTCGGCGCCGGGCCGCTCGCCGAGGGGGCGGGTGCGGACGGGGACTTGGGCGCGGTGGCGCTGTTCGCCGTCCGTTGGACGGGGGCCTCCTGCGGGCGGGTCTTCGGAGCCGGGGTGCTCGCCGTCGCGGGGGCGGTCGTGCGCTCGGGACCGTTGCCGGCCGTCCGCTGGACGGGGGCCTGGTGCGGGGCGCTCCGCGGAGCCGGGCCGCTCGGTACCGCCGGGGAGGACGTGCGCTCGGGACTGCCGTCGGTCGTCCGCTGCACCGGAGGCTGGTGCGGGGTGCTCCGCGTCGCGGGCGCGTCCGCTGCGGTCTCGTGCGGGCGGGCCTTCGGCTCGGGACCGTTGTCGCCGGTCGTCCGCTGGGCGGGGGCCTGGTGCGGGGCGCTCTTCGGCGCCGGGCCGCTCGGCGCGGGGGCGGCGGGCGTTTGCTCGGGCGCGGGGCTGTTGGGCGCGGTCCGCTGGACAGGGGCCTTCTGCGGGGCGGGGGCCTTCCGCTGGACAGGCGTCACCGGCGCGTCCGGTGCGGGCGCGGGCGGAGGGCTCTGCGGCGGAGTCGACGCGGGCGCACCGGTCGGCGTGCCCGTGCCGGGCTGCGCGCGCTGGACCCGGCGTATGCGAGGCCGTCGCTGTACGGGCTCAACGGGGGATTTCGCCCGTACAGCGACGGGGTCCGTGGCCGCGGATGCGGCAGGGGAGGCCGGGCCGGCAGCGGGCACCGGCCCGGGGACATCGCTGGCCGGAGCGTCGGGGCCGACGCCGGGCGCGACGGGGGGCGGAGCCGTACGCGCCGCCCCGACAGGAAACAGCTGCCGCTGCGGCACCACGCCCGGCGCCGCCGACACGAGCGGGGAACGCCGGGTCCCACGCGACGGCTGCGCGACGGGTACGGCAGGGCTGCCCGGCGAGGTGCGAGCAGGAGCAGGAGCAGGAGCAGGAGCGGGACCGGACAGCGGACGCGCGGCGGCGGACCGCTGCACCGGCGCCTTCGCGGACGGAGCCGCAGCCCCACCGCCACCCGCCTCGGACGGCGACGCCTGCTCCTCCGTGCCGGCCTCGCCCATCCCCCGTACCGGCAGACGCAGCGAAGGCAGGTCGAGGTCGCCCGGCCGGCCTGCCACCGGCGTCAGGACGTCGTGCAGCACGCCTCCGGGCGCGGAGGCACGTACCGCATGCCCCAACTCCCCGCCGAAAGACGGGTTCTGGTGCGTGGCGAGCATCGCGCCGAAGCCCTGCTCGGCGACCGTACGAGGCGTCGAGAGCACACGCTGGACCGGCGGCACGGTGGCCCACCCGCCACCACGGCCGCCACCACCGGCACCGGCACCGACCTCAGCAGAGCCCTCGGCAGCAGCGGCCCCGGCCGAGCCGGCCTCGGAGCCGCCCGGCGCACCCGCGCCCGACACCTCCGCGCCGGACGCCTCCGTACCCGACGCCCCCGCCTCGCCCCGAGACCCCCGCCGCCACTTGAACAAGCCCATCACTTACCTCGACTCACCGACCGGTCGCCTTCGCCTCCGCCTGCTCCACCAATGTGGCGGTCCGCGCCACGTACGCGCGCCGGTCCGCGTGTTCGAGGTCGAGGATGTCGTCCATGCCCCAGTGGAAGTGGTAGGCGAGGTACGCGACTTCCTCCTCGATGCGGTCGGCCGCGTACGTCACGATTCCCCCAGGCGGCTCCCGGCCAGCTCCACCTCGAAGGACTCCGAGCAGTGCGGGCAGGCCACCGCCGCGCGGGTGTGCCCCTCCGCGTTGATCTGCCGGTAGAAGTCCTGGAGGAAGGCCAGGTCGGAGGCGAACATGTTCTCCACCGTGCCGTCGTGGACGGAGCCGAGCGTGCCGAGCCGGGTGATGACCCGGCCCAGCAGCACGACGGACAGGTAGGCGGGGTTCTCGCGCACCCGCACGTCCCGCAACGGCACCAGTTCGTCACGTGCCGTCGCGAGCCGCATCGCGCCGTTGCGGTGCACGGTGCCGGACTCGTCCACGAACCCGCGCGGCAACTCGAACTCGAATTCCGTACGCAGTGGTTCGCGGACGCCCGTCACCGCGCCGGGCACCGTGCCCGCACCCGGCCCCGCCGGACCCTCGCGCCGCATTATTCGATGACCAGCTCTTCGAAGACGATGGTGACCTGCTCGGTCAGCGCGGCGGCGTCACCGGCCTTGACCCCGCTGGTCTCCACCTTGCTGCACCAGGCGTTGCGCAGGTTGTAACGCTTCACCGGGTTGTTCTGGTAGTCCATCATCATGATCGTCGCGTTCTTGCGCGCCGAACCCATGTCACCCGCGATGGACTTGTTGATCCACTCGCTGAAGACGGGGCTCTGCGTCATGCCGCGCGTGACCGTGCACTCGCCGGCCTTCTTCACGCCGGGCATCTTCTTCACGACGGGCTTTCCGTCCGCCGACACCTGCTGGTACTCGATGACGTCCTGCTCCATCGAGAGGCCGCTGACCTCCTGCAGGTACTCGACCATGACGCCGTCGATCTGGAGGCCGAAGTTGTGTGTAGTGAGCGCATCACCGGGCTGAAGGGACAAGGGGGTTCACTCCTGTTGCGTTCTTGCGGATATACGTGAAGGTCGAAGGGCGCGCCGGGGCGCGCGGAGCGGCTACTCCTCCAGCTCGCCGCCCCCGCCGGAGAACTGGGCGAGCCGGAACACCACGAACTCGGCGGGCTTGACCGGCGCGATGCCGATCTCGCAGACGACCCGGCCGAGGTCGACCGACTCCGGAGGGTTGGTCTCCTCGTCGCACTTCACGTAGAAGGCGTCCTCGGGACGCGCGCCGAACAGGGCGCCCGAACGCCACTCGTTGACCAGGAAGGCCGAGACGTTGCGGCGGATACGCGCCCACAGGGCGTGGTCGTTCGGCTCGAACACCACCCACTGGGTGCCGATGAGGATCGACTCTTCGAGGTAGTTGAAGTAGCGGCGCACGTTCAGGTAGCGCCAGGCCGGGTCGGACGCCATGGTGCGCGCGCCCCAGACGCGGATGCCGCGGCCCGGGAAGGCGCGGATGCAGTTCACGCCGATCGGGTTGAGCAGGTCCTGCTCGCCGCGGGTGATCTGCAGGTCCAGGTCGACCGCGCCGCGCACGATCTCGTTGGCCGGCGCCTTGTGCACACCGCGCTCGGCGTCGTTGCGCGCCCAGATGCCCGCCATGTGGCCGGACGGCGGCACGACCACCGACTGACCGGACGCCGGGTCGAAGGACTTGATCCAGGGGTAGTACAGGGCGGCGTAGCGCGAGTCGTAACCGGCCAGCTCCTGGCGCCACTGCCGGACCTGGCGGGCGTTCAGCGACGGCGGCGGGTCGATGATGGCCATCCGGTCGCCCATCAGCTCGCAGTGCGAGATGAGGCCGAGCTGAACCGCCTTGACCTGCTCCTCGTCGATGATGCCCTGCTGGTAGGCGGCCATCAGGTCGGGCACCGCGACCATGTTGATCTCGTCGAGGGCCTCGAGGCCGCCGAAGCCGGTGCGGTCCGAGGAGTCGCCGATGAACTGTGCGGTCTCCACGCGCGACACGTGGCCGTTCGAGGCGGGCACGGCGGGGGTGGCGGGGGCCGGGGGCGCCAGCGTCACGGTCTGCGCGTCGGGCTTGGCGAGCTGGCCGCCTGCCGTGGAGGCCTCCTCCAGGGCGATCGTCTTGGACCGCTGCCTGACCTGCGTGACCACGTAGTTGCGGGCGGTCTTCTTCGCGCTGACGTCGAAGTTCTCGACGACCTTGTCGCCGTCCTTGACGATCAGCTTGAAGCGGTCGGCGGCGCCCTCGCCCTCGCCGTCCTGCACCTCGACGGTCAGCGCGCCGCCGTCCGTGGTGCCCGCGGTGATCGCCGACACCGTGAACGCGCCGAGCGCCACGGGCTCGCCCGCGGTGAGCTCCTTGGGGGCCTGCGCCTGCGTCTGCTGCGCGGGGGCCTGCTGCTGGGGCTCGCTCGCGTCGGTGCCGCCGACGCGGACGATGTACGCGGCGCTGCCGCCGTTGTTGAAGAACCCGTACACGGAGTGCGCCAGGTAGTACCCGTCCGTGAACTCGCCGAACGCGGCCACGTACTGCGACCAGTTGGTCACCAGCGTCGGCTCGTTGAGCGGTCCCCGCGGCGCAAGGCCGACGAAGGCCGCGACGGAGGTGCCGACGCCTTCGATGGGGCGCGAACCGCTGGCGACTTCCTCGATGTAGACGCCGGGGGACAGGTAGTTGGGCATGCTGCTGTGCTCCAAGGCTCGAGGGGTGGCGAGGGTGCGCGGGCGGACCGGCGATGCGCCGGTGCGGCTGCCGCTCGTTCCCCCTGTGTGCCGGCCGTGTGCCGGTCCCCGCTGGTTCGTACCTTGTCGACGATGTCTCACGCGCGGGCCGGTGCGTAGAGACGGAAGGACGTCAGTGAGGGCAGATGCCGCTGCCCGTTCAGCCGTCGGGCGGACGCCGCCGACCTGTGCGTTCGTGGTGACGGCCGGGCGTACCCGGCGGGCGCGGGGGGCGTTGCCCGTCCGGTCACGGGCCCGGGGGCGGAGGGCAGGCCGCAGGCGCGGTGCTCGGGAGGATTGAGGCCCTTCCGTACGGGGCACGGCCGAATGTGAATGGTCGGTGGCGCATATGCCACGCCCTGAGTGCCCAGCACGTCAACACCTGGTCAACATGGTGCCGCAAGTGACCCGCACGAGTCGGGGGAGTGCTGGGGCTGACGTAACGTTTGGTGCGTACGGCCATCCGTGGCGCGTACGAACGGGCACTTCGCGGTGCGTCACAGGGCAAGGAGCGCGGGCTGACAATGCGGGGCGACGCGGGCGGCCGCACGGGCCGGGACGGCGGAATCGGGGCCGACCGGGCTGATCGGGACGACCTGGGCGAACCGGGCCACCCGGGCGGGCCGTTGTGGTTCCAGGTCCTCGGCCCTGTGCGGGCCTGGCGCGACGGGCAGGCCCTGACGCTCGGACCGCCGCAGCAGCGGGCGACGCTGGCGGCGCTGCTGCTGCGCGGGGGCCGGCCGGTGTCGGCGGCGGAGCTGGTGGACGCGCTGTGGGACGAGTCGCCGCCGCCGCGTGCGGTCGGCACGCTGCGGACGTACGTGTCCCGGCTGCGCGCCCTCCTCGAACCGGACCGGCGGGCCCGCGAACCCGCCAGGCTCCTGGTGTCGGCGGGCGACGGATACGCGCTGCGCGTGCCGCGCGGCGCGCTCGACGCGAGCGAGCTGGAGGACCGCGTCGCGGCGGCGCGCTCGCTGCGAGGGTCCGGTGAACTCGCCCATTCCTACGCCGAGTTGAAGGCGGCGCTCGCGCTCTCCGACGGTGCTCCGTTGGCCGGGCTGCCGGGGCCGTACGCGCGGCGTCAGCGGGACCGGCTCACCGAGCTCTCCGTCACCGCGCAGGAGGAGTTCTTCGCCTGCGCGCTCGAACTCGGCTGCCACGGCGAGACGATCGCTCCCCTCACCGTCTTCGCGGCCGAGCACCCCCTGCGCGAACGCGCCCAAGCCCTGCTCATGCTGGCCCTGCACCGGGGCGGCCGCCGGGCGGACGCGCTGGCGGCATACGAGACGACGCGCCGCACGCTGGCCACGGAACTGGGCGTGGACCCGGGCAAGGACCTCACCACGCTCCACGCCTCCCTGCTCCGGGGCGCGCCCCTGCCCCCCAACGGTTCGGTGGCCGGTCCGGTGGCCGGCACGGCTTCGGGTGAGATGTCCGGGCGGCCGGTGGAGGGCGTGCTGGGCGGTGCCGTGCCTGGTACGGCGTCCACCCAGCCCCTCGCCCACATACCCGCGGTGACGCCCGCACCCGCACCTGCCGTCACGTCTGCACCTGCGCCTGGCGCCGCACCCGTATCCGCCCTCCCGCCTGCCCCTGCGCCTGCCGTCGCACCCGCACCCGCCCCCACGCCCGCGCCCGTACCCGCCGTCACGCCCGCCCCTGCGCCCGCCGTCGCACCCGCAGCAGCCTCCGCCCCCGCATCCGCCGTCACGCCCGCCCCTGCGCCAGCCATCGCCCCCGCATCCGCCGTCACGCCCGCCCCCGCACCCGCCCTCACGCCCACCCCCGCACCCGCCGCCACACCCCCACCCCCACCCACGTCCCCACCCCGCACCACCCCCGTCGACCTCCTCGCCCGACCCCTCCCCCTCAGCGCCCCAACCCCCCTGCCGGGAACGGCGAGCAGTTCCGTGCGTGCCTCCGCCGTTCCCCTCACCCCCGCTCAGCTCCTTCCCGACGTGCCCGACTTCGCGGGGCGGGAGGCCGAGGCGCGGGTGCTCACCGAGACCTTGCGGGCCGCCGTCTCCGGGAGTGCGATGGCCGTGGCCACGCTCACCGGGCTCGGTGGCGTCGGCAAGACCGCGCTCGCCGTGCACGTCGCCCACGCCTTACGGGACGAGTTCCCCGACGGGCAGCTGTACGTCGACCTGCGTGGCGCCGACGCCGTCCACGGCGTGGACAGCGGCAGCGCGCTCACCGGGTTCCTGCGCGCGCTCGGCATCCCCGAGAGCGCCGTGCCCGACGGGCTCGACCAGCAGACCGCCCTGTACCGTTCGCTCCTCGCCGGACGGCGCGTTCTCGTGTTCCTCGACAACGCGCGCGACACCGCGCAGGTGCGGCCTCTGCTGCCCGGCGCGCCCGGCTGCGCGGTCCTGGTGACCAGCCGTTCGCGGACCATCACCCTGCCCGGTGCGCGCCTCGTCGACGTCGAGACTATGGACGAGCCGCAGGCGCTCGGTCTGCTCAACGCCATGCTCGGCGCCGAGCGCGTGGCCGCCGAGCGGGACGCCGCACGTGAACTCGTCGCGGTCTGCGGCGGGTTGCCCCTCGCCGTCCGTATCGCCGCCGCCCGCCTGGCCGCACGGCCGGGACGCCCCATGGCCGACCTGGTGGCGCGGCTGCGCGACGAGCGCCGCAGGCTGGACGAGCTGCGGGTGGACGACCTGGGCGTCGAGGCCACCTTCCGGCTCGGGTACGAGGCCCTGGAGCCGGGCCTCGCCCGCGCCTTCCGCATGGTCTCGCTCTGCTACATGCCGTCGTTCTGCCGCGGTGCCGCCGGCGCCCTGCTCGGCGTCGACGAAGAGGAGGCGGAGCAGGCCGTGGAGCGGTTGGTCGACGCGGGGCTCATGGAGCTGCACGGCGAGGACCGCTACCGCTTCCACGACCTGGTACGGCTCTTCGCGCGCCGCCAGTGCGAACTGCGCGAGACCGCGGCGGAACGTGCCGCCGCGCGGCTGCGCTTCCTCGACTACGTCCTGGCCACCGTCATCACCGCGATCCGCCGCACGAAGCCGCACAGCGTGCTGCCCGAGCTGCTGCACCGGCCCGCGTCCGCGGGCAAGGCGCTGCCCGACGAGGCCGCCGCGCACGACTGGCTGGTCGTCGCGCACTCCCGGCTGTGCGACGCGGCGGAGAACGCCCTGCGTCACCTCCCGGACGAGACGGGTGAGGCAGGTGAGGCAGGTGAGGTGGGTGAAGCGGGTGACAGGTCCGGCTCCGGCGCGGTCGGCGAAACCGGCCCGCCCGGCCTTCGTCCCGTCGTCGATCTCCTCACCGGCTGGTCCCACCTCGTCGCGGGCACCGCGCGCCACCGCGACCTGGAGCCGCTCGCCGAACTGGCCCTGCGCACCGCCCGCCGGCACGGCGACGACCGGTCGGCGGGCCGCGCCCTGCGGCTGCTCGGCGCCCCGCACTACGGCACCGAGACCTACGGCCGCGCCGAGCGCGCGCTCCGCGAGAGTCTGCACCTCGCCGCCGGATGCGGGGACCTCCTCGTCGGCGCGGAGGGCAGCCACGAGCTGGCCATCGTCCTCATGGGCACCGGCCGGTTCGCGACGGCTCTGGAGCAACTGCGCCTGGCGTACGCCAGATTCGGCGCGCTCGGCGGGCACGACGACCGGATCCGGATCCTGTCGCACATGGCCCGCGCGTACGTAGCCCTGGGCAGGCGCCCCGCGGCGGACACGGCGATCGACGAGGCCGTGCGGCAGGCCCGGCGCTCGGGCAGCACGCACACGCTCGCGCACGTCCTCTACCAGGCGGGCTGTGCGCTGCTCGCGGGCGGCGGGGCGGTCGCGGCGGCGGAGCAGCTCCGGGAGGCGCAGCGGCTGCACCGCAGGGCGCGCAACCCCCGCTGGGAGGCCCTGTGTTGGGCGCGGCTCGCGTACTGCGAGCTGGAGCAGGGCAGACCCGGCGCGGCCGTGCGCTGCGCGGACGCGGCGCTCGCCGTCGAGGGAGAACTGGGCGACGCGTTCTGCCACGCGCTGGCGATGGCCGCACGCGGGCGGGCGCTGCTCGCCCTCGGCGACCCGGAGCGGGCCAGGGCCGCCCTGCGGATCGCGCACCGCGTCATGGAGCGGCGCGGCGCCCTGGAGGCCGACGAGATCGCCGCTCTCCTCGCCAAGTGGCCTCCGCGCGCGGCGATGCACGGCCCTGTGCTCTCCGCGTACGGCTGAGGGCCCGCCCGCGGTGGGTGCGCCTCGGAGGGGCCGTCCGCAAGGGCAGCGGGGCCTGCCCTTGACGTCGCCCTTTCGTACAAGGAGGGACCCGTGGGTGCGCTCTACCGTGCCCGTATGACGTGGTGGAACTCCCTTGACCCGGCCGCGGTGACCGTTGACCCCGGTGGCCGGGCGACCGTGCGGCTTCGCGTACGCAACACGGGAGACACCGTCGAGGAGTACCGCCTCGGAGTCGTCGGCGCGGCCGCCGGATGGTCCCGCGTCGAGCCGGACGTGCTGCGGCTCTACCCCGGCAGCGAGGGCACCGCCGAGATCTCCTTCGCACCGCCCCGCTCGCCCGACACGGCCGCGGGACCCACGCCGTTCGGCATCCGCGTCGAGCCCCGGGAGAACCCCGAGGCCCGTGACGTGGTCGAGGGTCAGGTCACGGTCGCTCCGTTCTCGGAGATCCGCGCCGAACTGCTCCCGCCCACCGTCGTCGGACGCTTCCGCGGCCGGGCCTCGGTCGCCGTGGACAACCTCGGCAACACCCCGCTGACGGTGGCCCTCACTCTCCGCGACGACGCCGGCCGCCTCGCCTTCGAGGTCGACCCGTCCGCCGTCCAAGTGGCGCCGGGCCGCGCCGCGTTCGCGAACCTGACCATCCGCCCGCAGCAGGTGCTGTGGACCGGTTCCGGGCAGACGCACCCGCTCACCGTCTCCGTGCGCCGCTCCGGCGACGAGCGGGGCCAGGAGCTGCCCGGCAGCTTCGACCAGCGCCCGGTCCTGCCCCGCGGGCTGCTCGCCGTCGGCGGCGTGCTCGCGGCGCTCGCCGTCGCGTCCGTCGTGGCGTGGCTGACGTACGCGCCCGACTTCGACGGGTCGGCGCGCGAGAACCAGGCGGTCGCCGCACCCGCCGCCGTCCCGCAGGGCGGCGAGAAGGACACGCTGGACGCCGCTCCGACGCCTCCGAAGGGGAAGGCGGACGGCGGCGGCCGCGGCGACGCGGACTCGGGCCCGGGCGGTACCGGCGGAGGCGGAGCCAGTGGTGGCGGCTCCGGCGACGGCGGTACGTCGGGCGGTACCGACACGACCGGAGGCGGCGCCGGTGGCGGCGGCAGCAGCGGGGAGACGGTGTCGGACGGTGGCGGCGAGGCGCGCACCGGCCCGCCCTGGCGTCGCGGCTACGCGCGGGACGTCGTCGTCGAGTACGCCCAGCAGCGCCTCGCCGCCCTCGGTTCGAAGAATCCCTGCACGCTGACCGGCCACTGGACGCCCGGCGTCATCGACTCCAACACAGAGGCAAAACTCATCTGTTACCAGAAGGCCGTGGTCCGCACCGGCCAGAACTCCGGCAACAACACCGCTCAGATCTTCGAGACGGACGACATGGGCACGCTGGGCCGTGCCACCCTCACCTCGCTGTGGGCGCAGGGCATCCGGCCCGACGCCGTGCGCTCCGGCGCCGACAGCTGGGAGGTCGTACAGCTCCAGGCCGCGTTCTGGTGGGCCTCGCAGGCCGGCATCAGCGACAAGGACCTGGACCGCGACCGCGCGTACGCCGAGCACGGCGTCGCCTACTTCAAGAACGGCCGTAGCGCACCCACCACGGCCCGCTACAACGACAACACGGCGGCTCACATCAAGGATTACCAGGCCTCCGTCGGCCTTCCGGCGACCGGCACCGCTGACAGCGCGACCCTGCGCGCCCTCGTCGGCGGCAGCGTCCACCACCCCGGCGTGACGGGGCGGTGAGCGGCATGTGGACCTCTCTCGAACCCGCAGCGACCTCCGTCGAGCCCGGCTCCACCGCGAGCGTGCGGCTGCGCGTGCGCAACACCGGCGACACCGTCGAGGAGTACCGCCTCCAGGTGGTCGGCGCGACGGCGGGCTGGGCCCGCGTGCAGCCCGACGTCCTGCGGCTGTACCCGGGGGCCGAGGGCACCGCCCAGGTGGAGTTCTCCCCGCCCCGCACCTCCGACGCGCAGGCGGGGCCGACCCCGTTCGGCGTCCGCGTGCAGCCCCGCGAGACGCCGCACACCATGGATGTCGCCGAGGGGCAGATCACGGTCGGCCCGTTCGCCGAACTCCGCACGGAGCTGCTCCCGCTGGTCGTACGCGGCCGACTGCGCGCCAAGGCGTCCGTGGCCGTCGACAACCTCGGCAACCAGCAGCTCACGGCGTCCTTCTCGGGCCGTGAGAACGGCGAGGAGCTGGAGGTCGAGTCGGAGCCCGGCTCGGTCCAGGTCGCGCCGGGACGCGCCGCGTTCGCCGACCTCAGCATCAAGCCCGGCGCGGTGAGCTGGGTCGGCGGCACCGTCAAGCGCCCCTTCACGGTGTCCGTGCTGCGGGCCGGGGTGCCGGAGCCGGTGGAGCTGCGCGGCACGTACGTGCAGCCGTCGGTGATCCCGCGCTGGGCGATGGCCGTGTTCTCGGTGCTGTTCGCGCTGGGCCTCGCGTTCGCCGTGATGTGGTTCAACCACAAGCCGGCCATGTCGACGCAGGCCAAGGAGAAGCCGGGCGAGCAGCGGGAGCTGCCGCAGGGCGACGGCATGAAGAAGGCGCCGAGCCCGTCGGCGAGCCCCTCCGAGAAGGAGGAGCCGAAGGAGCCCCCGAAGGAGCCCAAGCCGCCGGAGTCCGGCGGCGGGGGCGGTGGCGGCGCGCCGAAGGACGACAAGCCGAAGGGGCCCAAGCTGCGCACCATCCGCAGCGCGGAGGGCGGCGGCTGGTACCTGGAGACCAAGCGGGGTGCGAAGGCGGACGGCACGTACGTCGGCCAGAACCCGGAGCTGACGGACGAGTTCGGCAAGAACCAGAAGTGGATCCTGCACCACTACCCGGAGACCGACACGTACTCCCTGGAGGCGGCGAACGCTCCCGGCGCCGTCATGGACGTGAAGGTCGGCACGAACATCGTGCAGATCTTCCACGCGCCGCCGGAGAACATCAAGAGCGGCCGGCTGCCCGACAACCAGAAGTGGAAGCTGGAGAGCCAGCCCAACGGCCTGTTCCACATCGTCGCCGTCAACAACGGCGAGTGCCTCACCGACATGCAGAACGACACCAGCGCCATCACGTGGAAGTGCGGCGACGGCAACAGCATGGGCTGGACGATCTCGGACTGGCCGGAGTAACCCGGCCAGTCCGGGAGGGGCGACGCGGTCAGCGTTGCCAGGGCAGTGACGTCCCCGGTTCGAGGCGGCCCATCTTGCGGTACTCGCGCCGGGCACCGGCCCGGACGTCCGCACCGGACACCGGGCCGCCGTGGCCCGCCGCCTGATACGCGGCGGTCACGGCGGCCGACCGGATCGCGCCGCCCGACAGCTCGAACTCCTTCGCGCAGGCGGCGAGTTCCTCGTCCAGGTCCTCGGCGCAGGGTGTGCCCGTCAGACACGTGCGCCACAGGGCGAGCCGCTGCTCGACGTCCGGGAACGGGAAGTCGACCACCAGGTCGAGGCGGCGCGTGAACGCGTCGTCGATATTGGCCCGCAGGTTCGTGGTCAGCACCGCGATCCCGTCGAACGCCTCCAGGCGCTGCAACAGGTACGCGCTCTCCAGGTTGGCGTACCGGTCGTGCGAGCTCTTGACCTCCGAGCGCTTGCCGAAGACCGCGTCGGCCTCGTCGAAGAGCAGCACCGAGTCGGTGCGGTCGGCCTCCACGAAGATCCGCTCCAGGTTCTTCTCCGTCTCGCCGATGTACTTGTCGACCACCGCCGACAGGTCCACCACATAGAGGTCGAGGCCCAGTTCCCCGGCCACGACCTCCGCCGACAGCGTCTTGCCGGTGCCGGAGTCCCCGGCGAACAGCGCGATGACGCCGCGCCCGCGCCCGCCGCCCGTGCGCAGCCGCCACTCGCCGAGCACCTTGTCGCGGTGGCGTGCGCGCAGCGTCAGCTCGTTGAGCATGGCCAGGGGCTCGTCGGGGAGCACGAGGTCCGCGAAGCCGACCTGGGGTCTGATCCGCCGGGCGTGCTTGTCGAGCAGCGGCGCGGACTGGAGCCGGGCGCTGCGCTGCAGGTGCGTCACGGTCGGCGCGGTCCCGTCGAACGCGGCCAGTTCGGCGGCGTCCCGTGCGGCGCGACGGATCTGCGTCCCGCTGAGCCGGTACGGCGCGACGGCCTCGCCGAGGTCGAAGTCCGGCTCGTACGCGGGGGAGTGCCTGGCGAGTTCGGTCTGCCACGTACGGGCCGCGTCGACGGCGTCCTGCGGTGCGTCGAGCACGAGCAGCCCGGCGTCGGGCGCCCACCCCGGGTCGTAGGGCTCACTGCCGAAGAACACCACCGGCACGTCGCCGGTCAGCAGGGAGCGCATCAGGGGCCCGGGTTCGGCGGGCAGCGGCCCCACGACGAGGGCTGCGCGCCGCAGCCGCGCCTCACGGACCAGCGCGACCGCCGCGGCGTCGCCCGCCGGACCCGACGCGCCCGACGGCCGGTACCGCAGCACCGGCAGCCCGGTCGCCCGCAGCGCGTCCGCCACGGGCCCCGCGGCGGTGCCCTCCCTGCGCTCGCGCAGATGCACGCGGAGCGGCCGCTCGGCGGCGAGGGCGGCGACGCGGGCGGCGAGCGGGTGCGCGGAGCAGGCGGCGTCCCCGGTGGTCCCGGTGCCCTCGGTCCGCTCGGCGTCCCCGGCCCGCTCGGTGTCCAGCAACTCCACGTCACAGTCGACCAGTTCAGGGTCGAGCGCGTCGTCGCCGAGAAGCTGCGCCACCACCCGCTCGGGCACGCGCAGTGCCCGCCCCGGCAGCGGCCTGTCCTCCTCCTCCACGACGATGAGCCCGCCGGCACGCAGCGGTGACCGGGGGTGGAAGCGGCGGCGGGCGAGCGGCTCGTGCGGCCCCGTGCCCGCGAGGTCGAGCGCCAGCGTGACGGTGGCGCGCCGGCGGCCGACGTCGTCGTTGAGGTAGCCGTACAGCGGCTCGAAGCGGCGGTCGACGTCGGGGGCGAGGGCGGCGAGCAGGATGTGCCGGTCGAGCACGCTGAGCCCGAACTCCCCGGCGAGCGAGTCGAGTGCGTCGGGGCCCTCGTCGGGAGCCCCGCCCTCCGCGTCCACGCCGCCCGCCATATCCCCCGCGGCCTGCGCCGACGGCAGCGGAGCCGTCGCGAGCCGGAGTGCCGTCTCGGGCGTCACGTACATCCCGCGGAGCGGATCCGCGGCCGTGGGGTCGTCGGCGGCGCGCAGCTCGACCAGCTCGGCGACGCGTTCGCGCAACGCCTCGAGCCGAGCGACCATGGCGTTCTGCGGGCTCACCGGTCCGCCTCCGCCCCGTTGTCGTCGCGCCGCTTGCGCATCATCCGGGGCCGGGAGTCGGCCGGTTCCCCGTCGAGGCCGCGGACACCGACGACCGCGCCCTCGGTGACCGGGGGTGCCACGTCGTAGGTGGGCGAGACCGGGAACGGCACGGTGATCACGACGTCCAGGGACGGCTTGAGCTCACCGCCGAGCGCCGACCAGATGTCGGCGATGGAGCGCGACTCGGGCGGCGGCACGGCGACGGACAGCGGCAGCGTGGCGCGCAGCGCGGCGAGCGCGTCCGGCAGGCGCTCCGGCGGCAGCAGTTCGTGCCCGAGGAGCGTGCCGAGGGCCGCGGAGAGCAGCCTGTGCTCGTCCTCGGGGCGGTTGGTCCAGGCGGTGAGCAGGTAGGAGAGCCGGAACCAGCGGGGCGGCTGCCGCCTGCGCAGGACGATGCCGTCCGGCCCCCGCTCCGCGTAGGCGCCGCGTTCGCGGCGGGCGACGTCCTCGCGGATGTCGTACAGATACGAGTTGAGCGTGGGCGCGTTGCGTCTCGCCGCCCAGTCGCGGGTCGGTGCTTCGAAGACGACCTCGCCGGTCCCCTCCGGAAGCGCCTCGCGCAGCAGTGCGCGCAGCGCCTCGTCGACTTCGTGGATCACGCCCGCGCTCCCCGTATGTAGAGGGAGAACCGGTCCGGTCGCCGCATCGGCTGTCGCCGCATTAGATGTACCCCTCCCGCAGCGCGTACGCGACGGCATGCGCGCGGTTCTGCAGCTGCAGGCGCGTCATCAGCGCGTGCAGAACGTTCTTGACGGTGCGTTCGGAGTAGGCGAGTTTCTCCGATATCTGCTTGGTGTCGAGCCCCTCCGCGATCAGCCGTACCACGTCCACCTCGCGGGGCGCCATGCCCAGCGTCGGCACGAGGGCGCCGGCGGCGGACGGCGTGCCGTCGAGCGCGGAGAGCCGGAGGCGGCCCAGCTGGGTCATGAGCCGGTTGATGAGGTCGGGCGGCAGCTCGCCCTCGCCGCGTGCCGCGCTGTGCACGGCCCGCAGCAGCTTCTGCGGGGTGGCCTGGTGGCGCCAGAGGATGGCCCGCACGCCGTACTCGACGACGGCGAGCAGTTCGGGCTCGCGCAGCTCGCTGGCGATGAGGACGACGCGCTGTTCCGTGGACCGGGCGAGGCGGCGCAGTTCGCTGCCCGCCGGGTCGTCGAGCCGGTCGACGAGCATGACGGCGACGCGTTCCTGCGGGGCGTCCTTCGTCGTACCGGGCGGTGCGGGGGTCGAGCCGTCTGTGGCCCTGTCCACCAGTTCCACGGTGGGCTGGTGCCGTAGGTGGCTGATGACCCCGGCTCTGCTGAGGGGGTCGGTGGCGTGCACGGCCACCGAGATACGTGTATCCGACACTGAAATTCCCTGTCTTCCCCCGAATAGCGACGGGCACAGGGTGGTCGGAAGCAATCAACAAACGATTGCCATCGAATCAACGAGGTCGTTTACGAGCACGTGAGTGAATGCTGCGCGGCTGGGGACCTGATGTACAGGGCCGGCACAGCGGCGTTCCCCCGGGGGACTGTGCCGGTCCAGGTTTCCCTGGTTCGGCCATGAGCCGGGGAAGCCGTGCCCGCTTCGAGGACAGGCTCTCAGGGCTCCGCGAACCCGCCGTGCGCGCAGACCCGCGCGGCGACGTCACGGAGCTTCACGTTGTTCTCCTGCGAGTAGCGGCGCAGCACGTCGAACGCCTCCTCCTCCGTGAGGCGGTGCCTGCCCATGAGGATGCCCATCGCCTCGCCGATGGTGTGCCGGGTGGAGACGGCCTGCTCCAGCTGGGCGTGGGTGCGGGCGCTCGAGAAGGCGACGGCGGCGTGCGAGGCGAGGAGCAGGCCGGCCGTCTCGTCGTTCTCGTTGAAGGCGCCGGGCCGGGCGGAGTACAGGTTCAGCGCGCCGAGCTCCTCGTCCTCGGTGAAGAGCAGGAAGCCCATCATGCTGCCGATGCCCAGCGCCCGCGCCTCGACGGCGTACGCGGGCCAGCGTGGCTGGTCGTGGGTGAAGTCGGAGATGCGGAAGACCCGCTCGCCGCCCCCGCTCCACGCGACGTCGAAGCACGGCCCCTCGCCTTCACGGGCCTGCAGCGCGTCACTGTCGACGACGAGCTGATGGGTGGGGGCGAGGGTCTCCACCTGCCCGCCGTGCAGGATCAGGATGCCGGCAGCGTCGCAGCCCTCCACGAGCTCGGTGGCCGACGAGGTGATCCGCTCCAGCGTGGCGTCGACCGACGTCTGCGCCAGCAGGTCCCGCGCCATCGCGGCCATCTGCTTACCGAACCGGGCCCAGTCCACGCTGTCCTCCATCCTCGCCGTCCTCCGTCCTCACGACGTCTGAGCACTCATCTCCTACCCAGCTTCCCGCGCGACCTTCGCGATCGCCCGCACGACGCCGCTCCATGCCTGGTCCGGGGCTGTACGGCGGCGAAAATCCCTGCGTGCGCCCGGTGTGTTCGCTGTACGTTGAAGGCGCGCGCCGGAAACGGGAAGCGCCCCGCGGAGGCCGTGCGCCGCGTCCGACAGTTGATCACGCAACCGCAGCTCAGACTGTGTTTTGAGGCCGACCTGAAGTGTTTCTGACGATCAGTACCTCCGGTACCCCTGAACGCCCCGCCACCGATCTCGGCTTCCTGCTGCACAAACACCCCGACAACCGGCATACACGCAGCGTGTCCTACGGCACCGCGCACGTCCTCTACCCCGAGGCGACTCCCGAGCGTTGCACCGCCGCGCTGCTCCTGGAGATCGACCCCGTCGCGCTCGTGCGGCGCGGCAAGGGGAAGGGCAAGGGCCGGGGCGGGGCTCCGGACGCGGCTCTCGCGCAGTACGTGAACGACCGGCCGTACGCCGCCTCGTCGTTGCTCGCCGTGGCGATCGGCGCGGTGTTCTCCAGCGCCATGCGGGGCGTGTGCGCCGCGCGCCCCGAGCGGGTCGCGCAGCCGTTGCCGCTCCGTGTCGAGGTGCCGGCCCTGCCCGCCCGTGGCGGTGCCGAGCTGGTGCGGGCGCTGTTCGAGCCGCTCGGGTGGGCCGTGGCGGTGACGCCGGTGCCGTTGGACGTGCGGTTCCCGGAATGGGGGGACTCGCAGTACGTACAGCTCGTACTCGAAGCGCCCGACGGGACGCTGACGCTGGGCGAGGCGCTGCGGCACCTGTACGTGCTGCTGCCCGTCCTCGACGACGCCAAGCACTACTGGGTCTCGCCGGACGAGGTCGACAAGCTGCTGCGGGCCGGTGAGGGGTGGCTGGCCGGTCACCCGGAGCAGGAGGTCATCACCAGCCGTTACCTGTCGCGGCGCCGGTCCCTGACCCAGGAGGCCAGGGAGCGGCTCGAACTGGTGCGGCTCGCCGACGCGGACGACACGGACGTCGACGAGATCGACAACGCCGTCGACGAAGGCACCGACACCGAGGAGAAGCCGGTGCCGCTCGCCGTGCGGCGCCGGGAGGCGATCCTCGCCGAGCTCGTCGGGGCCGGTGCCGGACGGGTGCTCGATCTCGGGTGCGGGCAGGGACAGCTGGTGCAGGCCCTGTTCAAGGACGTCCGGTTCACCGAGATCGTCGGGGTCGACGTGTCGATGCGCGCGCTGACCGTCGCCTCGCGGCGGCTGAGGCTCGACCGCCTCGGCGAGCGCCAGGCCGGCCGTGTCCGGCTCGTGCAGGGCTCGCTGGCGTACACCGACAAGCGGCTCAAGGGGTACGACGCGGCCGTGCTCAGCGAGGTGATCGAGCACCTCGACGAGGCGCGGCTGCCCGCGCTGGAGTACGCCGTGTTCGGCTCCGCGCGTCCCCGTACCGTCCTCGTGACGACGCCGAACGTCGAGTACAACGTCCGCTGGGAGTCGCTCCCCGCCGGGCACGTGCGCCACGGCGACCACCGCTTCGAGTGGACGCGTGACGAGTTCCGCGCCTGGGCCCACAGCGTCGCCGAACGGCACGGCTACGACGTCCGGTTCGCCCCCGTCGGCGACGACGACCCCGAGGTCGGCCCGCCCACGCAGATGGCCGTGTTCACCCAGGCCGTCACGGCGGCCAAGGCACCCGAGACAGTCAAGGCACCCGAGACGGTCAAGTCAGCCCAGAAGGACCAGGTCGCATGACGAACGACACCCGCACCGGCGGCGCCGCACGCGCCCTCGCCGTCACCGACCTCTCCCTCGTCGTCCTGATCGGCGCCTCCGGCTCCGGCAAGTCGAGCTTCGCGCGCGAGCACTTCAAGGCGACCGAGGTCATATCCAGCGACTTCTGCCGCGGGCTGGTCGCCGACGACGAGAACGACCAGAGCGCGAGCCGCGACGCCTTCGACGTCCTGCACTACATCGCGGGCAAGCGCCTGGCCGCGGGCCGCCGCACCGTCGTCGACGCGACCAACGTGCAGAGCGAAAGCCGCAAGCAGCTGATCGAGCTGGCCAGGCAGTACGACGTGCTGCCCATCGCCATCGTGCTCGACGTGCCCGAGGACGTCTGCGCGGCGCGCAACGCCGCCCGCGCCGACCGGGCGGACCTGCCGCGCCGCGTCATCCAGCGCCACCAGCGCGAACTGCGGCGCTCGCTGCGCCACCTGGACCGCGAGGGCTTCCGCAAGGTGCACGTCCTGCGCGGGGCCGAGGAGATCGACACCGCCACCGTCGTCACCGAGAAGCGGTACAACGACCTCACCCACCTCACGGGCCCCTTCGACATCGTCGGCGACATCCACGGCTGCGCCGCCGAGCTGGAGACCCTGCTCGGCAAGCTCGGATACGTGGACGGCGCGCACCCCGAGGGCCGTACCGCCGTGTTCGTCGGCGACCTCGTCGACCGCGGCCCGGACACCCCGGGCGTGCTGCGGCGCGTCATGTCGATGGTCGCCGCGGGCACCGCCCTCTGCGTGCCCGGCAACCACGAGAACAAGCTCGGCCGCCACCTCAAGGGCCGCGGCGTCCGGCACACCCACGGCCTCGCCGAGACCGTCGAGCAGCTGTCGGCCGAGAGCGAGGAGTTCCGCACGCGGGTGCGGGAGTTCATCGACGGCCTCGTCTCGCACTACGTCCTGGACAGCGGCCGGCTCGTCGTCTGCCACGCCGGACTGCCGGAGAAGTACCACGGCCGCACCTCGGGCCGGGTCCGCTCCCACGCCCTGTACGGCGACACGACCGGCGAGACCGACGAGTTCGGCCTTCCGGTGCGCTACCCGTGGGCCGAGGAGTACCGGGGCAGGGCCGCGGTCGTCTACGGCCACACCCCCGTGCCCACCGCGACCTGGCTCAACAACACCATCTGCCTGGACACCGGCGCCGTCTTCGGCGGCCGGCTGACCGCGCTGCGCTGGCCGGAGCGCGAACTCGTCGACGTACCGGCGGAGCGCGTCTGGTACGAGCCCGCCAAGCCGCTGCGCACCGAGGCACCCGGCGGCCACGACGGGCGGCCGCTCGACCTGAACGACGTGCACGGCCGCCGCGTGGTCGAGACGCGGCACGTGGGCCGTGTCGCCGTGCGCGAGGAGAACGCCGCCGCGGCCCTGGAGGTCATGAGCCGCTTCGCCGTCGACCCGCGCCTGCTCCCGTACCTGCCGCCGACGATGGCGCCGACGGCCACCTCCCGCCGCGAGGGCTACCTGGAACACCCGGAGGAGGCCTTCGCCGCGTACGCGCACGACGGCGTCGCCCGCGTCGTGTGTGAGGAGAAGCACATGGGGTCGCGCGCGGTGGTCCTCGTCTGCCGCGACGCGGACGCGGCCCGCGAGCGGTTCGGAGTGGGGGACGGCCCCCGCGGGGCGGCGCCCACCGGCTCCCTCTGCACCCGCACCGGCCGCCCCTTCTTCGCCGACCCCGCCGTCACCGAGGAGATCCTCGGCCGCGTGCGCGACGCCGTCACCGAGGCCGGCCTGTGGGAGGAGCTGGCGACGGACTGGCTGCTGCTCGACGCGGAGCTGATGCCGTGGTCGCTGAAGGCGTCGGGGCTGCTCCGCACGCAGTACGCCGCCGTGGGCGCCGCCGCAGGAGCCGTCTTCCCCGGCGCGGTCGCCGCCCTGGAAGCGGCGGCGGCACGCGGCGTCGACGCGGGCGAACTCCTGATCCGGCAGCGGGAACGCGCCGCGGACGCCGCCGCGTTCACCGACGCCTACCGACGCTACTGCTGGCCGACCGAGGGCCTGGAGGGCGTGCGCCTCGCGCCGTTCCAGATCCTCGCCGTCCAGGGGCGCAGCCTCGCCGGGCTCCCGCACGACGAACAGCTGGCCCTGATCGACCGCATGGTGGAGCACGACAGCAGCCAGGGCTCCGACCTGCTGCAGACCACCCGCCGCCTGTACGTCGACACGGGCGACCCGGAGTCGGTGCGGGCGGGCGTCGACTGGTGGCTGGAGATGACCAGCCGGGGCGGCGAGGGCATGGTCGTCAAGCCGGTCGAGGCGCTGGCCAGGAACGCGCAGGGCCGGCTCGTCCAGCCCGGCGTCAAGTGCCGCGGCCGCGAGTACCTGCGGATCGTCTACGGCCCGGAGTACACGCGCCCGGAGAACCTGGCGAAGCTGCGCGAACGCCACCTCGGCCACAAGCGGTCGCTGGCCGTCCGCGAGTACGCGCTCGGCCTGGAGGCGCTGGACCGGCTGGCGGACGGCGAGCCGCTGTGGCGGGTCCACGAGGCCGTGTTCGCCGTCCTCGCCCTGGAGTCGGAGCCGGTGGACCCCCGGCTCTAGAGCCTCCAGGCGGAGCTGAAATGCCGTCATTCCGTCGAGCACGAGCTGGTCGGGCAGGACGGCAGGGACAGCGGGCCCCGCTGCTTTGGCCAACGACGCGCGTGGGCCGTCCGGCCGGGGAAAGATGGACCCCATGGGATTCCATGTCGACTCCGAGGCCGGGCGGCTGCGCCGCGTCATACTGCACCGCCCCGATCTGGAGCTCAAGCGGCTGACTCCGAGCAACAAGGACGCCCTGCTCTTCGACGACGTCCTGTGGGTGCGCAGGGCCCGTCAGGAACACGACGGGTTCGCGGACGTGCTGCGCGACCGGGGGGTGGCGGTCCACCTCTTCGGCGACCTGCTGACCGAGACCCTGGACGTGCCCGCGGCCCGCCTCCTCGTCCTGGACCGCGTCTTCGACGAGAAGGAGTACGGGCCGCTCGCCACCGACCACTTGAGGGCCGCTTTCGAGACCCTGCCCTCGACCGAGCTCGCCGAGGCGCTGGTGGGCGGGATGACGAAGCGGGAGTTCCTGGAGCGGCACGCCGAGCCGACGTCCGTGCGCTTCCACTGCATGGACCTGGACGACTTCCTCCTCGGCCCGTTGCCCAACCACCTCTTCACCCGTGACACCTCCGCCTGGATCTACGACGGCGTCTCCATCAACGCGATGCGCTGGCCCGCGCGGCAGCGCGAGACCGTGCACTTCGAGGCGATCTACCGGCACCATCCGCTGTTCCGCGGCGAGGACTTCCACGTCTGGTCGCGCGGCCAGGCGGACTACCCCTCGACCATCGAGGGCGGCGACGTCCTGGTGATCGGCAAGGGGGCGGTGCTCATCGGCATGAGCGAGCGCACCACGCCGCAGGCCGTCGAGATGCTCGCGCACAAGCTGTTCGCGGCGGGCTCGGCGCAGACCATCGTGGCCCTCGACATGCCGAAGCGGCGCGCCTTCATGCACCTCGACACGGTGATGACGATGGTCGACGGCGACACCTTCACGCAGTACGCGGGGCTTGGCATGCTCCGCTCGTACACGATCGAGCCGGGCGTGGGGGAGCGGGAGCTGAAGGTCACCGACCATCCGCCGGAGCACATGCACCGCGCCATCGCCGCCGCGCTCGGCCTCGACGGCATCCGGGTCCTCACGGCCACGCAGGACGTGCACGCCGCCGAGCGCGAGCAGTGGGACGACGGCTGCAACGTCCTCGCGGTGGAGCCGGGCGTCGTCGTCGCGTACGAGAGGAACTCGACGACCAACACGCACCTGCGCAAGCAGGGCATCGAGGTGATCGAGATCCTGGGGAGCGAGCTGGGGCGCGGCCGGGGCGGGCCGCGGTGCATGAGCTGTCCGGTGCAGCGGGATCCGGTGCCGGGGCTGTAGGTCTCTGTAGGTTCCGCGGACGGCCGAGCCCTTGCTGCGCCGCTGCCGGGGTCCTGTATATAAATGTGGAGCGTCGTATATAGTTTCAACAGTCACCGTCTTTCGTACGCCCATCCGCATTCCTGGAGCGCCTCATGGCCACAGACCTCACCGGCCGCCACTTCCTCAAGGAGCTGGACTTCACCGCCGACGAGTTCCGCGGTCTGATCGAGCTGGCCGCCGAGCTGAAGGCGGCCAAGAAGGCCGGTGCCGAGACGCCCCGGCTGCGGGGCAGGAACATCGCGCTGATCTTCGAGAAGAACTCGACGCGGACGCGCTGCGCGTTCGAGGTGGCCGCCGCCGACCAAGGCGCCTCTACGGTGTACATCGATCCGGCGGGCTCACACATCGGCAAGAAGGAGTCCTCCAAGGACACCGCCCGGGTGCTCGGCAGGATGTTCGACGCCATCGAGTTCCGCGGCGACGCGCAGGACACGGTCGAGACGCTCGCCGCCCACGCGGGCGTGCCCGTCTACAACGGTCTGACCGACGCCTGGCACCCCACCCAGATGCTCGCGGACGTGCTCACGATGACCGAGCACAGCGCCAAGCCCCTCACCGGCATCGCCTTCGCCTACCTCGGCGACGCCCGCTTCAACATGGGCAACTCGTACCTGATCACCGGCGCCCTGCTCGGGATGGACGTGCGCATCGTCGCCCCCGAGGCGTACTGGCCGGCTCCGGAGGTCCGTGCGCGGGCCCAGGAGCTCGCCGCGGTCAGCGGGGCGCGCCTGACGCTCACCGAGGACGTCGCGGAGGGCGTCAGGGGCGCGGACTTCGTCGGCACCGACGTCTGGGTGTCGATGGGGGAGCCGCAGGAGGTGTGGGCGGAGCGCATAGCGGCCCTCGTGCCGTACGCGGTGACGATGGACGTCCTGCGCGCCACGGGCAATCCGGACGTAAAATTCCTGCACTGCCTGCCCGCCTTCCACGACCTCGGCACGAAGGTCGGACGCGAGGTCCACGAGACGTACGGTCTCGACTCCCTGGAGGTCACGGACGAGGTCTTCGAGTCGGCGCACTCCGTGGTCTTCGACGAGGCGGAGAACCGGATGCACACGATCAAGGCGGTCCTGGTGGCGACGCTCGCCTGAGACGCTCGCCCGAGCACCCGCTTCACGCACGACGCGCACCACGCACCACGCACCACCAGAATCGAGAACCACCCCATGAGCCCCACACGCACCAACGGGCTTCGCATCAAGTCCCCCGACCAGCTCGTCGCCGAATCCGGCGCGGACCTCGAGGGCCACGGCCTGCGGCGCACCATGGGGCTCTTCCAGCTCGTGTGCTTCGGCGTCGGCGCGATCGTCGGCACCGGCATCTTCGTCGGCCTCTCGGACTCCGTCGCCGAGGCGGGGCCCGCCGTCGCGGTCTCCTACGTCCTCGCGGCCGTGACCTGCATCTTCACCGCGTTCTCGTTCGCCGAGCTGGGCGGCGCGATCCCGGTGTCGGGCAGCTCGTACTCCTTCGCGTACGCCTCGCTGGGCGAGCGCACCGCGTTCCTCGTGGGCTGGTGCCTGCTCCTGGAGTACGGCGTGTCGGTCTCCGCGGTCGCGGTCGGCTGGAGCCAGTACCTGAACGAGCTGCTGCACAGCCTCACCGGCCGGCAGCTGCCCGCCGCGCTGTCCGCGGGGCCGGGCGAGGGCGGCGCGGTGAACCTGCCCGCCGTCGTCGTCATCCTGCTCGCCGCCGTGCTCCTGGTGCGCGGCATCCGCGAGAGCGCCGGTGCCACGGCCGCCATGGCGGTGCTGAAGATCGGCATCCTGCTGCTCTTCCTGGCGATCGCGTTCACCGCGTTCGAGGACGGCAACCTCACGCCCTTCGCGGGTGCGGGCGCCTCCGGCATCACCGCGGGCGCCTCGCTCGCCTTCTTCTCCTTCATCGGCTTCGACGCGGTCACGACGGCAGGCGAGGAGGTGAAGAACCCGCGGCGCAACATTCCGCTCGCCATCCTGATCTGCATCGGCGTCGTCACCCTGCTCTACGTCGCCGTGGCGCTCGCGGCCATCGGCGCGCTCGGCTCCGACGCCGTCGCCGACAAGCCCGCCGCGCTCTCGCTCATCGTCAACCAGGTCACCGACTCGACCCTCGGTGGCGGCATCATCGCCTTCGGCGCGGTCGTCGCCATCGCCTCCGTGGTGCTCGCCGTGATGTACGGGCAGACCCGCATCCTCATGTCGATGTCCCGCGACGGGCTCATGCCGCGCGTCTTCGAACGCGTCTCGCCGCGGACCAGGACCCCCGTCGCCAACACGTGGATCGTCGCGGCGGTCGTCGCCGTGCCCGCCGCGTTCTCCTCGCTCGACGTCGTCGTCAACCTGACCACCATCGGCACGCTGTCGATCATGGTCGTGGTGAACGTCGCGGTGATCGCGCTGCGCCGCTCGGCCCCGGATCTGCGCCGCACCTTCCGGGTGCCGTTCCATCCGGTGAGCCCGCTCCTCGGGGTCGGCTTCTGCCTCTACCTGATCTGGGGCACGGGCTGGACGACATGGCTCCAGTTCGCGGTGTTCGTGGCGGTGGGCGCGGTGGTCTACGCGCTGTACGGGCGCGGGCACTCGCGGCTGGGCCGGGGCGAGGTGCCGGTCAGCACTGGTGCGGGGGCCGCGTAGGAAGCGTGAACCAGACCGCCTTGCCGGACGCGGTGGGGCGGTGGCCGCAGGACGAGCTGAGGGTGCGGATCAGGAGCAGGCCGCGCCCGTGTTCCTGCCAGGGGTCCGGCTCGACGTGCGGGCCCGGGTCGGTGAGGTCGCCGGGCGGCAGCGGGTTGGTGTCGTGCACCTCGACCTGACAACCCGTCGGCAGCAGCTCGATCACCAGCTCTATGGGGTCCTTGCCGCCGGTGTGCTCCACGGCGTTGGCGACCAGCTCCGCGGTGAGGAGCTCGGCGGTGTCGGTGTCGGGGGACGACTCGATGTCGGTGAGGGCCGTGCGGACCAGGGCACGCGCGACCGGCACGGCTGCCGTCGTGTGCGGCAGGGCGATGCGCCAGGAGGCGGGGGAGGAAGGCTCGTGCAAGGCGGGTCCGTTCAGCGCAGCAGGTGGCGGTCCTGCTTTCAACCGTACGAATCTTAAGCGCTATGTCGACAGGGGCGACGGTCGGGGATTTCCGGGACGTCCGACCCTGTGGGGCCCCGGGGTGTTCCGGGGGACAAGACGCGCATTTCGGTACGGTCGTTCCCTCGCGAACCCCGTGTTCCCGCGAGGCCGACGTCCCGCCTATCGCGTACTCGTGACGACAGTCACGGAACGGTGATAACTTCATGAGGTAGCCCACGTCCGAGCACTCCAGCCTCAGGCCGAGGAGGCCGCACCTGATGAGTCCCTTCACCGGCTCCGCGACCCGCACTCCCGACTGGCGGCACCTGCGCCTCACCGTCGACGAGGGCGTCGCCACGGTCACCCTCGCCCGCCCCGACAGGCTCAACGCGCTCACCTTCGGTGCCTACGCCGACCTGCGCGACCTCCTCGCGGAGCTCTCCCGCGACAAGTCCGTGCGCGCCCTCGTGCTCGGCGGCGAGGGCCGCGGCTTCTGCTCGGGCGGCGACGTCGACGAGATCATCGGCGCCACGCTCGCCATGGACACCGCTCAGCTCCTCGACTTCAACCGCATGACGGGCCAGGTCGTCCGCGCCATCAGGGAGTGCCCCTTCCCGGTGATCGCCGCCGTGCACGGCGTGGCCGCGGGCGCCGGCGCGGTGCTCGCCCTCGCCTCGGACTTCCGCGTCGCCGACCCCTCAGCACGCTTCTCCTTCCTCTTCACCCGGGTCGGCCTCTCCGGCGGCGACATGGGCGCCGCCTACCTGCTGCCGCGCGTCGTCGGACTCGGCCACGCCACGCGGCTGCTCATGCTGGGCGAGCCGGTGCGCGCCCCCGAGGCCGAACGCATCGGCCTCATCAGCGAGCTGACGGACGAGGGCGGCGCCGCACAGGCCGCACAGACACTGGCCCGCCGCCTCGCCGACGGACCGGCCCTCGCGTACGCGCAGACGAAGGCGCTCCTCACCTCGGAGCTCGACATGCCGCTGGCCGCCGCCATCGAACTGGACGCGTCGACGCAGGCGCTCCTGATGAACGGCGAGGACTACGCCGAGTTCCACGCGGCGTTCACCGAGAAGCGCCCGCCGAAGTGGCAGGGGCGGTGACCATGACGACCCCGCACCGCATCGCCGTCATCGGCGGCGGCCCCGGCGGGCTCTACGCCGCCGTGCTGCTCAAGCGCCTCGACCCCGCCCGCGAGGTCACCGTCTGGGAGCGCAACGCGCCCGACGACACCTTCGGCTTCGGTGTCGTCCTCTCCGACGAGACGCTCGGCGGCATCGAGCACGCCGACCCCGCCGTCTACTCCGCGCTCCAGGCGGAGTTCGTACGCTGGGACGACATCGACATCGTGCACCGCGACCGGCGGCACACCTCCGGAGGCCACGGGTTCGCGGCCCTCGGCAGGCGCAGGCTCCTGGAGATCCTGCACGACCGCTGCCGGGACCTCGGCATCGACCTGCGCTTCCGTACGAAGGCGCCCCCCGCCGCCGCGCTCGCCACCGAATACGACCTGGTCGTCGCCGCCGACGGCATCCACAGCCTCACCCGCGAGGCACACGCCGACGTCTTCGGGCCGTCCCTGACCACCCACCGCTGCCGCTACATCTGGCTCGCCGCGGACTTCGCCTTCGACGCGTTCCGCTTCGAGATCGCCGAGACGGAACACGGCGTGATGCAGCTGCACGGATACCCGTACTCCTCGGCGGGGACGGGTGCCTCCACCGTCATCGTCGAGATGCGCGAAGAGGTCTGGGAGGCCGCGGGCTTCGCGGAGCTCGACGAGCACGAGTCCACGGAACGCTGCGCCAAGATCTTCGCGGAGGCGCTCGGCGGCCGCCCCCTGCGCGGCAACAACTCCTCCTGGATCAACTTCCGCACGGTCACCAACTCCCGCTGGTCCCACGGCAACACGGTCCTGCTCGGCGACGCCGCTCACACCGCCCACTTCTCCATCGGATCCGGCACGAAGCTCGCCGTCGAGGACGCCCTCGCGCTCGCCGCCTGCCTGGAGGAACAGCCCGACATCCCGGCCGCGCTCCGGGCGTACGAGGAGGAGCGCCGTCCCGTCGTCGCCTCCACGCAGCGTGCGGCCCGCGCCAGCCTGGAGTGGTTCGAGCGGCTCTCCGACTACCTGGACCAGCCGCCGCGCCAGTTCGCGTTCAACCTCCTCACCCGCAGCCGCCGCGTCACCCACGACAACCTCCGCCTGCGTGACGCGGACTTCACACGCGCCGTCGAGCGCGACTTCGGCTGCCCGGACGGCACGCCGCCGATGTTCACGCCGTTCCGGCTCCGCGACCTGCCCCTGCGCAACCGTGTCGTCGTCTCCCCGATGGACATGTACTCCGCCGTGGACGGCGTCCCCGGCGACTTCCACCTGGTCCACCTGGGCGCGCGGGCGCTCGGCGGCGCGGGCCTCGTCATGACCGAGATGGTGTGCGTCAGCGAGCGCGGCCGCATCACGCCGGGCTGCGCGGGGCTCTACACGGACGAGCAGGCCGAGGCGTGGCGGCGCGTCACGGACTTCGTGCACGCGCAGGCGCCGGGCGCGGCGATCGGCCTCCAGCTCGGCCATTCCGGCCGCAAGGGCTCCACGCGGCTGATGTGGGAGGGCATCGACGATCCGCTGCCCGACGGCAACTGGCCGCTCGACGCGGCGTCGCCGCTTCCGTACAAGCGGGGCAGCCAGGTCCCTCGCGAGCTCTCCCGTGCGGGCCTCGCGGAGATCCGCGAACAGTTCGTGGCGGCGGCGCTCCGTGCCGACCGCGCGGGATTCGACCTCCTCGAACTCCACGCGGCGCACGGGTACTTGCTGTCGGGTTTCCTCTCGCCGCTCACGAATCGCCGCACCGATGCGTACGGGGGCGACCTGGCGGGCCGGCTGCGCTATCCGCTGGAGGTCTTCGACGCGGTGCGGGCGGTGTGGCCCGCGGGCAAACCCATGACGGTCCGCATCTCCGCGACGGACTGGGCGGAGGGCGGCACGACCGCGGAGGACGCGGTGGAGATCGCGCGGGCGTTCGCGGGGCGTGGGGCCGATGCGATCGACGTCTCCACGGGGCAGGTGGTCGCGGACGAGCGGCCGGCGTTCGGGCGCTCGTACCAGACGCCGTACGCGGACCGGATCCGGAGTGTGACCGGCATCCCGGTGATCACGGTGGGCGCGGTCTCGTCGTGGGACGACGTCAACTCCCTGCTGCTGGCGGGGCGCGCGGATCTGTGCGCCCTGGCCCGCCCTCACCTGTACGACCCCCACTGGACGCTGCACGCCGCGGCCGAGCAGGGGTACGCCGGTGAGGCGGCACCGTGGCCCCTCCCGTACCGGGCGGGCAGCCGCCGCCCGCAGACGGGCCGCACGGACGCGCCCAAGCAGAGACTGCAACTGCCTGTGTGACGCCGGGTGCGGGTGGTGCGTCTAGGGGGTCGCGGTGATTCTGATCTCGGCCGCCTTGCCCTCGCCCCGCAGGCGCACCGTGCCCGGGGTGTCCCGGCGGACGCCGTCCAGGCGGGCGAGTGGGGTGGTCCTGCCGTCCGGGGTGAGCAGGGTGAGGCCCTCCGTGACGGGCATCAGCAGGAGGATCTCATCCGCCTCGCACCCCGGCTCCGCCCCACCCGACACGGTGACGTCGACGATGCGTACCCGTGCCGTCGCCCGGCCCCGGCGCGTCATCACGTTCAGGTTGCGCACCGGGCCGCTCGGCAGGTGGCAGTCCGTCGGTGCGTCGCCGGGGAAGGCGAACGGGGTCAGGGGTGCGACCCGCTGCCGGGTGCCGGAAAACGTCAGCAGCATGCCTTCGCCCTCGACCGGGGTGATCACGCGGTCGGTGTCGGGGAAGTGCGAGAAGGGGCCGTCTCCGGCCACGTCCGCCACGCTGACCCGCCAGTCCGCGCCCTTTGCGACCTCCCTCGTCGTACCGCCGCCGTTCTTCCACGGGACGGCGCGGTACGCGCTCCAGCGCAGGACTCCTTCGTTCATCGGCGCAGTCTATGCGGGGTGCACGAAGCGGGCGCCGGGCTCCCGCAGGCGTTCGTCCAGGGCCGCGAACACCGCCGCCGAGCGGACGCCCGGCCAGTTGTCGGGGAGCAGGGCGGCGGGGAGGCCCGGGTCGGCGTAGGGGAGTTGGCGCCAGGAGTCGAGGGCGAGGAGGTGGTCGCGGTAGGCCTCGGCGGGCGAGTCGCCGGGGGCGCCGCGGGACTCCCACGCGCGGAGCACCGGCTCGTGGCGGTCCAGGAACGCCTCGTGCTGTTTGGCCAGGGCGGCCAGGTCCCACCAGCGGGCCACCGCCTCCGGTGTCGGGGCGAAGCCCAGGTGTTCGCCTCGGAACAGGTCGACGTACGGCGCGAGTTGGAGGCGGGTCAGGGTGTGCCTGGTCTCCTCGTAGAGGTGGGCCGGGGCGATCCAGACGCCCGGCGCCGCCGTGCCGAAGCCCAGGCCCGCGAGGCGGGAGCGCAGCACGTGCCGCTTGGCGCGTTCCGCCTCGGGGACGGAGAAGACCGCGAGGACCCAGCCCGCCTCGTGGCCGGCCTCCGCGCCGTAGATGCGGCGGTCGCCGTCGTCCAGGAGCTGGCGGGCGTCGGGCGAGAGCGCGTACCCCGCCGAGCCGCCCTCCGTGCGTCCGGGCACGAGCAGGCCGCGCCGCTTCAGCCGGGACACCGACGACCGCACAGACGGCGCGTCGACGCCGACCGGGGCGAGGAGGCGCACCAGCTCGGCGACCGGCACGGGGCCGGGCGCGGCCCGCCCGTAGGCGCCGTAGAACGTGACGATCAGGGACCGTGGAGTGTGCTGCTCGGACACGTGATCACTCTACGGGCCCGGGACCGCCCGGTATCCGTCCGCGCAGCCGGAAGCGCTGGAGCTTGCCGGTCGCGGTGCGGGGCAGCGCGTCCAGGAAGACGATCTCCCTCGGGCACTTGTAGGGCACGAGTTCCCCTTTCACGAACTCCCGCAGCCGGTCCTCGTCGGGCTCCGCGCCCGCGCGCAGCACCACGTACGCCACGGCCACCTGCCCGCGCAGTTCGTCGGGGCGGCCCACCACCGCCGTCTCCGCCACGTCGGGGTGGCGCAGCAGGGCGTCCTCGACTTCGGGGCCCGCGATGTTGTACCCGGCGGAGATGATCATGTCGTCGGCGCGGGCGACGTAGCGGAAGTAGCCGTCGGTGTCCCTCACGTAGGTGTCGCCCGTGATGTTCCAGCCGTGCCGCACGTACTGGAGCTGCCGCTCGTCGGAGAGGTAGCGGCAGCCGACCGGGCCGCGCACCGCGAGCAGGCCGGGTTCGCCGTCGGGCAGCGGCGCCCCGGAATCGTCGACCACGCGCGCGTGCCACCCGGGGACGGGGAGTCCGGTCGTGCCGGGCCGTATCGCGTCGTCGGCGGCGGAGATGAAGATGTGCAGCAGTTCGGTCGCGCCGATGCCGTTGATGATGCGGTGCCCGGTGCGCTGCTGCCAGCTCTGCCAGGTGGCGGCGGGCAGGTTCTCGCCCGCGGACACGCAGCGCCGCAGCGAGGAGACGTCGTGCCCGTCGAGCTCGTCGAGCATCGTGCGGTACGCGGTCGGGGCGGTGAAGAGCACGCTGATCCCGTGCCGTGCGATCGCGGGCAACAGCTGCTTGGGGCCCGCCTGTTCGAGCAGTACGGACGAGGCGCCGAAGCGCAGCGGGAAGATGACGAGACCGCCGAGGCCGAAGGTGAAGCCCAGGGGAGGGCTGCCCGCGAACACGTCGTCCGGTGTCGGTTCGAGGATGTGCCGCGCGAACGTGTCGGCGATGGCGAGCACGTCGCGGTGGAAGTGCATGCAGCCCTTGGGGCGGCCCGTCGTGCCGGAGGTGAACGCGATCAGCGCGACGTCGTCGGCCGCGGTGTCCACCGCTTCGTAGCGGTCGGGTTGGCGGGCGGCGCGTGCGAGGAGGTCGTCGGGGCCCTCGCCGCCGTACGTGGTGACGTTCAGGCCCGGCACGCCGGCCTTGATCAGGTCGTCGACCGACCGGACGTCGCACAGCGCGTGCCGCACCTCGGCGATCTCGCACATGGTGGCGAGCTCCTGCGCGCGCTGCTGGGCGAGGACGGTCACGGCGACCGCGCCCGCCTTCATCACGGCGAGCCAGCAGGCCGCGAGCCACGGCGTGGTGGGCCCGCGCAGCAGGACGCGCTGCCCCGGCCGTACGTCGAGTTCGGCGGTGAGTGCGTGCGCGATCCGGTCGACGTGCTGCCGCAGCGCGCCGTACGTCCAGGTGTCGCCGGACGCGGCGTGGAAGGCGGGGCGTTCGGCGCCGAACCGTTCGGTGGTCCGGTCGAGGAGTTCCGTGCCGCAGTTGAGGCGGTCGGGGTAGTGCAGTTCGGGGCGGTCGTGGACCAGTGCGGGCCACTGTGCGCGCGGCGGGAGGTGGTCCCGGGCGAACGTGTCGACGTGGCCGGACGGTGTCGGCCCCGGGTTGGCTGGATTGCCGGTCGGTTCCATGGCGGCTCTGCCCCCTTGCCTGCCGGACGGGCGCTGTGGTGGGCTCGCTCCATGAGCGTATCGTGATGGTGACGACAGTCAACGGTGCGCGATAAAGGAAGGATCCGGGATGACGGCATTCTCGCTCAATCCTGAACAAACCGCCCGTTGTGCGGAGCTGCGGACGCTCGCCGCCGAGCGTCTGCGCCCCCTGGCGGAGAAGGGCGAGCCCGGCCACGTGAACCGGCCCATGGTCGCGGCGCTCGGCGAACTGGGCCTGCTGGGCTGCCTGTTCGAGGAGAGAGGGGTGGGCGAGGGGCGTCCCGGCGGCGCGTCCGGCGCCCTCGACCTCTGCCTGACCCGGGAGTCGCTCGCGTACTCCTGCACGGAGGCGGAGACCGCCTTCGCCCTGCAAGGGCTCGGCGCCCACCCCGTGCACGCCCACGGCTCGCCCGAGCAGCGGGAGCGGTGCCTGCCGCCCGTCCGCGCCGGGCACGCCGTCGCGGCCTTCGCGCTCTCCGAGCCGGGCGCGGGCTCGGACGCGGCGGCCCTGAGCCTCGCGGCGGAGCGGGACGGCTCCGGCGGCTGGCGCCTCACCGGCGAGAAGTGCTGGATCTCCAACGCGCCCGAGGCCGACTTCTACACCGTCTTCGCCCGCACGTCGTCGGGGGCGGGGTCCCGCGGCGTCACCGCGTTCCTGGTCCCCGCCGACCGCGCGGGCCTCACCGGCACCCCGCTCGACATGCTCTCCCCGCACCCCATCGGTGCCCTCGCCTTCGACGGCGTGCGGGTCGGGGAGGAGGACGTGCTCGGCGAGGTCGACCGCGGCTTCCGCGTCGCGATGACGACGCTGAACCGGTTCCGGCCGAGCGTCGGCGCGTTCGCCGTCGGCATGGCGCAGTCCGCGCTCGACGCGACCCTGGCCCACACGGCCGAACGGACCGCGTTCGGCGGCCCGTTGAAGGATCTGCAGGCGGTCGGCCACCAGGTCGCCGAGATGGCGACGCGCACGGAGGCGGCCCGCCTGATGGTGTACGCGGCAGCGGCGGCGTACGACAGTGAGGGGCCGCAGGGCCCCGGCATCGCCCGGCGCGCCGCGATGGCGAAGCTCATCGCCACGGAGACCGCGCAGTATGTGGTCGACGCGGCGGTCCAGTTGCACGGCGCCCGCGCGCTGCGCCGCGGCCACCTGCTCGAACACCTCTACCGCGAGGTGCGTGCACCCCGGATCTACGAGGGCGCGAGCGAGGTCCAGCGCACGATCATCGCCAAGGAGCTGTATGCCCAGGCGCACGCCCAGCCGCATGCACAGACACACGCCCAGCCGCACGCCCACGAGGAGGAGCCGCCCGCATGAGCGACAGCGACCACCTGCACCGCGTCAACCCCGCCGAACTCTCGCCGCCCACGGGCTTCTCGCACGCCGTCACCGCGACGGGCTCCCGTCTGGTCTTCCTCGCCGGACAGACCGCGCTGGACAGCGAGGGCAAGGTCACCGGGTCGACCCTGCCCGAGCAGTTCGAGCGGGCCCTCACCAACCTCCTGACCGCCCTGCGCCACGCGGGCGGCACCCCGGCCGATCTCGCGCGCGTCACGGTCTACGCCACGGACGTCGCCGACTACCGGGCCCGCGCCGGCGAACTGGGCCGGATCTGGAAGCGGTTGGCGGGCCGCGACTATCCGGCGATGGCGGTGGTGGGCGTCGTCAGGCTGTGGGACGAGGAGGCCTTGGTGGAGCTGGACGGAACCGCGGTGCTGGCCTGAGCGCGCACGTCCCGGACCTTTCTGGCACGTCGGCGGGCCGCGGCGAGTGCCTGCTCGAGGGAGCGGGTGCCGGTGATGACGCACAGGGTGTACGTGACGTCGTCGAGCTGTCGACGCAGCGCGGGGTCGACCGCCGCGCTGTCGGTCTTCGCGTGGAGGGATTCGTAACGTTCGACGAGGTCGGCGAGGACGGAGGGGTGTGCCTGCAACATGAACGTACTCCTGCACAGATGTCGGTGGGGGCACTGGTGGGGGGATCTGATGCCCCTGTTACCCCCGGTTTCCGGTGTCATGCACCGGTCCTTTTCCTGAAAGGCGGAATGCCTGCTACCGGGTGCAACGTGCGGATCACGGGGTACCCGGCGACGACCGCGGCCACCGGGGTCGTGCGAAACGGAACGTCCGAGAGTTCCGCAGGAGGGGTTACCACGTGCGTACGCGAAGGGTTTCGGGTGTTATCGGGGTCACGGTGCTCGCGGCTGCGCTGCTGTCGAGCTGTGGCGACAGCGACGACGGCGGCGGGTCCGACAAGCCGTTCGCCAAGGACAGCGCCGACCAGATCGCTTCCAAGGCGGTGGCGGCCACCAAGGGTGCCGACTCCATGCGCATCAAGGGCGACATGCGGCAGGACGGCAAGCCGGTGAGCCTCGACATCGCGGTCGACCAGGAGAAGAACTGCGAGGGGACGATCGGCACGGGCGGCGCGAAGGCCGAGGTGCGGCACACGAACGGCACCTTGTACATGCGGGGCAACGAGCAGTACTGGAAGGCCTCGCTGAAGAACAAGCCCGGCTCGGAGAAGGTCATCTCCAAGGTCGCCGACAAGTGGGTCAAGATGCCCGCCGACGACGCCTCGACCGCCGGCATGTGCGACAAGCAGGGCCTGGTCGCGTCGATGGACGAGAACAAGTCCGAGCGCAAGGGCATGAAGAAGGGCGAGACGACGTCCGTCGACGGCAAGGACGCCATCGCCCTGACGAAGAAGGGCTCCGGCGGCGAGACGAACACGATGTACGTCGCCACGGAGGGCAAGCCGTACATCCTCCGCGTCTCCACGAAGGGCGGCGACGCCCCCAACGACGCGACGTTCGGCGACTACGACAAGCCGGTGAAGCCGGAGACCCCGGCCAAGGGCGAGACCGTCGACCTGAAGGAACTCGCGGCGTCCGGGCAGTGACCGCGTAAGCGGCGATGAAGCACAGGGGCCCGCACCGTGGTGCGGGCCCCGGGCGAACCGGACTCAGATGTCCCGGAACGTCTCGATCTGCGCGCCCACCGAGTTCAGGCGCTCCGCCAGGTCCTCGTAACCGCGGTTGATGACGTAGACGTTGCGCAGCACGGACGTGCCCTCGGCCGCCATCATCGCGAGGAGCACGACGACGGCGGGGCGCAGGGCCGGCGGGCACATCATCTCCGCCGCGCGCCAGCGGGTCGGGCCCTCGACCAGGACACGGTGCGGGTCCAGGAGTTGCAGACGGCCGCCGAGGCGGTTGAGGTCGGTGAGGTAGATCGCGCGGTTGTCGTAGACCCAGTCGTGGATCAGCGTCTTGCCCTGCGCTGCCGCCGCGATGGCCGCGAAGAAGGGGACGTTGTCGATGTTCAGGCCGGGGAACGGCATCGGGTGGATCTTGTCGATCGGCGCCTCCAGCTTGGAGGGCCGGACCGTGAGGTCGATCAGGCGCGTGCGGCCGTTGTCGGCCGGGTACTCCGCGCTGCGGTCGTGGTCGAGGCCCATCTCCTCGAGGACCGCGAGCTCGATCTCCAGGAACTCGATCGGCACCCGGCGCACCGTCAGCTCCGACTCCGTGACGACCGCGGCGGCCAGCAGGCTCATCGCCTCGACCGGGTCCTCGGAGGGGGAGTAGTCGACGTCGACGTCGATGGTGGGGACGCCGTGCACGGTCAGGGTGGTCGTGCCGATGCCCTCCACCTTGACGCCGAGCGCCTCCAGGAAGAAGCACAGGTCCTGGACCATGTAGTTCGAGGAGGCGTTGCGGATGACGGTCGTGCCGGCGCCGCGGGCCGCGGCGAGCAGCGCGTTCTCGGTGACCGTGTCCCCGCGCTCGGTGAGGACGATGGGACGGTCGGGGGAGACGTCGCGGGCGACCGTCGCGTGGTACAGCCCCTCGGTCGCCGCGATGTCCAGGCCGAACCTGCGCAGCGCGATCATGTGTGGCTCGATCGTGCGGGTGCCCAGGTCGCAGCCGCCCGCGTAGGGCAGCTTGAAGTGGTCCATGCGGTGAAGCAGCGGGCCGAGGAACATGATGATCGAGCGGGTGCGGCGGGCCGCTTCCGCGTCGATGGCGTCCATGTCCAGCTTGGCGGGCGGCACGATCTCCAGGTCGACGCCGTCGTTGATCCAACGGGTGCGCACCCCGATGGAGTTGAGGACCTCCAGGAGGCGGTAGACCTCCTCGATGCGGGCCACACGGCGCAGCACCGTGCGACCCTTGTTCAGGAGGGACGCACAGAGCAGCGCCACGCACGCGTTCTTGCTCGTCTTGACGTCGATGGCGCCGGAGAGCCGACGGCCGCCGACAACTCGCAGATGCATGGGGCCCGCGTACCCGAGCGAGACGATTTCACTGTCGAGAGCCTCGCCGATCCGGGCGATCATCTCAAGGCTGATGTTCTGGTTGCCGCGCTCGATGCGGTTCACGGCGCTCTGGCTGGTGGAGAGCGCCTCGGCGAGCTGCGTCTGCGTCCAGCCCCGGTGCTGCCGGGCGTCGCGGATGAGCTTGCCGATGCGTACGAGGTAGTCGTCTGCCATGTGTCGTACGTTATCTCAGATATGAGATGGCGTACGCGTTGGGGTAGGCCATCCGAGGATCGGCCGTAAGAGGGGCCTTTTCCGGTGCGCGGGGGCGTGCGGCTCAGCCGCAGCCGCACGAGGCGTGCCGGCCGCCGTGCACCGACGCGTACGCCGTGGGCCGGGGCCCCGCCGCCGCCCGCGTCACTCGGGCGGCGGCCGCGCGTCCTGCCGACGACTGTGCGTCGTGCACCACTGTGCCTCCGACGAGCGTCAGGCGCACCTCGGACGAACTGATATCGGCCACCGGACACCGCGTCACATCGCGGTCGAGCAGCACCAGATCGGCTGCTTTTCCCCTCTCCACGGTGCCGGTGAGGCGGTCCGAGCGGAGTTGACGCGCGGTGCCCATGGTGTGCATGAGCAGGGACGACGTACGGCTGAGGCCTTCCTCCGCGCGGTACAGGTCGCCCTCGCCCTCCATGCCCTCGCGGTCGATCGCGGTGCGGATCTGGTTCCAGACCTGCAGGGGGTCGACCGGCCAGTCCGAGCCACCCGCGAGCGCCGCGCGCCGGTCCCTCAGGCTGCGCGCCGGGTACTGCCAACGGTGGCGGCGGGCGCCGATGTAGGGCAGCAGGGCGTCCATCGTCCAGGTGTTGCGGGCGGCCCACTGGAGCTGCATGCAGGCGACGACGCCGAGCGCGGCGAACCGCGGCAGATCGGCGGGGTCGACCAGTTGGAGGTGGGCCGTGGTGTTGCGGAGATCACGGCGGCCGGTCTTCCGCAGGGCGTACGCGTACCCGTCGAGGGACGTGCGCACGGCGCGGTCGCCGATGGCGTGCGCGTGCATCTGCCAGCCCTCGGCGTTGAAGGCGGCGCTGAGCCGTCCGTAGTCGGCCGCCGACACGTACAGGTCGCCGCGGTGGTCGGTGGGCCTGCCGTCCTTGTCGAGGTACGGCTGAAGGAGCGCGGCGGTCTGCGCCGGGTACTCGATGACGCCGTCGAGGAACACCTTGACGGTCCCGAAGCGCAGTCCGCGTACGTCCCGGAAGTCGGCCCGCAGCTTGTTCGCGTACGCGAGTGCCGCGGCCGGATCCTTCGTCATGTCGGTGTCGACGCGCAGGGCGGGCACGATGCGCTGGAGCAGCCGGTCCGACTCGGCGAGCCGCTGATACAGCTTCAGCTCGTCGCGCCCCACGACGGCCTCCATGAACGTGGTGACCCCGGACGCGGCCGCCTCGGCGAGGATTTTCGCGGCGGCATCCGCCAATCGAGTCTCGTCGGGCTCGGGGATGTGCCGGGAGACGAGCGGCTGGGCGTCGTCCTTGAGCACCCCGGTCGGCTTGCCGTCCGGCCCCTTCACGATCTTGCCGCCGACCGGGTCGGGCGTGGACGCGGTGATCTTCGCGATGTCCAGGGCCCGCTGATTGGCCCACAGGTTGTGGCCGTCGCCGCCGCGCAGGGCGATCGGGCGGCGGGTCGGCAGGGCGTCGAGCATCGTGTGGTGCGGGGCGGTGCCGTGCGGCAGCAGCCCGACCGGGTTCCAGTCCTCCACGACGAGCCACCCGTCGGGCTCCTGCTCCGCCGAGTCCTTGAGGAACCCCGTCAGCGTCTTCCGCAGCTCCTCGACGGTCTGCTCGGCGCCCGCGAGCGAGGGCCGCAGCGACCGGCTCGCGGCGTCCATCGGGTGGGCGTGCCCGTCGTGGATGCCGCTCATGACGGTGCCGCCGGCCGCGTCCACGACATCGGTGTCCCGCCCGACGTGGCGCTTGACGACGGCGTCGGGACCGACGGCGAGGATGCGCCCGTCCCGCCCGACGGCCACGGCCACGGCCTCGTGCCGGGTGGGGTGGGCGGAAGTGCCGGTGAAGACGCGGGCGTTGTGCACGACGAGGGCGGCGGAGCGGCGACGGGATGCCGGGCCGGCGGGGGAGGAGGCCGCGGCGGCGGGGCCCGCCGCGGTGACGAGGCTCGCCGCCCCCACGGCTCCGGCGGCCCCCGCGGCGGCGAGGAGACCGCGCCGCGAGAGGGGGGAGGGCTGGGCGGAGGCTTCGGACGACTGGGGCACGACCACACTCCAAAGGTGACGGGACCGGCAGGGAAGGTGGAGGGAACCCTTGACGAGTAATCCGTTAACCAGAACCCGCCCCGGACGACGGATTCCGTACGATGTGCCGCGTGCCAGGGCCGACTCTCGCCGACATAGCCCGCGCCGCGGAGGTCTCGACGGCGACGGTCTCGCACGCCCTCAACGGCACCGGAAGGGTCGGTGAGGCCACCCGCCGCCGGGTCCGCGAGACGGCGACCCGCCTCGGCTACGGCACGCCGGGCCCGCCCCGTACCCGCACGCTCGGCATCGCCGTCACCACGTTCCCCGCCGCCTGGAACTACACGGACATCGCCTACTTCTCGCGCGCCGTCACCGCGGCCACCTCCGCCGCCCACGCCCGCGGCTACGCCCTCGTCACCCTCCCCGCCGACCGCGCCGCCGACGACTCCTGGCACAGCCTCGCCGTCGACGGCATGCTGATCATGGACAGCCCGCGCGGCGACCCGATGGTCCGTGCCCTGCGCGCCCGCGGCATCCCGCTGGTCTTCGACGGCGTGCCCGGCGACCCGCGCCCCGGCGACCACTGGGTCGACAACGACCACGAGTCGGCCGTCCGCGAGGTGCTCGACCACCTCGTGGCGTCCGGCGCCCGCCGCGTCGCCCTGCAGTCAGGCAGCGGCGACGAGCACTACGCGCACGCGGTGACGGCGGCGTACGAACGCTGGTGCGCGGACCGTGCCACGCCCCCTCTCGTCGTCCCGTTCGACCCGGCCGACGACGAAGGCCACGCGTTCGACGTGCTGCTGAGGGATGCCGAGAACCGGGTCGACGCCGTCCACGCCGCGTACGACCCCGGAGGCCGCCAACTCCTCGCCGCGGCGGCCCGCCACGGCCTGCGCGTCCCCGACGACCTGCGCGTGGTCTGCGCGAGCGAGGACCCCGCCTACGCGCGGACGACCCCGCCCGTGACGACGGTGACCCTTTCCCCGGAACAGATGGCCCGCGCCGCCGTGGCGGTCCTCGTCGCCCTGATCGAGGACGACGGGACGGCGCCTTCGGGCCCGGTGTCGGTCCCGGCCGGCCTGATCGTGCGGGCGTCGTCGAACCCGCGCCCCACTCAGCCGGTCTGAGGCGTCGCCCCGGCGAGCACCGTGCCGACGACCCGGCGGACCTCCGCGGCCGGTGGAGCGCCGCCGTCACGCCCGGCGAACAGCAGGTGCCCGCTCCCGACGACGGTGAAGGCGAGCGCGTCGGGGTCGCACTCCGCGACGAGCCGGCCGAGGTCGCGCTCCGCCGCGAGGTAGGCGGCGAGCACCGCCCCGGCCTCCGTCAGGAGCGGAATGCCGACCGGCGTGGTGCGGCGCAGCCGCGCCCGCAGCGCGTCGCGCGAGGCGACCAGGCCGAGGACGCCCAGCGCGAGCGGCCCGAACAGGTCCGTCAGCGCGGCGGCGACGTTCCCGGCGACCGTGCCGGTCCCCGCGGCCCCGGACAGCGCGGCGCCCCGCCCCTCCACCTCGCCGATCCGGTCGCGCACCAGCTCGGCGAGGAACGCGTCGAAGTCGTCGAAGTGCCGGTGCAGGACCCCCTTGGCGCAGCCCGCCTCCGTGGTGACCGCCCGGCTGGTCAGCGCGTTCGGCCCGTCCCTGAGCAGGACACGTTCCGCGGCGGCGAACAGTTGCTCGCGGACATCGCGGATGGCCACCCCTGTAGGCACTTGAAGCCCACCCTTCTCTCGGCCGCTCATGCTCCCACTTCGTCCCGCCCCGTTGACGAGTGGGCATGTGCCCACTCAGAGTGGGCACATGCCCACTATCCCTGAGGGCGAGCCGCACCGGCACCGTCGGATGGCCGAATCCTTCGGCGAGGACGCCGAACGCTACGACCGCGCCCGCCCCCGCTACCCCGACGCGCTCGTCCGCCGCATCGCCACCACCGCCCCCGGCCCCGCCGTCCTCGACGTCGGCTGCGGCACCGGCATCGTCGCCCGGCAGCTGCGGGCGGCGGTGCGAGGTGCTGGGGGTCGAGCCCGACGCGCGGATGGCGGACCTGGCGCGGCGGCTCGGCACCGACGTCGAGGCCGGGACCTTCGAGGACTGGGACCCGGCGGCCCGTACGTTCGACGCGGTCGTCGCCGGACAGGCCTGGCACTGGGTCGACCCGGTCGCGGGGGCGGCGAAGGCGGCCCGGGTCCTGCGCCCCGGCGGCCTCCTCGTGGCGTTCTGGAACGTGCACGAGCCGCCGCCCGCCGTGGCGGACGCGTTCGCCGACGCGCTCCACAGGGTGGCGCCGGACTCGCCGGTCGACGTCCGTTCGAAGCCGAGCCCGAAGCCGCTGCTCGACACGGCCGCCGACGGCGTCCGCGCGACGAACGCCTTCGACGACCCCGAGCGGTGGTCCTACGAGTGGCAGTGGACGTACACCCGAGACGCCTGGCTCGACCAGCTCCCCACCCAGGGCGCGCTCACCCGCCTCCCGGCGCGGGCGCGGTCCGAGGTCGTCGAGGCGGTGGGCGCCGCCGTCGACACGCTGGGCGGCAGCTTCCCGATGCGCTACACGACGGTGGCACTCACCGCTCGGACCGCGGGCACGAGCTGACGGCCATCACTGCCAGGTCATATTGATCTCACGCCCGAAATTGACGTATCCGGCGCGTCGGAAGGCGTTCGCCATCGGGGCGTTGCCCAGGTCCGTGGACGCGCGGATGCGCGGGACGTCCTGGGCGGCGAGGACGTGGGTGCCCTCGGCGAGAAGGTCGTCGATGTAGCCGTTGCCGCGGTGCGCGGGGAGGACCGCGATGTAGGCGATGATCGCGTTGTATCCGTTGTGCGCGGGGATGACGAACCCCACCGGCTCCCCGCCGGGCAGTGTCGCGATCCGCCACCAGTCTCGTGGGCTCGCGTAGCGCGCGAACTCGTCCTCGTAGTGCTTGGCGGCCGCTTCCTGGGCGGTCATCCGGGTCAGGTCGGCACGGCCGTGCGCGTCGAGGGTGCCGTCCAGGGCCACGGCCATCAGGGCCACGAGTTCCTCGGCGCCGTGGACCGGCCGGAACGCGAGGCGTCCCCCGGTGGGCACGGGGGCAAGTGACTCCGGACGCCACTCCAGCCGCAGTCGTTCGACGAAGAGCCGGGCGCCGGTCCTCTCCAACACCGTCATCCGGTCCTCGACGGCTTGTCTGGTCACCGTGTCCTCGCGCCAGTCCGGCGGGACGAAGCGGCTGTACTCGGGGGGATTCGACCCGTCGGGAAGCGTGGCGGCCATCGCGGTGCGCAGGAGCCGCACCCCGATGTCCGTGCGATCGGAGTCCGCGGCGTTGTCGTCCATGTCGAGGACGTCGAGGATGAGGGGTGTTTCGCCGTCGGCCCGACTCCACCAGGCGGCTCTGGCCAGCAGGCGGTCGCCGCGCAGGGCGACCCACATCCATTCAGGGCGTCGGCGGCCGGTGGCGAGGTCGTCCGCCAGTTCCTCGTTGAGGAGGTAGGGAAGTCGGGTGAACAGGTCCAGATCTTCGCGTCCGCCGATGGGACGTATGGTCAGGTCGTTTTCTTCCACGGTTCATGCTGCCCCCGACCTCGCGCGACGGAAACGGGACAGCCCGGGCGCGCCTCGTCGTACCCAGGGGTCATGTACTAGAGTTATCTCGACATCGAGATATCTGCCGAGGCGCACCAGAAGCCGCCACTCGGTAAGGGTTACCTAACTAAGCCTTACCTTAGCGGACCGACGAGGAGTCGTGGCGGCAGGATGTACGGAACGCGCGAAAAAATCTGAAGGAGACTGTCGTGTCGGCGAACAGCTTCGACGCCCGCAGCACGCTGCGCGTGGGCGACGAGTCGTACGAGATCTTCAAGCTGGACAAGGTCGAGGGCTCCGCACGCCTTCCCTACAGCCTGAAGGTGCTGCTGGAGAACCTGCTCCGTACCGAGGACGGCGCGAACATCACCGCCGACCACATCCGCGCGCTCGGCGAATGGGACTCGCAGGCCCAGCCCGCGCAGGAGATCCAGTTCACGCCGGCCCGCGTGATCATGCAGGACTTCACCGGCGTGCCCTGCGTCGTGGACCTCGCCACCATGCGTGAGGCCGTGAAGGAGCTCGGCGGCGACCCGGCGAAGATCAACCCGCTCGCCCCGGCCGAGCTGGTCATCGACCACTCCGTCATCGCCGACAAGTTCGGTACGTCGGACGCCTTCGGCCAGAACGTCGAGCTGGAGTACGGCCGCAACAAGGAGCGCTACCAGTTCCTGCGCTGGGGCCAGACCGCCTTCGACGAGTTCAAGGTCGTCCCCCCGGGCACCGGCATCGTCCACCAGGTCAACATCGAGCACCTGGCCAGGACCGTCATGGTCCGCAACGGCCAGGCGTACCCCGACACCCTCGTCGGCACCGACTCGCACACCACGATGGTCAACGGCCTGGGCGTGCTGGGCTGGGGCGTCGGCGGCATCGAGGCCGAGGCCGCGATGCTGGGCCAGCCGGTCTCCATGCTCATCCCGCGCGTCGTCGGCTTCAAGCTGACCGGCGAGCTGAAGCCGGGCACCACCGCCACGGACCTCGTGCTCACGATCACCGAGATGCTGCGCAAGCACGGCGTCGTCGGCAAGTTCGTCGAGTTCTACGGCGAGGGTGTGGCGGCCACGAGCCTCGCCAACCGCGCCACCATCGGCAACATGTCGCCGGAGTTCGGCTCCACCGCCGCGATCTTCCCGATCGACGACGAGACGCTGAACTACCTGCGCCTGACCGGCCGCGACGCCCAGCAGGTCGCGCTCGTCGAGGCGTACGCCAAGGAGCAGGGCCTCTGGCTCGACCCGGCCGCCGAGCCGGACTTCTCGGAGAAGCTGGAGCTCGACCTGTCGACGGTCGTTCCCTCCATCGCCGGTCCGAAGCGTCCGCAGGACCGCATCGTCCTCGCCAACGCCGCCGAGCAGTTCAAGACCGACGTGCGCAACTACGTCGACTCGGTCGACGAGGCGGGCAAGGAGTCCTTCCCGGCCTCCGACGCCCCGGCCACCACGAACGGCGTCCCGTCGAACCCGGTCCTCGTGACCGCCCCCGACGGCTCGACGTACGAGCTGGACCACGGCGCGGTGACGGTCGCGGCCATCACCTCCTGCACCAACACCTCGAACCCGTACGTGATGGTCGCCGCCGCGCTCGTCGCGAAGAAGGCCGTCGAGAAGGGCCTGACCCGCAAGCCCTGGGTCAAGACCACCCTCGCGCCCGGCTCCAAGGTCGTCACCGACTACTTCGACAAGGCGGGGCTCACTCCCTACCTCGACAAGGTCGGCTTCAACCTCGTCGGCTACGGCTGCACCACCTGCATCGGCAACTCGGGTCCGCTCCCGGACGAGGTCTCCAAGGCCGTCAACGAGCACGACCTGGCCGTGACGTCCGTCCTCTCCGGCAACCGGAACTTCGAGGGCCGCATCAACCCCGACGTCAAGATGAACTACCTGGCGTCGCCGCCGCTGGTCGTCGCGTACGCCCTGGCCGGCTCGATGAAGATCGACATCACCACCGAGGCTCTGGGCGCCGACCAGGACGGCAACCCGGTCTACCTCAAGGACGTCTGGCCCACCGAGGCCGAGGTCAACGACGTCGTGGCGAACGCCATCGGCGAGGACATGTTCAACAAGTCCTACCAGGACGTCTTCGCGGGCGACGCCCAGTGGCAGGCGCTGCCGATCCCGACCGGCAACACCTTCGAGTGGGACAGCGAGTCCACCTACGTCCGCAAGCCCCCGTACTTCGAGGGCATGGCGCACGAGCCGTCCCCCGTCGAGGACATCCAGGGTGCCCGTGTCCTCGCCAAGCTGGGCGACTCGGTGACGACGGACCACATCTCGCCCGCCGGTGCGATCAAGGCCGACACCCCGGCCGGCAAGTACCTGACGGAGCACGGCGTGCAGCGCCGCGACTTCAACTCGTACGGCTCGCGCCGAGGCAACCACGAGGTCATGATTCGCGGCACCTTCGCGAACATCCGCCTGCGCAACCAGATCGCGCCGGGCACCGAGGGCGGCTTCACGCGTGACTTCACGCAGGACGACGCGCCGGTCTCGTTCATCTACGACGCCTCGCGCAACTACATCGACCAGGGCATCCCGCTGGTCGTCCTCGCGGGCAAGGAGTACGGCTCCGGCTCGTCCCGCGACTGGGCCGCCAAGGGCACCGCGCTCCTCGGCGTCAAGGCCGTCATCGCCGAGTCGTACGAGCGCATCCACCGCTCGAACCTCATCGGCATGGGCGTCCTGCCGCTCCAGTACCCGGAGGGCCAGACCGCCTCGTCCCTCGGCCTGACCGGCGAGGAGACCTTCTCCTTCTCCGGCGTCACCGAGCTGAACAACGGCTCGACCCCGCGCACGGTCAAGGTCACCACCGACTCCGGTGTGGAGTTCGACGCGGTCGTCCGCATCGACACCCCCGGTGAGGCGGACTACTACCGCAACGGCGGCATCATGCAGTACGTGCTGCGCAGCCTGATCCGCAAGTAGTCAGCGGGCAGGACAGGCAGTCGAGGGCCGTACGTCCCGGGCATCGTCCCGGGGGGTACGGCCCTTCCGCGTGTCACCGCCCCGCTCACCCGGCGAGGGGCGCCGGCGAGTCCGAAAGGCCGGGGATCTGCCCCAGCTGTCGGGGGCCGGTCGCGCCCCCGTCGCGCGGCCGACCCCCGACGTACTGCTCACCCGTCTGCCGGCAACGTGCCTACCGCGCACGTCGCCGCGCGTGACGGGTCAGCTCAGCGGAATGCTCTTCACGGCCGAAAGCAGCGGCACGAGAACGTAGTCACCGTTGCCGGCACCGCAGCTCGGCCGTGTGTCGACGGTGTCGGAGATGTTCGTGCCGGTCGTGTACCGCTTGTCCGGGGCGGGCACGACGCTCGTCATGTGACTCTTGAGCCGCTCCGAGTAGTACACGCACTGGTGCAGGTTGAGGCGGCTGCCCGAGGTCAGGTCCAGGGGCAGGGAGCCCGAGAGCCCCGGGTTGGGCACGTGGTTGCCGTTGCCCGGACCGCAGGTGGGCGTGGTCTCTCTGGTGTTCGAGACCTTCGTGCCGGTGGAGTAGCGCCCGTCACCGCTCGGTGTCACCAGGGTGGTGAAACGGTCGGTGGCCGCGCTGCGGTAGTAGTCGCACTGCTGGAGGTTGAGATAGCGCCCCGAGCCGAGGTTCAGCGCGTTGACGCCGTGCAGGAGCGGCACCGGTACGTGGTTGCCGTTCCCCGCGCCGCAGGCGGCCGAGGTGTCGGCGGTGGCGGAGTGCTTCGTGCCGGTGGAGTAGCGGCCGTCGCCGCTCGGCGTCACGAAGGTGTTGAAGTGGTCGTCGAGGCTGCTCGCGTAGTACGCGCACTGGTGCAGGTTCAGATAGCCGGAGGCGGCGGCCCCCGACTCCCGGACCTGCTGGTCCCGGGCCGCGGCCACCGGACCCGCCGCGCCCAGGAAGGTACCCGCACCGACCGCGAGGGCGAGTACCGGTCGCCATCCGCGCATGGCCGTCCATCGCTTCATTTCGTTCTCCCGTCCGGGTGCGGGCTCCGCTCTGGAACCGTCCCGCACTTCCTGCGACGAAGCTCCCAGGGGCACCCCGCACCCCGGTATCCCGAAACCTGGGGATTGGCGGATTCGCGCGGATGCGCATGGATCCGCGCGGCTACGCCCGGGGCCACCCGCCGTACGGCACGGTGATGAGTTCCATCGCGTGCCCGGCCGGATCCAGGAAGTACACGCCCCGCCCGCCGTCGTTGCGGTTGAATTCGCCCGGCTGCTTCTGATGCGGGTCGGCCCAGTGCTCGATGCCGCGTGCGCGGATCTTGTCGTACGCCGCCTCGAACTCCGCGTCCGGGACGAGGAAGGCGTAATGCTGCGGGGTGATCGACTCGGCCGGGACGGTGGCGAAGTCGAGGGTGACGGAGTTGCTGAGGGCGACCGCGATGAACGGGCCCCATTCTTCGGCGATTTCGAGGCCCAACAGCTCCGCGAGGAATTCGGCGGACTCCCGGTTGTCCCGGGCGTGGACGATCGTGTGATTCAAATGGACGGACAAGGAATGCCTCCACAAGGCATCTCCCGACACCTCCATGCCTCACCCGGTCGGTGACCGGCACGCGATGTCGCCGTGGATCTTAGGCACGCCGCCACCGCGCTGTCGAGCGGACGGCCGACGACCCGGGAACGGCCGAGATGTGCCGCCGCGCGTCTGGACTTGCTCTCACAGTCTCCCTACGCTCTCCCGCACCATCCAGAGAGAGCGCTCTCAGAACTCAACTCCGCTCCACCCACCCCCTGTTGGAACGAAGAGAGGTCCCCCCTGTGAGACGCAAGACCACCACACGCCTCGGCCTGTCCGCCGTACTCGTCGCGGCCGCCTGCGCGGGCACCGCGCTCGTCCCCACCGCCGCCGCCGACTCCGGCCCCGCCACCGCAGGCACCTCCGCCTCGGGCGAAGCACTCGCCTCCGACGGTCTCCTCAAAGCGATGCAGCGCGACCTCGGCCTCTCGCCCGCCGCCGCCCGCGAACGGCTCGCCGACGAGAAGCAGGCCGTCAAGGTCGAGCGCGCGGCCAAGAAGGCGGCCGGGGACGCGTACGGCGGAGCCTGGTTCGACGCGGGGCGCGGCCGCCTCACCGTCGCCCTGACCGAGCGCTCCGCCGCCGCGGACGTGCGCGGCACCGGCGCGGACGTCCGCATCGTCGAGCACAGCGCCGCCGAGCTGGACGCCGCCAAGGCGCGCGTCGACAAGTTCGCGGCCAAGGGTCACGGCAAGGACAAGGTCAAGGCGCCCGCGGGCGTGGCCAGTTGGCGGGTCGACGCCAAGGCCAACCGGCTCGTCGTCGACGTCGTCGAAGGCCACCGCGCCGACAACGATGTCACCGACTTCCTCCGCCGTGCCCGCGCCACCGCCCCCCTGCGCGTGGACACGGTCCCGGAGGCGCCGAGCACCTTCGCCGCCGGAACCGTCGGCGGCGACCCGTACTACACCGGCAACGTCCGCTGCTCCATCGGCTTCTCCGTGCACGGCGGCTTCGTCACCGCCGGGCACTGCGGCAAGGCGGGCGCGGGTGTGCGCGGCTGGGACGGCTCCAACATCGGGTCGTTCCAAGGCTCTTCGTTCCCCGACAACGACTACGCGTGGGTGTCAGTCGGCAGCGGCTGGTGGACCGTACCGGTCGTGCTCGGCTGGGGCGCGATCCCCGACCGGCTCGTGAAGGGGTCGGCGGAGGCGCCGGTCGGCACGTCGATCTGCCGCTCCGGTTCCACCACGAAGTGGCACTGCGGGAATCTTCTCGCCAAGAACGAGACCGTCAACTACTCGGGCGGCGCCGTCGTCCACCAGCTGACCAAGACCAGCGTCTGCGCCGAGGGCGGTGACTCGGGCGGCTCGTTCATCAGCGGCGACCAGGCCCAGGGCGTGACGTCCGGCGGCTGGGGCAACTGCAGCAGCGGTGGCGAGACGTGGTTCCAGCCGGTGAACGAGATCCTTCAGCGGTACGGGCTGCGGCTGCACACCGCATAACGTGCGCGATGCGCCCGGCTGCCGTAACGGCCGGGCGCATCCGTCCAGTTACCGCGCGGGCCGGATCGACAACCTGTGCCGGAACTCGTCCCGCGGGTCGTACTCCGCCTTCACCCGCTGCAACCGCGGATAATTGTCCTTGTAGTAGAGCGTGTACCAGGGCACGCCCGACTTGTTCTGCTCCGGGTCGTCCAGGTCCGCGTCCGGGTAGTTGATGAACGCGCCGTCGCTGACCGCGCCCGGCACCGGGACGCCGCCGCTGTCGGCGTACACCCCGCGATAGAGCGAGCGCACCCACTCGGTTTCGCGGGTGCCGTCCTGCGTCTCCGCGTCCCAGCCCGCCATGTAGACGGCCTTCAGGATCGAGTCGCGCTGTGCGACGGCGGTGGCGTCGGGGGCCACCTTGCGGGCGGCGCCCCCGTAGGCGACGAGCCACAGAGTCCCGCTGATGCGCGCTGCTGGGTCGTCGGACGGCCTCAAGTGCTCGTGCAGTACGTCGAGTTGCCGGTCCGTGTAGGTCTTCCGCAGATACGCGCTCTTGACCTTGAACGGCGAGGACCTGGTGTCCGTGATGGAGGTCAGCGCGTTCAGCCACGACAGCGGAGGCCTGCGGATGGCGGGCTGGGCCCCCACCCCTCTCCCCACGGCGGCGATGTAGTCGTCCACGAGCCGCCGCGCGCCCGGCACGGCCGTGTCGATCACACCGGCGAGGACGGCGCCCGAGCCCGCCGCCTGGGTGGTGTTGACCATCAGCACGCTGAAAAGGCTCGCGTACGGCGAGTCGGGGTCACTGTTGCGTTCGCACCACTGCCCGTGGTTGCGCATGAGGGTCTTGAAGTCCCGCGCGTCGAGGTCCTTCCAGCTCCAGCCGGCCCGGAAGGCGAGGAAGGAGGCGGGGGCCCTTGGCAGCAGCTCGGCCGGGTCGTCGCCGCGGGCCCCCGGGGTACGGAACCAGTACCGCGTCACGACGCCGAAGTTGCCGCCGCCCGCGCCGGTGTGCGCCCACCACAGGTCGTGGTGCGGGGTGTCCGGGTCGCGTTCGGCGATGATGGCGCGGGCCTTGCCGTCCTTGTCGACGACGACGACTTCGAGGGCGTGCAGATGGTCGACGGAGACGCCGTCGCGCCGCGACATCACGCCGTAGCCACCGCCGACGACGTGCCCGCCGATGCCGACCTCCGCCGTCGCGCCCGCGGGAATCGTCACGCCCCAGCCGATGAACAGCTCGCGGTACACCTCGGCGAGCTGCGCGCCGGGCTCCACGCAGAACGCCCGCCGCTCGGCGTCGTACGAGATCTCGCGCATCGGCGACATGTCGATGACGGCCTTGATGTCCGGGTGGTCGACGAAGTCCTCGAAGCAGTGGCCTCCGCTGCGTACGGCGATGCGCTTGCCCTGCCGTACGGCTTGCTGCACGGCGTCGACGACCTCGGCGGTGGAGTGCACGACGCGGTAGTAGTCGGGCTTGCCGACGAAGCGGGCGTTGCAGCCGCGTTGGGTGAGGGAGAGATAGCGGGGGTCGTCGGGGCCGATGGGGGCGGTGGGCGACCCGGTGCGCGGGGTGGGCGTCGGCGTCCCTTCGGCGGCTCCGGCCGTCCCGGCGGTTCCGATTGCGAACGCCGCGCCCCCGGCTGCGGTGGCCGCGATCACGTGTCTGCGACTCGGAGCGTTGGTGACTCTCTCTGGGTTCTCCGGCTCTGCCATGTGTGGTCCCCCGTCGGGTGAGTGGTGTGGGTCGCGTGAGGCGCGATCGACCCCACCACCATCACGGCGGGTGTGGCCCCCGTCATCCACCGTTCGTCCGAGGGGCGCGTGCTCTCCAGGGTGCAGACGAACCCCTTAGGGGTGGGCCTGTAGATGGAGGGCTTTCCGGCCAGATCAGAGCACCGTCGCGTGGATGCGGGCGATGGCCCGCAGCACCTCGTCGCGGTTCTTCGCCTGCTGCATCCACGCGGGCAGCCGGGCCACCACGGTCATCTTCCGGCCGTGGTCGTTCCAGGGAATCCCTTCACGCAACTGCGCCTGCACGAACCGCTTGAGCAGGTCCAGGTGCTCCAGGTTGTACGCCCACACCCAGCCGTGCCGGGTCTCGGTCTGGAGCCACAGCCGGGCGCCGAAGTACGGGTCCCTGGCTGATCCGCAGGGGTCCCGGCGGAAGGCCAGGCCACCGCGACGCGATTCCTTCGCCGTACCGCAGGTGCGGCAGACGAGACGCCTCGGCACGAAGAGGCCCGGGGCGGGTTCTCCGGGAGGGCTCGGTGCCGGTGCAATGTGTGCGGCTTCGTCGCAGTCGGGACAGCGCACGAGGACGGAGTCCAGGAAGTCGAGCCTCGTGCGGCGCGGGTCACGGAACCGGTGGGGGTGGGTCGCGGTCCGGCTCGTCGGGCTCATGGGCCCAGTATGGTCCAGTCGACGGGGCGCTACGACGACAGGTGGCGTACGGCCAGCGCCACCGCCTCACTCGGTGTGGCGAACAGGCCGAGGTTCGGGGTCAGGAAGCCGGTGCCCACTCCGTACGTGCCGTCGCCGTTCGTCGTCAGGCACGGTCCCGTCAGGGTCAGCTCCGGGCGCGTGGTGGTCGAGAAGCGCAGCGCCCAGTGGCTGGTGAACGGGTACAGGGCGCGTAGTTCCGGTGCGGCGTACGCGGCCTCGATGAGGCTCCGGTAGGCGGGCGCCCAGGGGTAGGGCAGCTCGCTCGCCTCCGTGCGAAGGTCTTGCCACTCGTTCTCCGTCTGGCGTGCGAAGTCGGCGGCGTCGGGATGTATCGGCATGAGGCCTGAGTGTGCCGGATCGCCGCGAGGCCGCGCAGCCCCGGCGCCCGTCATGCGGGCCCTGGTACGGCGCCGCTACGTAACGTTACGATGGCATATGGTCGCCGGTCTGATTTTGGACGCCAACGGGTTCGAGCTGGTTGTGGATGGCCGACGGGTGGGTCCGCGGCGGCTGTTGCAGACTTCAGACGTCGACCTCCTCGACAAGGTCGCCGCCCAGTACGTGGACGCCGTGCGCAGCGGCTCCAAGGAGCAGGTGTTGCTCGCGGTGGGGCGTGACTTGTATGGGTGGCTCGACGGCGACCTCGGCCAGTTGACGCGCCTGCTCGATGAGGCGTCGGCGCCGCTGGTGTTCGAGGTTCAGGCTCCGGCGCGACCTTCGGCAGCGGCGTGGGCGCTGCTGCGGGCCCCGTACGAGTTGCTGGCCGGCCCCGAGGGCGGGTTCCTGGCGGAGTCGCCGAAGCTGTTCGCGGTGGCGCGGCGACTCGGTCAACCGAGTGTGCCGCAGACCCTGGACGGGTACCGGCTCGGGGTCGCGTTCATGGCATCGGCACCCCGGGGACAGCACGAACTGGACTACGAGGCCGAGGAGATGGCCATCCTCACCGCCGCCGGAGAGACGAGCCTCGATCTCGTCGTCGAGGACTCCGGCAATCCCGAGCATCTCGGCCTGCGCCTGTCCGAGCTCGGTGGAATGCCGGTGGTTCATCTGTCGTGCCACGGGCTGCACAACTGGCGTCCTGGGCCGGACGAACCCGCCACTCCGGTCCTGCTGATGGAGGACGATCTCGGGGACGGCTCTCCGACCAGCGCGGACGCGCTGGTGGGTTTGCTGACCCCTCGTCCGCGGCTGGCGTTCGTGTCGGCCTGCCTGACCGCCACCGGTGCCGACGTGACCGGACATGTTCCCGCTGGTGCCGGTCACCGGGGCGGTCCTGCGCCCGATCCCGGCGTGCCGGTGGCGCACTCGTTGGCCACCGGGCTGGTGACCGCCGGGATTCCTGCCGTCATCGGCTGGGACGGCTCGGTCAGCGACCGAGCCGCCACGCGTTTCGCCGAACGCCTGTACCAGCAGCTCAGCCGCCGGGTCGAGGTGACCGAGGCCGTCGCCGTCGCCCGCCGCCATCTACTGGCCTGTTCCGACGAGCGCCAGCGCGCCGACTGGCACCTGGCGCGGTTGTGGCTGGGCCCGGCTGGTGGCGGCTCTGTGGTCGGGGGAAACCGCAAGCGCCAGATGGTGCCCCCGCACCACGGGACCCAGACGTTCATGGACCGCAAGCACCAGCTACGGGTCGCGGCAGCGGAGATGTTCGTGGGCCGTCGCCCGGAAATGCAGCAGACGCTGCGCGCCCTGCGCGGCGGGCGGAAAGCCGGGGTCCTGCTCCAGGGGCAGGGCCGGTTGGGCAAGTCGAGCCTGGCCGCCCGGATCGCCGACCGTCACCCCAACCGGGCCGTCGCCGTTGTGTTCGGCGACTACACCCCGACGGCGATCATCGACGCCATCGCCGACGCCGTCGCCGCCAACCCCGATGCCCGCGCCCTCATCGAGGCGAGGCGCGCCGAGCTCCGTGAACAGCCGGACCGCCTGCGGCCACTGCTGATCGACCTGCTGGCCGGACCGTGCGCCCAACAACTCGACGACATCCGCAAACCCCTCCTGCTGATCATCGACGATCTCGAACAGATCCTCACCGCCGACCCCGACGGCCCGCACCGGGTCGATCCCGAGCACGCCGCCGTACTCGCCGACGTGCTCAGTGCGTTCGACCCGTCCATGACCGACAGCCGTCTGCTGATCACCAGCCGCTATACGTTCGCGCTCGACGGGTTGCAGGCTCGGTTGGAACCGGTCCAGTTGCAGCCGTTGTCGTCGGCGGCGCAGCTCAAGCTCCAGCGCCGTCAGCAGGGCCTGGCCCCGGCCGGGTACGCAACCCAGCGAGCCGACCTGGCCCAGCGGGCCCTTGACGTCAGTTGCGGCAACCCCGGACTCCAGGACCTCATCGGGCTGCGCCTGGTCTACAGCAGCCAGGTCGACCAGGCCCGTGCCGAGGCCGCGGTCGCGGGCATGGAGGCATACCTTCACCAGGGTGACCTGCCGGCCGACAACGCCGACATCGGCGATTTCCTGGCGAACCTGGCCCTCGACGCACTCCTTGACCAGGCCGGACCCACCCACTGCGCCCTGTTACGGGCCTGCACCCTGTTCACCGTCCCGGTCCCGCAACCCGTCATCGACGTCATCGCCGCCGCTGTCGGCGGATCGGCGGCCCGCCTGTGCGGCCTCGGGCTCCTCGACACATTTCCCGACCAGCATCGCCCCAACGTCCCGGCCCTGGCCGTCAACACCCTCGCGGCCGGACGCCTGGCGCCCCTCACCTCCGACGAGCAGGCCGTCCTCGCCTCCGTGGCTGCCGAACCGCTGTACGCCCAGTGGGGCGGCCCCATACCCCGCCCCGACCGCGGCGGCGACATGGACCTGCAGTTGACGCAACTGGCCCTGGCCGCCGACAACCCGACCATCACCGCCGACTGCGCCACTGCGGCCGTGTCCGCCCTGCGGCAGGGCCCGGCGTCCACCGCCGCCGAACTCGGCCACCACGCGATCACTCTCCTCGACCGCCACGACCACGAGGTCCCCGTCGGCCTGTTACGGGCCGTCGCCGACGCGGCCGTCACCAGCGGAGACGGCGCCCACGCCGACACCCTGCTCAACCGTGCGGTCCAGCAAACCCGGACCAGTGAGGTGCAGATCAACCCGGCAGCCCACGGCGCACTTCTCTACGACCAGGCCAACCGCCTGCTCACCCGCGGCGAGGTTGACCAGGCCGAGGACTTGCTTCACCAGGCCCGCCAACTGTTCACAGACGCCGGCGACACTCGCTCGGTCGCGGTCATGTGGGGGCAGACCGCCGACATCCTTCAGCAGCGGGGCGAGGCCGACGAGGCACTACGGCTCCGCCGTGAGGTCGAACTGCCTGTGTACGAGCGGATCGGTGACACCCGGTCGGTCGCGGTCACCTGGGGGCAGATCGCTGAGATCCTTTATCAGCGGGGCGAGGTCGAGGAAGCATTGCGGATCCGCCGCGAGGTCATCCTGCCTGCATTCGAGCGGATCGGTGACACCCGTTCGGCCGCAGTCGCCTGGGGGCAGATCTCTGACGTGCTTCAGCAGCGGGGCGAGGTCGAGGAAGCATTGCGGATCCGCCGCGAGGTCACCCTGCCGACGTACGAGCGGATCGGTGACACCCGCTCGGTCGCGATCACCTGGGGGCAGATCGCTGACATTCTCGAACAGCGGGGCGAGGTCGACGAAGCATTGCGGATTCGCCGTGAGGTCGAACTGCCTGTCTACGAGCGGATCGGTGACACCCGTTCGGTCGCGGTCACCTGGGGGCAGATCGCCGAGATCCTCTTTCAGCGGGGCGAGGTCGACGAAGCAATCGAACTACAGCGCAAGCGCTTGAAAGCAAATGAGCAGCTCAGGGACATGGATGGCGTCGCGGCAGCCAACTGGGGCCTTGCGCGCATCGATCTGAGTCGCGAGGATTTCGACGCGGCCATCCCGAGGCTGTCCACCTCATTTCACTTGTTCTTGCAGCTTCAGCGACCGGATGGCATCGCGGTTGTCGGGGCCACCTGGGGGCAACTTCTGCTGGCCGCAGGCGAACGCGCACAGGCCCGACAGGTGTTCCAGACGAGCCGAGCCGCTGCCGTCAAGATCGGTATGTCGGACGTAGTCGACGAGCTCGACGAGTTACTGGATGCCACCGACGACGGAAACGAGGAACCGTGATCATCGAGTTTGTCGGAGCGGACGCCGAAGCCGCCGGGAAGAGTGTCGCCGCGTTGACCACGGAATGGGGCTACCCACCCGAACCCGTTGCGACAGCGGAACCGGCGATCGATCCGGACTCCAAGGTCGTCGACCCTGTTGCGGTGACGGCCCTGATCGTGTCCATCCCCTCAGCCATGCTCGCGGTCGCGGACATCGCCGACCGTATCCACAAACGGCGCCGCGCCGGCGATCTCATCGAACGCGCCCAACAGCTCAGGGCTCAGCAGGCAACGGCACGACTCGTCCGCGAAGACCGCTCCGTCGACCTGGCCACTCTCACTCCCGACCAGCTTCTGGACCTCATCGCCGACGAGGATTCCGCGACCTGAACCTCAGCGCCTGCGGTCCGCGATGGTGCGGAGCGCCGCGCGTACTTCCTCGCTCGCGAGACCCTTCGTCCGGCAGTACGTGAGGACGTGCGCGTCGGCCTCCTCCGTGTCCAGCGCAGCGAGGCCGCGCAGGGCGGTGTCGCGCGGGTAGTAGCCGGGGTCGGCGCTGAGGATCGACGCCAGGGGTGCGACGCAGTCGGGGGAGTGGCGGGCGACCAGGGTCTCGGTCGCGGAGACGCGGACGTCCGCGGTCTCCGGCGAGGTCGCCAGCACGGCCAGCCCCGACACCGCTTCGGCCCCCGCGCACTCGGCGAGCGCCGTCACCAGTTCCTCCCCCACGTCCGGCCGGAACCGCGACGCCATCGCGGCGAGGACGTGCACCGCCGGGGCGCCCATGCGGCCCAACGCCCTCACCGCGCCCCGCGCGACGTCACGGTTCGCGTCCGTCGAGGCGATCTCCCCGAGCGCGGCGACCGCCTCCCGCACGGGGAACCCACCCAGCGCCCGCACCGCCTGCACCCGCACCGGCTCCGACGGGTCGCGTGCGGCGGCCAGCAGGACGCGTAACGACTCTGGCGCACCGATGCGGCCCAGCGCGTGCACCGCCCGAGCGCGCAGTGTGCCCGGCTCCTCGTTGTCGCCCGCGAGGGACGCGAGGCGCGCGGCGGCCGGTTCGTGTCGCAGGTCCCCGAGCGCGTCGGCGGCGGCCGATCGTACGTCCCTGGGGTTCTCCGGGCCGAGCGCGTCCAGGAGCAGCGGCGCCGCGTCCGCGCACTCCAGCAGCCCCAATGCGATGGCGGAGCCCCGGCGTTGCGGCCGGGCCGCGGGGGAGTCGTCCGCCAGCGCCGCGAGCAACTCCCGTACGGGCGGCTCGGGCAGCGCCGACAGAGCCCGCGCGACCGTGTCGACGGTACGGTCGTCGCCCAGCGCGGCGAGCAGCGCTTCGGTCGCCGCGCTGCCTCCGACCGCGCCGAGCGCCGATGCCGCCGCTCTGCGCACCATCGGTACGGACTGCTCGCCGAGCAGAGCGATCAGGTTCGGTATGTCCCGGTAGTCCTCGCCGAAGCGTGCGGGGTGTTCCTGGATGTACGCGCAGACCGTCACGGCGGCGCAGGCGGGAGTACGGTCCTCGGCCGGTATCCGCGGCGCGGCGCCGTGGACGTGGCTCCGCAGTATCTCCATGCCGTAGTTGGTCCTGGCCAGGAGGGCGGCGGCGGGTCGTGCGGTCGCCGCGTCCGGGTCGCACAGCGCGCGCGTCAGCATGAACTCGGCGTCCGTGCCCGCCGGTGGCGGCCAGCAGTCCTCGGGGAGCTGCGCGAGCGCCAGGACCGCCCCCTTCCGCAGGCGCGGTGAGCTGCCTTCGGATGCCGCCAGGTACAGCAATGCCGGTGCGGTACGAGGGTCACGCATCGCCCCCAGCGTCTCCACGGTGTGCATCTCGTCGCCGGGCAGCAGCGCCCAGAGCGCGGCAAGGAGTGCGGGCACGGCCTCCGGAGGGCGCAGCCGGGCCACCGCCTCGACGACCATGCGTGGCGGCTTCGGGTCGCCCAGGCGGTGGATGAGCTCACGGACCGCCTCGGGGCCGCCGACCGCGCCCAGGTCCTCGTACATCCGGGCTGCCCGCGCCCAGTTGTCCGGTTCGCCGCGCCGCGCCGTCCTCAGGATCCGGGGGACGGCGCGGCGGTCCCGCAGCTCCGCGAGGGCGGACAGTGCGTGCAGGTGCAGCCGTTTCGGGTAGGCGTCCGGCCGGTTGACGCAGTCGAAGAGGGCGTCGGCCGCCTCACGCCCGCCGATGTCCCTCAGCAGGTCGACGGCCCACGAGTAGTGCGGGGAGGGGCCGGACCGCATGACTTCGGCCAGGCCCGCGACATCGCCCTCCAGCCGCATCCGCACGATGTCCGGCTCCACGTCAGGCCTCCCGGCGCGTGTCCTCGTCCGCCATCGCCACGTACAACGGCGTGCCTACGACGATGTCGACCTGTCGTCCGTCCCGGCCGGCCGCCGTGCCGTGCAGCAGCCGTCGTGCGAGGAACTCGCTGTAGACCGGCGGCTCCTTCAACGTCTCGGCGAACTCCAGGACGTCATGTGCCGCGTCCTGTCCGTGCGCACGTCCTTGCCGGTCGTCCAGCAGCCTGAACAGTGACGGCAACATCGAGTAGGTGCGCTGGATCGTCTCGGGCGCGGTGCGCTGGCCGAGGAGGTGGTGCGCCGAGCCGATCAGCGCGATCACGGTGTCGCCGTCGCGGCCCGTCATGAACGTCGGCCCCTCGGGAGACCCGTACCCGGCGACCCGCAGCTCCAGGTCACCCCGGAACCAGGGCCTCGGCTCCGTCATCCAGCTGACGTCGAACTCCCGCTCCAGGTAGGCCTCGACGATGTCCAGCTTGTCGTACGAGGTCACGTCCGCACGCGGCGACTGGACGGCGACACTGAGCACCTTGAGGTCGACCTTCGCCTCGACGGCGAGCCTTTTCAGCAGCTTCGGCGGGATCTGCTCGTACAGCATGTCCAGCTTGGTGCGGGAGACGTAGAGGTAATACCTCACGTGCGTCAGGGGAGCTTCAGGAACGCGGTCCAGGCGTCCGGGGTGACGGTGAAGTGCGGGCCGTCCGGGTTCTTGGAGTCGCGGATGTGGATGGCGGTGGGGTGGGTGGCGACCTCGACGCAAGCGCCGCCTTCGTCGCCGCTATAGCTCGACTTTCGCCAGTTGTAGGCGGCTTCGAGACATGCGCCGCCCTGTTCACTGCTGTAGCTCGACTTGAACCAGGTAAGCGCGGTGCCGCTCATTGCTCTCCTAGCAGACGGTCCAACAGGTCTCTGGTCTCAAGGGGGTTGAGAGCCTGTGTCCGCAGCATCGCACACTTGCGCTCCAGAATGGACACCTCGTCCGGGTCGGCGATCAGTTGGCTGCCTCGCTGTGCCTCGGTGTAGCCAAGGCGCTGGTGGTCCGGGGTTTCGATGAGGATGAAGGGCCCGGACAGCCCGGCGTGGAAGCTGCGGCCGACGGGCATGACCTGAAGCGTGACGCCAGGCAGGGAGGTCAACTCGAGCAGGTGACGAAGCTGGGCAACGTACACGTCGTCGCCGCCGAGGCGGTCCATCAAGGTCACCTGGGAAATGATGAAGCACACTGTCGGAGGCGCTCGCCGGTGGAGAACTTCTTGGCGCTCCATGCGCGCCGCAACGCGTAGCTCAATCTCGTCCTCGGTGAGTGCCGGAACATCGTTCTGGAACACACCTCGTGCGTAGTCCGAGGTCTGAAGCAGGCCAGGCAGGACCTGGTTGTCGTACCAGGACAGAGCAAGTGCCTCACGCTCGAGGTCCATGTACTCCTCCGCCCACCTCGGAACGAGGTCGATCTCCGGCATGTTGGAGACCGCAGTCTCCAACGTGCCGTTGGTGCCCAGCAAAGCGTCAAGCTGCACCGCCAAGTCCAGCTTCAACGCCCTCCGCCCCTGCTCCACGGAGGCGATTTGCTCCTCGCTGAGGCCAAAACGCTCGGCGAGCGAACTCTGCGTGTAGCCGGCTGCGGACCGGTGCAGTGCAAGCAGAGCACCCACCATCCGCATCGCCGACGCGTTCCTGTGTGATCGTCGCCTTGGCCTGCTCATACGGTCCAACTCCCCAACAGAAGCCGTGCTTGCACGCAGGGAACCCGTACAGCCCGCCCGTACGGGTTTACACACTGCTTCATCATGACCACGGAGAGTGACTCTCGTCACGTGAACCGAGAAAGTTTCTACCGGCGCGAGCGCCACTCCATCCCCGCAGCCCGCGCCTTCGCCGCCGCAGCGCTCGGCGACTGGGGGATCGAGGGTGAACGCGCCGACGACATCACGCTCTGCGTCAGTGAGTTGGTGACCAACGCGCTATTGCACGGCGTCCCGCCCGGACGGGGATTCCGGCTGTACGTCGACCATGGCGGCGACACCATCCGCGTGGCCGTGCACGACAGCGGCAGCGGACGGCCGAGGCTCGACCTCGACGAGCGGGAGGACGGCGAGTCGGGGCGCGGACTCCTGCTCGTCGCGGCGCTGGCCGACAAGTGGGGGGTCGAGGAACAGGCACCGGGCAAGACGGTGTGGTGCGAGTTCGTCCTCGCGCCGCCACCCCTCCTCGCGTCAGCTGTTCTTCTTGCGGTCGAACCAGACCGTGGCGAGCGTCGGGACGAGGCCGGCCCAGAACAGCACCTGCGGCACGGTCCGTTCGGACCACGGGATCTCCGCGATGAGCAGTGTGCAGAGCATGGCCCACGCGGCCTGAGCGAGGACGATGCGCGCCCACTTGCGGCGCCGGATGAGGGAGCGGATGTTGATGCGGACGCCCGCCCGCAGCCGCCGGTACCTGAGCAGGGCGCCCACCGTCCACAGCGCGGACATCGGGACGAGGAACCAGAGGCGCTGGCCGAGCGAGACGGGCAGCTCGCGCGGGGTCTCGCCCTCGGTGACGAAGAGGTCGAGGCCGGAGGCCGCGATGACGGCGAGGCAGAGCAGGGCGAGCCAGCGGATGCCGCGCAGCATGCGGTACGACGCGTCGTCGAGGCCGTCCCGCATGGGACGGGAGTCCGGGGCGGAGGCCAGCGCGTCGGCGTACAGCGTGGCGGCCTCGCGGGCCTTGACGCCGGGCGCGGAGGCGGCCTTTCTGGTCTGGCGGGCCAGGGCGTATGGGTGGTTCGGGTCGAGGCGGAGGATCGCGTGGTCCAGCTGGTCGGCGCCCGTGCTGTTGCCGGCCAGGTCGGCGATCTGCCAGGCCACTTCGTGCGCGTAGACCTCTTCGGGACCGAGGCGGAGCGCCTCCATGGCGATGTCGCCCGCCTCGTGGAGGGGGCCCTGCATCTGTGCGGCGGTGATCTGGCCGCCGCCCGCCTGCCCGATGCGGACGAGGCGGATGCGCCAGACGACGTCGGCGAGGAGGGCGTACGCGTACCAGTAGTCAGGAGCGAGACGTATCGCCTCCCGCAGTACGCCCTCCGACTCCTGCCAACGCGTGCCGCCGACGCCGCGCAGGGCGTGGGAGCGCATGATGAGACCGCCGACGTCCTCGGGGTCCAGCGCGAGCGCCCGGTCCGTCGCCGTCAGGGCCTTCGCGTGCTGGTCGGAACGCACGAAGCAGAGGGCGAGTTTGGTCCAGGCCCGGATGTCGTCCGGGGCCTCGACGAGGCGCTGCCCGAGCAGGGCCTCGGCCTCGTCGTACCGCTTGAGCTCGATGAGTCCGTCGGCCCGCTCGACGGTGGGGTGCACAGTGCCGGTGCTCACAGCTCTACAGCTTCCGCTTCTTCTTGAGGTAGGTGACCAGGTCGTCGTACATGCCGCCCTCGTTGGCGAACATCGCCACGTTGCGGGCGGAGGCGAACCACGGGTCGCTGGAGGGAGGGATCGTGGCGGCCGCGGCCGTCAGGTCCTGCATGCCGATCATGCGGACGGTGCCGGTGCGCGCGGAGTCGAGGAGCGCGCGCTCGGCGGCGGCCTCGCAGAGGTGGGCGAGGTCGGCCCCCGACAGGCCGTCGGTGGCCTTGGCCAGCTTCCGCAGGTCGATGCCCGCGACGGGGCGGTCCTTGAGGTGGTAGCGGAGGATGGCCTCGCGGGCAGGGGCGTCGGGCGGCAGGACGAGGATAGTGCGGTCCAGGCGGCCGGGGCGGCGCAGCGCGTTGTCCACGTCCCAGGGGACGTTGGTGGCGGCCAGCACGAACACGCCCTCGTTGGCGCCCGCGTCGATGCCGTCGAGCTCGGTGAGAAGCTGGTTGACGGTGTTGCGCATGCCGCTGTGGGCGGTGCGGCTGCGCTTGGCGCCGAGGGCGTCCAGCTCGTCGAGGAAGAGGACGCAGGGGGCCTGGCGCCGTGCTGTCTCGAAGACCTCGTGCATGTTGCGCTCGGAGTTGCCCATCCACATGTCGAGCACGTCGTTGATGGATATGGAGAGGAAGTTGGCGCCGAGTTCGCCCGCGACGGCGCGGGCGATGAAGGTCTTGCCGCAGCCGGGCGGGCCGTAGAGCAGGAGGCCGCCGCGCAGGCTCTTCCCGTACAGCTTGCGCAGCTCGGGGTTGCGCAGCGGCGCGAGGAACGCGGCCTCCAGGCGGTCCTTGACGTCCTGCATGCCGCCGACGTCGGCGAGCCGCACGCCGTCGGGCGCCTCGACCTCCCACGCTGAGGCGGCACCGGGGTCGCCGCTCCCGTCGGCGGTCCGCGGCGCCTCGGGGACCGCTGGGCTCTCGACGAAGCGGGGCGGGACGACGTCACCGACCTGGTCCTCGGCGGCCTTCCAGTTGAAGCCTGCGGGGGGTGCTTGTGACTCCGCGGGCGGCTGGGGTGCTTGCGGCGGCTGGGGCGCCCCCATCGCCCGCGCCATCAACTCCCGCGCCTGCGGGTCACCCGGCGCGCGCTGGAGGGCGACGGCGGCCTCGGCGACCGCCTCGTCGTGATGCCCGCCCGCGATGAGGAGCTCCGCGAGGTGCAGCCGCAACGGCACGTCGTCGGGCGCACCCGCGACGGCGGTGCGCAGGCTCTGGATCAAGGGGGAGTGCTCGGGCATGGGACGAGGATACGGGGGGCGTCACACGAGGTGAGCGGCCCGCCCGCCGCGCATGAGGGGTCCGCCCACCGCGCGTGAAAGGTCCGCCCACCGCACGTGAGCGGTCCACCCGCCGCACGTGAGCGGCCTGCCCCCGGCACGACAGCGGCCCGCCCACCGCCCCCGACCGAGGTCAGGTGCGGCAGGCGGGCCGGGGTCGCCGGACGTGTGATCAGCCGAGCAGCTCCACCTCCGCCAGCGTCACCGCACCGCCACCGGCACCGCCCTTCGGAACCAGGCGGTAGTGCCCGTACGAGCCCGGGTGGGCGATCGTGAAGGCGCGGGTCTGCTGGTCCCAGGCGAAGGATTCGCCCGAGCGCTTGTCCAGGTCCCGCCACTTGTTGCCGTCCGCCGAGCCCTGGAGCACCCAGCCGCGCGGCGCCTTCGCCTTGTCGGCGGGGGACGTCAGCGTGTACTGGACGGCCTTCGTCCGGGTGGCCACCGGCAGGGTCACCGCCGCATCCGTGCTCGCCTCCGTCGCCGACGAGTCGTCGAAGAGCGCGCCCTCACCCTTGAGGGCGTCCTTCCGCGGCGACGGGACCTTGTCGTCCTTGGTGATCGACGCGGGCTGGGCGTTCCTGCCGCTGCCCCAGGCCGACGGCTTCGGGCCCATGTCGAAGTCGATGACTCCGCCGCGGGCGACGACGTCGTGCGGGAGCGCGGTCGACTTCCACGGCTTGCCGTTGACCTTGAGCCCCTGCACGTAGACGTTCTTCGCGCTGTTCCTCGGCGCCTTGACGACGAGGTCGCGGCCGTTGTCGAGGTGCAGGGTCATCTTCGTGAACTGCGGGGACCCGATGGCGTACTCGCCGCTGCCCATGACCAGGGGGTAGAAGCCGAGCGACGAGAAGAGGTACCAGCCGGACTGCTCGCCGTTGTCCTCGTCGCCGTGGTAGCCCTGCCCGATCTCGCTGCCCGTGTAGAGGCGGGAGAGGACCTCGCGGACCTTCTCCTGCGTCTTCCACGGCTGCCCGGCCGCGTCGTACATGTACGCGGCGTGGTGGGCGACCTGGTTGGAGTGGCCGTACATCCCCATGCGTACGTCACGCGCCTCCGTCATCTCGTGGATGACGCCTCCGTAGGAGCCCGCGAACTCGGCGGAGCCGGTCTCCGGAGTGGCGAAGTACGTGTCCAGCTTGTCGCCGAGGCCCTTGCGGCCGCCGTACAGGTTCGCCAGGCCGCGCGAGTCCTGCGGCGCGGTGAAGGCGTACCCCCAGGCGTTGGTCTCCGTGTAGTCGTGGCCCCACACGCGCGGGTCGAACTTCTCCGAAGGCACGCGCCAGACGCCCTTGGTGTCCTTGCCCTGGAAGAAGCCGGGGTCGGTGCCCGCGCCCGCCGCCTTGCCGTCGAAGAGGTTCACGTAGTCACGGGCACGGTTGAGGAAGTATTCCGACTCCTCCTTGTAGTGCTTCTTGCCCGTCTTCTTGTAGAGGGCCGCTCCCATCCGGGAGATCCCGTAGTCATTGAGGTAACCCTCCAGGGCCCACGACAGGCCCTCGTGCGTCTCGCTGGGCGTGTAGCCGAGGAACGGCGACGTCTTCATGCCCTTGCGGCCGACGCCGGACGTCGGCGGGACCACGGTCGCGTTCTTCAGGGCGGCGTCGTACGCGGCCTCCGCGTCGAACTTCACACCCTTGGTGTACGCGTCGGCGAACGCCACGTCGGACGACGTGCCCGTCATCAGGTCCGCGGCACCGGGCGACGACCAGCGCGAGGTCCAGCCGCCGTCCTTGTAGTGCTGCACGAAGCCGTCGACCAGCTCACCGGCCTTCTTCGGGGTGAGCAGCGAATACGCCGGCCACGTCGTGCGGTACGTGTCCCAGAAGCCGTTGTTCACATACGGCTTCCCCTCGACGATCTTCGCGCCGGTGTGGGTGGGGGTGTCGGGCCCGGTCTGGGGCGAGAACGGGGAGGCGTACTTGTACGTCGACTTGCCGCCGCCCCCCTTCGCCGCGACCTTCTCGAAGCCCGAGTTGGGGTACAGGTACAGGCGGTACAAGCTGGAGTACAGCGTCGTGCGCTGCCCCTCGCTCGCGCCCTCGACCTCCACCTTGCCGAGGATGTCGTCCCACTGCTTCTGCGCCCGGTTCTTCACCCGCTCGAACGACGTGCCCCGCGGTATCTCGTCGGCGAGGTTCGCCTTCGCCTGGTCCAGGCTGATGAGGGACGTCGCGAGGCGGAGGCCGACCGTGCGGTCCTTGCCGGGCTTGAAGCGCAGATAGCCCGTGACGTCGCCGCCACCGCCGCCCTCCAGCTTGCCGCCCGCGGTGGCGGGGGCGTCGAAGGTGCCGTAGACGAAGAGCCGCGTGGCACCCGCCGACAGGCCCGACTTGACGTCCGAGAACCCGGAGACGATGCCCTTCTCCTTGTCGAGGGTCAGGCCGCCCTTCTCCGACACGTTGTCGAAGATGACGCTCGCGTCGTCACCGGGATAGGTGAACCGCATCATCGCCGCGTGGTCGGTGGGCGCCATCTCGGCCTTCAGGCCGTTCTCGAACGTCACCCCGTAGTAGTGCGGGCTCGCCGTCTCCTTCTCGTGCCGGAAGGGCAGCGCGCGCTTGGTGCGGGACGCGCTCGGGGTGTCCTTGTCGACGGACGGCATCATCTGGAACGTCTGCCGGTCACCCATCCACGGGCTCGGCTCGTGGCTCGCGCTGAACGCCTGCATCGTCGGCAGGTTGTCGTCGTTGTTGCCGCGCGCGTAGTCGTACAACCAGCTCAGGGAGCCCGCGTTGGTCACCGGCGTCCAGAAGTTGAAGCCGTGCGGGACCGCGGTGGCGGGGAAGTTGTTGCCGCGCGAGAAGCCGCCGCTGGAGTTGGTGCCGCGCCGCGTGTCGGCGTAGTCCGAGAGATGCGCCTTCGGCTTCTCCGGGGCCTTCTCCTTCAACGACACGTCGTCGACCCAGCCGCGGAACTTCGCGGGCCCCTTCGGGGAGTCGTACGCGACGAGGACGCGGTCGACGGTCTTGCCGCGCGCGACCTGCCCGATGCGCGACGCGACGTTGTTCCACTGGTTGACGTAGAGCACCTTGGAGTTGCCCTGCCCCTGCGGGGTCAACGGGAACCCGTGCTGGTCGACGGCCTTGAGCTCACTCAGGTACGTGCCGTCGGTGAAGGCGAGATCGACCGAGACGTTGGTGGCGGCGTAGTCGAGATCACCCTCGGCCATGGAGGGAAACACGCGGTACCCGAGCTCGGTGTCCCGCTCGACCTTCACATTGACGTCGAAGACCTTGTTGTACGAGTAACCGCGGCCGTCCGCCTTGTGGCTGCCCGCGTAGCGCAGCGCGTGCTTCCCGGTGAACCCGGCGCGGGACTTGGCGGTGGGCGAGCCGCTGGGGCCGCGGTCGACGAGGCTCAGCATGTCCTCGGGGCCGGGGGCCTGCGTACCGCCGACGGACAGCTGCACGTCGGCGAGTTGGAGGGCGTCGGAGGCGCCGTTGTTGGCGGTGACGTCGAGGCGGAAGTGGGAGTAGGCCTTCGCGTCGTCGGGCTTGGCGAAGTCGTACTTCTTCGTCTTGTGCCGCCCGTCGAAGACCTCCCCCTTCCGCTCGTCGAGGACGGTCCACTCCTTGCCGTCCGTCGAGCCCTTGAGGGTCCAGTCCTTGGGGTCGCGCTCGGCGTGGTCGTTGGCGGACGTCAGTGCGTACGTCACGACCTTCGCGGGCTCGTCCAGGTCGAACTCGGCCCAGCCGTCCTTCGCGAACGTCAGCCATTTGCTGGTCGCCTCGCCGTCGACGAGGTTCGCGGCGACCTCGCCGGACCCGGCGTTCTCACCGCTGGCCCGCACCTCGGTGACGTGGTCGTTCACGCTGCCGGGCAGCCCGGAGCTGAACTCGCCGTTCACCCCGGCGGACTTCTTCTTCCCGTCGGGCCCCGTCTCGACGGTGCTCAGCCAGTCCGGCAGGGCCTGGCCGTCCTCGAAGGACGAGGAGAACTCCCGGTCGGCCCGCGGCGCCCGTTCGGGTCCGGCGACGGCGGCCCCCTGTGCCGCCACGACGAGCGCGATCGCGAGCGTCCCGGCGGCCATGGCCGAACGGGGCCGTTGACCGGGCGGGCGGTGGTGAGCGTGGTGGCTGAGGTGTTGTCTGAAACGAGGTCTGCGTGCCGAGTTCGGCATCCCCGAGCCCCTCCTTGCGAGTTGGACAACGTTGTCACGGTCGCTGCGCAAGGTCTAGTAGGGAGGCAAGTGGCAAGTGGTGTCAAGGCTGTTGGTGGGGGGCGTCTTGGGGCCAGCCTGTGACGTACTGTGCCCGGCGCGGGGGAGAGTGTCGGCTTGCGACGCTTTGCGGCGTGTTGGACCACGTGGTCGCGTGGTGGCCCGGCTGACGCGCTGCTGAGGCGAGGCGGTGTAGGGCCGTCGTACGCGTACGAGTTCGGGGTGGGCGTCGCTGGGGGGGGCGGAGCTGCCCCCCCCCTGGGTGGGCGCCCGGGTTGGTTCGCCAAGTACGTGTCAGGCCGACGCGGTCCTCGTCCGGCTCAACGGAGTTGCCGCGGGGGCCGCCGGTGCACCGGCAGGGGTCAAGTGCCGCCGCTCCGCGACCTGCTGCCGCCACCCTTCGGCCTGCTGCCCGCGGCACTCGTCGCCTCGTTCGACGCGTGGGACTCCATGCAGCAGGCCCCCGGCTGCCCGACCAGGTCGCCCCGACCGGCCGGGCCCGAGTGAGGCCCGCGGACGGCGTGTGCCGTGCTCCTCAGGCAGGCGTGTGGTGCGCGAGGCCGTCGAGGAGAAGGGTGAGGCCCGCCTCGAAGGCCTCCTCGGGGTCGATGACCGGAACGTCGGCGGGCAGGTCTCCCTGCGGCGGGTCCGCGTCCGCCTGCTCCTCCAGTACGCAGCCGACCGTGTACCGGCCGGCGGCCAGCATCGCCATCTGCGCGTCCCTCTCGGGCACGCCGGAGGCGACGAGGAAGGCCAGCTTGTGGCGGATCCGGTCGAGGTCGCCGGTCGGGGTCGTGCCCGCGTGGAGACGGGCGCCGTCGCGGCGCATCAGCAGCGTGCGGCGGAAGCTGCGGGAGTTCTCCGCGAACCACTCGCGCCAGTCGTCGTCGGGGGAGGGGAGCGGTGCGGTGGAGTGCGGGGTCATGGCCGAGTCCGCCATGGCCGCCAGCAGATCCCTCTTCGTGCGGAAGTGGTAGTAGAGCGACGGCTGCTCGACGCCGAGCCGTTTCGCCAGCCGCCTGGTGCTCACGGCGTCCAGGCCCACCTCGTCGAGCAGATCCAGCGCCTCGGTGACGACGGTCTCGCGGTTCATCTTGGTCACGTTGACATTCTATCGGTGATAGAGGACTCTCGATCACAGGGGGAATCAATCACCGATAGATTCTGGCGGTCGTCATGAAAGACAAGAAGATCTCGACGGGTTCCCTGCGGGTTCTCGTCGCCGGTGGCGGGATCGCCGGGCAGGCGCTCGCCTTCTGGCTCACCCGTGGCGGTCACCGCGTGACGGTCGTCGAGCGCTTTCCGGCGCTGCGCGCCTCGGGTGCCCAGGTCGACCTGCGCGGGCAGGGCATCGAGGCGGTCGAGCGCATGGGGCTGCTGCCGGCCGTGCGGGATCAGCTCGTGGACGAGGCGGGTGTCGCGTTCGTCGACTCCCGCGGGAAACCGAAGGCGACGCTCATGGCGAACACCTCCGGCAAGGGGCGGCAGTCCCTCACCTCGGAGTACGAGATCATGCGCGGCGACCTGGTCCGCGTCCTCAACGACGCGACCAAGGACGGTGCCGAGTTCGTCTACGGCAAGAGCGTCGACGGCTTCGACCAGGACTCGGACCACGTCACCGTCTATTTCTCGGACGGCACCTCCGGCGCGTACGACCTGCTGATCGGAGCGGACGGACAGGGCTCACGCATCCGGCGGGCGCTCCTGCCGGAGGGCTTCGACCCGTACTGGCGCGTCGGCATCCACATGGCCTACTGGTTCGTCCCGCGCACCGCCTCCGACACGAACATCCGCGACACCTACATGGTCCCGGGCGGCCGCCAGATCATGCGGCGCAGCCACAACGCGACCGAGACCCAGGTGTACTTCGTGCTGCGCGAGGACTCGGCGGAGGCGTCCGCGATCCACCGTGCGCCCGTCGAACGGCAGCAGAAGTTCTGGGCCGACCGGTTCCGCGACGCGGGCTGGCAGACCGAGCGCTTCATCGAGGGCATGGCGGACAGCCCGTTCTTCTACTCCCAGGAGATAGCCCAGGTGCGCACCGACACCTGGTCCCAGGGCCGCGTGGTCCTGGCCGGGGACGCCGCGCACTGCGCGTCCCCGTACAGCGGCATGGGCGTCTCCGGCGGTCTGGTCGGCGCGTACGTCCTGGCCGGCGAGATCAACCGGCACGCCGACGACCTGCCCACCGCCCTGGCGAACTACGACCGCGTCCTGCGGCCCTTCGTCGACGCGATCCAGGCGGAGGTCAACCCCCGCGTCCTGCGCATGGGCATGCCCACGAACAAGCACGCCATCAGCGCCTTCCGGAACGCCACAGCGCTGGCCTGTTTCCTCCGCGTCCCCGAGCTGGTCGCGCGGTTCGCCAAGGAGGACCGCGGAGGCGACTGGAAGCTGCCGGTCTACGCGGACGTGCCCGCGCGCACCGCTTGATCAGTCGTGGCGCTGACGTGCCGTTCGGCGAGCAGCCGCTTGCGGTGGGCGCGGCGGCGGAACGCGGTGACGGCGGCGATCGTGGTGCCGACGAGGATGCCGAGGGCCGGGAGGGCGACGGCGGCGATCAGACCGACCACCAGCGTGACGTAGCCTCCGCGGTCCCCGATGGCGTACTTGGACGGCCCCTCGGACGTGCAGGTGATCTCGTAGTCGCCCGGCCGTGACACCTCGATCGTGCGGAGCGGGTTCCACGTCTCGTCGCGGGTGAGGAAGAAGTCGATGCCCGGGCCGGTGAGACGGGGGTTCCCTGGACCGGAGATGCCGCACTTCTGGGCCGGTGACGGGCCCCGGCTCTCGACCCAGATCGCTCTGTCGCTCTCCGGGCCGAGCCGCAGCGTGACGGTGTCACCGTCGGCGAACTGCCGCCCCGTGTCCACCGCGTCGAGCGCGCCGGTGAACCGGTACACGCCGATGGCCAGGCCCAGCACGATCAGCGCGACGGCGGTCACGGCCGCCGTAACGTACCAATGACGGCCGGGCCGGAGTTCGTTCGGCCGTATCCGTGACGGCGGGGGAGGGGCAGTCGGCACCGGCACACTGTAGAACGCCCGTTCAGCGTGAAGTCACGGCGTCGGCGTCAGCCACTTGCCCTCTCGCATGACGACCCTCCCGCGAAGTTCCGGCTCCCCGCGCCAGGCACGCACCGTCCGCGGGACCACGCGTACGTACACATAGGGCCCCTCTTCCGCACGCGGATCCCACCCGAACTTGTCGGCGAACGCCCGCGCCGCGGCCTCCGGCACCTCCTGGTCGGGGAAGCACTCCGCCTCTCCCTGGAGGAGCAGCACGTCGAAGGTGTCCGGCAGCGACAGACGTACGCGCGGCTCCGCACGGATGTTCCGCACCGTCGCCGACGCGGCCCCCGTGCACACCCACACCGCCCGCCCGTCCCACAGGAACCACAGCGGCACCTGGTGCGGCCCGTGCTCCGGGTGCGCGGTCGCCACCCATGCGTCCCGCTCGGCGGCGAGGCGGCCCAGCGCGTCGCGCGTACGCTCCGCCGTCGACCGGCGGTGAACGATTCCCGTGCTCTCCATGAGGACCGACCCTAGCCAGCCACCCCGTGTTCACGTCACCCCTGCCACTCGGGTGACCCGAGGGAAAGTCCATGGAAACCGGCGCGAAAGTCCACGGGTTCCGGCCGCGATGTGCGAGAGGTTCGGACGGGGATCTTCACCGGCCCCCGACCGGGATCGTCACCGGCCTCGACGCGGGGTCGTCAGCGGTCCCGACCCGGGATCACCACTGGCCCCGACCCGGGATCATCACTGGTCCCGACCAGGGATCGTCGCAGGTCTCAACTCGGAAAAGGCTGCAGTCCAAAGTCGTATTCGATCTTGCCCACCCGGCCGCGAGTGGACTATACCTGTCCGCGTCTGCCCGGCCGTCCGACCCGGCCGCAGGCCCGGGGGTGTGGGGGCGGGGGCGCGTCGAACGTCAACTGCCTTTTCCCGTCCGAGAACCCGGCGCACGAGCCCAGCTTCACACCACCGCGGTGCCGGGGAGGGTCCGGTTCACCGCCTGAGTCCTGGAGAAGGCGAGGACTTGAGCATGGGATCCACCAGCGTCAACCGTCGTGATGTCATGAAGAGGGCAGCGGCCGCGGGGCTGCTCGCGGTGCCGGCCGTGGGGGCGCTCACCTCGTGCGCCAGCGGGGGCGGCGAGGAGAACAAGGCCGAAAAGGGCGAGAAGAGCAAGAAGAACCCGCTCGGCGTGAAGGCGGACGCCGGACTCACCGTCTACATCTTCAACGGCGGGTACGGCGACAAGTACGCCCAGTTCGTCACGGACATGTACGCCAAGAAGTACCCGAAGGCCGATCCGGAGCAGAAGCCCACCGAGAAGATCGCCACCCAGGTCCAGCCGAAGATCGTCCGCGGCAAGCCCACCGCGGACGTCGTCAACAACTCCGGCGCCGACCAGATGAACCCCGGCAAGCTTGTCCACAACAAGCAGGTCGCCGACCTCGCCGAGGTGCTGGACGCGCCCTCGTGGGACGACCCGAACGTCACCGTGCGCGAGACCCTCGTACCGGTCGTCGAGCAGATGGGCCGCTTCGGCGGCAATGAGTGCTATCAGCTCAACATCGCGCTGACCGTGTACGGGAACTGGTACTCGAAGAAGCTGCTCGAAGACGGGCTCGAAAGCGAGTACCCCAAGACCTGGGACGAGATGCTCGCCGTCTGCAAGAAGGCCAAGGCCAAGGGCATCCACGGCTGGAGCTACCCGGGCGGCCACCCGCGCTACATGTTCTTCAGCATGTACGCGATGTTCGCCCAGCGCGGCGGCCGCGACGTCACCACGGCCATGGACTACCTCGAGCCGAACGCCTGGAAGCACGAGGCGGTCAAGGACGTCTTCGAGGCGTGGGAGGAGCTCGTCGCCAAGAAGTACGTGCTCACCGGCTTCGACGGCACCGAGGCGCACACCGAGATGCAGACCGCGTGGACGAAGGAGGGCAAGTGCCTCTTCGTGCCCAACGGTTCCTGGGTGGAGAACGAGGCCAAGGACACCACGCCGAAGGACTTCGCGATGCAGGTCGGCGCTACCCCGTCGCTCGACTCCGGCGACAAGATGCCGTTCGGCACGCTCTACTCCCCGGCCGGTGAGCCCTTCATCGTCCCGGCCAAGGCCAAGAACCGGCAGGGCGGCCTGGAGTGGCTGCGGATGATGTACAGCAAGGAAGCCGCGCTCAACCTCTTCAAGGAGATCGGCTCCATGCCCGTCGTCAAGGGCGCCATCGACGGGCAGAAGCTGCCCTCGGGCACGGCGAGCGCCCAGGCGGCCATCAAGGCGGCCGGCGACAACATCGTCATCCCCCAGTTCATGGACTGGTACAACGAGCTGTTCCGCGAGGACTTCAACAACATGATCCACAAGTTCATGCAGGGCCAGATCGGGCCCAAGCAGGCGATGGACACCATGCAGAAGGCCTCCGACCGGATCATGAAGGACCCCGACATCACCAAGGTCAAGAAGGCCTGACCAGACGGTCCGGGGCCGCTGCCGGCCCCGGACCCCGGCACGTAACCGAGCACGTGTAGGCATGTGGAAGAGCGGGCGGGGCTGATCAGCGTGAAGACCGACACCCGGGTGGACCAGACGCCACCTCCCAAGAAGCAGGCCGAACGCAAGCCCCCACCGGGCCCGCCGAACCTGCTGCTGTTCGTCGTGGCGGCGCTGCTGCCACCCCGCTTCACCCCCGAACGCGTCCGCTACGACCGGCGCTACCGCACGCTCGACAAGTACCGCTTCATCGTGGGCTTCCTCGCCGTGCCGCTCGCGTTCTACGCGCTGTTCGTGATCTCGCCCTTCATCCAGGCGATCTACTACTCGTTCACGGACTGGTCCGGCGGACCCGTGGCGAACTTCGTCGGGTTCGACAACTACGAGAAGATGTGGAACGACGAGCGGTTCTGGGACTCCCTGCGGGTGAGCGCGCTGTTGCTCGTCATCGCGCCCGTCCTCACCCTCGTCCTCGGCATGTTCTTCGCCTACATGATCACCTCGGGCGGGCGGCACCGCAGGGGACGGGCCATCGCGGGCGTCGCGGGATCGTCGGTCTACAAGGTCGTCTACTTCTTCCCGCAGGTCCTGTCCGTCGCCATCATCGCCGTCGTCTGGGGACGCGTCTTCAACACCAACAGCGGTCTCATCAACGGCGGCCTCGACAAGGTCGGCGTCGACGGGCCCGCCTGGCTCGGCGGGGACGAGACCCTCGGTCTGATCTCCCTGCTCACCGTGATCAGCTGGAGCTTCATCGGGTTCTACGTGGTGCTGTTCTCCGCGGCGATGGGCGCCATCCCCAAGGACATCTACGAGGCCGCGCTCCTCGACGGCGCGGGCCGCGCCCGCACCTTCTTCAACGTCACCCTCCCGCTGATCTGGGACACGGTGCGCACCGGCTGGATCTACATGGGCATCCAGGCGCTCGACACCTTCGCGATCTGCCTGGTCATGGTGCCGCCGCACGTCCTGAAGGTGACCCCGGTCTTCCTCTACGAACGGTTCAGGGACGGCCAGTACGGCTACGCCACCTCCATCGGCGTCGTCCTTCTCTTCCTCAGCATGGCGTTCTCCCTGATCGTCATGCGGGTCGGGAACCGCGACCGGATCGAATACTGAGACCGCGGGAGTCACTGCATCATGACCACCACCACCACCGCCCCGCCGTCCAAGACGACGTCCGCGCCCCGCCGCGAGAAGGAGACGGGCGGTGCCCTCAACGTCTTCTCGCACGCCTTCCTCGTGCTGTGGGTCATCCTCGCCGCCGGGCCCCTGATCTGGGTCGCCCTCACCGCGTTCCGGCCCTCCGCCGAGATCCTCAGCGACCCGATGGGCTGGCCCGCCTCCTTCCACTGGGAGAACTTCTCCAACGCGTGGAACAAGGCCAACATCGGGCAGTACACCCTCAACTCGCTCATCATCCTCGCCGGTTCGCTGACCGGCACCATGCTGCTCGGCTCGATGGCGGCCTACGTCATCGCCCGCTTCACCTTCCCCGGCAACCGCGTCATCTTCATGCTGTTCGCGGGCGGCATGATGTTCCCGGTCATCCTCGCCCTGGTGCCGCTGTTCGCCGTGATGGAGAACTTCGGGCTCCTCGACACCCGGCCCGGGCTGATGATCGCGTACATCGCGTACTCGCTGCCCTTCACCACCTTCTTCCTCACCTCCTTCTTCCGTACGCTGCCGACCGGCGTGCAGGAGGCGGCGATGGTCGACGGCGCCTCCCACACCCGTACGTTCTTCCAGATCATGCTGCCGATGGCCAAGCCCGGCCTCGTCAGCATCGGCATCTTCAACTTCCTCGGCCAGTGGAACCAGTACCTGCTGCCGCTGCTGCTCAACAACGAGGACGAGAAGAGCTACGTACTCCCGCAGGGGCTCGCCTCCTTGGCCGTCTCCCAGGGCTACCGGGGCGACTGGGGCGCCCTCTTCGCGGGTCTGACGATCGCGATGCTCCCGGTGCTCGTGGTCTACGCCGTCTTCCAGCGACAGGTACAGGCCGGACTGACGGCAGGGGCCATCAAGTGACCTGGTAGAGCAGGTGATTTCGAGTTGGCCACGAAAGTGGTCTAGGCCTGTCAAGGCGAATCCGGGCCTGAGTAGTGTCGGCGCGACGGCGCCGCGGGGGGCGACTGGACGCGCTCAAGTCGACACCGATGTCGAAGGGTTGAAACAGCATGAGGAATCGAATAGTCGCCACCGGTGCGGCAACGCTCGCCATGGCTCTGGGACTTACCGCCTGCAGCGGTGACAGCGACAGCGGGGACAGCAAGACGATCAAGCTCGTCGCCGCCGACTACGGCGACAAGGCATCCAACGCCTCCAAGGTGTACTGGGCCGAGGTCAAGAAGGAATTCGAGGCGGCCAACAAGGGCTACAAGGTCGACGTCCAGGTCATCAACTGGAACGAGATCGACAAGTCCGTCAAGAACATGATCCAGGCGGGCAACGAGCCCGACCTGCTTCAGACCGGCGGATACGCGGACAAGGTCGCCGACGACCTGCTCTACAAGGCCGACGAGGTCCTCTCGCGCGAGACCCGCGACAACCTCATCCCGTCCTTCGCCAAGGCGGGCGAGGTCGACGGCACCCAGTACGGCATCCCGTGGGTCTCCTCCAGCCGCGTCATGTTCTACAACAAGGCCGTCTTTAAGAAGGCCGGCGTCAAGAACCCGCCCAAGACGTGGGACGAACTCGCCGACGCCGCGAAGAAGATCAAGGACAAGAAGGCCGCCGACACCCCCTACGCCCTGCCGCTCGGCCCCGAGGAGACCCAGGGCGAGTCGATGATGTGGGAGCTCGGCAACGGCGGCGGCTACACCGACGCCGACGGCAAGTACACCCTCGACAGCGCGAAGAACGTCGAGACCTTCGAGTGGCTCAAGACCAACCTGGTCAAGCCCGGCCTGACCTACCCCAACCCGGCCTCCACCGACCGCAAGACCGCCTTCGCGGACTTCGCGGCGGGCAAGGTCGGCATGCTCAACGGCCACCCGAGCCTGATCCAGATGGCCAAGGAGGGCAAGGTCGACTACGGCGTCGTGCCCATCCCCGGCAAGACGGGACCGCTCGACAGCACCCTCGGCGTCGCCGACTGGATGATGGCGTTCAAGGACGGCGGCGCGGAGAAGGAAGGCGTGAAGAAGTTCCTGGACTTCACGTACTCCAAGAAGATGCTGGCGTTCGACGAGATGTACAACCTCATGCCGGTCACCAAGGACGCCCTCAAGCAGATGACCGACAGCGGCAAGCACAAGGACCTGGAGCCCTTCTTCCAGGTGCTGCCGAACGCCAAGTTCTACCCGCTCGGCGACATCAGCTGGGACGTCGTCTCCGCCGAGATGAAGAAGACCGGCGGCAAGGCCGTCTCCGACGACCCGAAGCAGATCCTCGGCGATCTCCAGAAGAAGGCGGAGTCGGCCGCGGCCGACGCCAAGTAGCGGCCGGCGCCGAGTAAAGGAGTTCTCGTGTCGCTCAAAGCCCCTTCGCCCCCGGCCGACACCGGCCGGGGGCGGGGCGGGCGCGCACCACGGCCGGTGAGCCGCCGCAGCGGCCTGGCCCGGCTCGGTCCGCTGCCCTGGATAGCGCCCGTCGTCCTGCTGATCCTCGCCGTGGTCGTCTGGCCCGTCGTCGAGCTGATCCGCACCTCGTTCCTCAACATCTCCATCTCCGGCAAGGTGCGCGGCAGCGCCGGGACCGACAAGTTCAAGAAGCTCTTCGAGGAGAGCGACTTCAGTGCCGTCCTCATCTGGACGGTCGTGTGGACGGTCGTCGTCGTCAGCGTGACGATGCTGCTCTCGCTCGCCCTGGCCCAGCTGTTCAACCAGAAGTTCCCCGGCCGCCGTTACGCCCGCTGGGCCCTCATCGCCCCCTGGGCCGCGTCCGTCCTGATGACCGCCATCGGCTTCAAGTGGATGCTCAACCAGACCGCGGGCGTCCTCAACACGCTCATGCTCGACCTGGGGCTCATCGACAGCTCCAAGGACTGGCTGGGCAAGCCGGAGACCGCCTGGCCGTGGATGATGGGCGTCGCCGTCTTCGTGTCGCTGCCCTTCACCACGTACACCCTCCTGGCCGGGCTCCAGACCATCCCGCAGGACGTGTACGAGGCGTCGCGCATCGACGGCGCGGGGCCCTGGCAGACCTACCGCCACATCACGCTGCCGATGCTGCGGCCCGCCTTCCTCGTCGGCGTCGTCATCAACCTCATCAACGTCTTCAACTCCTTCCCGATCATCTGGGCCATGACCCAGGGCGGTCCGGGCTACGACACCTCCACGTCGATGGTGTTCATGTACAAGCTGAAGGAGACCGACATCGGTGAGTCCGCGGCCATGTCGGTCGTCAACTTCCTGATGGTCGTGGTGCTCGTGCTGATCTTCCTGAAGGTCAGCCGGTGGAACGAGGAGGACTGATGGCCACCGCGACGGCGACCCGCCCCGCGCCCCGGAAGGACGACGCGCCGAAGAAGGCGAAGCGGACCTTCCGGCCCCGCACCCTGGTCATCACGGCCTGCGCGTGGCTCCTTGCCGCGATCTTCCTCGCGCCGTACCTGGAGATGATCGTCACCGCGCTCCGCCCCAAGGACGAGCTGCGGGACCGCACCTACCTGCCCAAGGACCTGGAGTGGGCCAACTTCATCGACGTCTGGAAGGAGTCCGAGCTTGGCCAGAACCTCCAGGTCACGCTGCTCGTCGCGGGCGGCGCCACCCTGCTGGTGCTGCTCGTCTCGCTGCCCGCCGCGTACTACACGGCCCGCATGCGCTACCGCGGCCGCAAGGTCTTCCTGCTCCTGGTCCTGGTCACCCAGATGTTCCAGCCCACGGCGCTCCTGGTCGGTCTGTACCGCGAGTTCCACCAGCTCGACATGCTCAATTCGGTCTGGACGCTGATCCTCACCAACGCGGCGTTCAACCTCGCTTTCGCGGTGTGGATCCTGACGGCGTACATCAGCTCCATCCCCGCGGAGCTGGAGGAGGCCGCCATGGTGGACGGCACCAGCAGGTTCGGCGCCATGATCAAGGTGACGCTGCCGCTGGCGCTGCCCGGCGTGGTGACGGCCGTGATCTTCACCTTCATCACGTCCTGGAACGAGTTCGTGATGGGCCTGACCCTCACCACCGAGCCGGAGAAGCAGCCCCTGACGGTGGGCATCAACAACTTCATCGGCAACTACACGGTGCAGTGGAACTACCTCTTCGCGGCGTCCGTGGTCGCGATCGTGCCGGTCATCGTGCTGTTCGCGATCATCGAACGGCATGTGGTCTCGGGCCTCACGGCGGGGTCCGTAAAGTAGTCGGCGCACAGAGTCCGATCATGGGCCGGTAGGTGGGAGCAATCGTGGTGAGCGGCGCGTCCGGGCAGCCGAACAAGATCGGCGGACGTGTCCTCGCCGCCGCCTCCGTCACCGTCGTGCTCTGGGCGTCGTCGTTCATCTCGATCCGCAGCTCCGGCGAGCACTTCGGCCCCGGCGCGCTCGCCTTCGGCCGCCTCGCGGTGGCATCGCTCGTCCTGGGCGCCATCCTGCTGGTCAGGCGCGAAGGGTTTCCGCCCCGCGAGGCGTGGCTCGGCATCGTCGCCTCGGGCGCCCTGTGGTTCGGCGCGTACATGGTCGCGCTGAACTGGGGCGAGCGCGAGGTGGACGCCGGCACGGCCTCCATGATCGTCAACGTCGGGCCGATCCTGATGGCGCTCCTCGGCGGCCGGCTGCTCAAGGAGGGCTTCCCGCCCAAGCTGATGGCGGGCATGGCGGTGTCGTTCGCCGGTGCCGTGGTGGTCGGGTTCGCCACCTCCGGCGGGGGCGGCTCCTCGCTCCTCGGTGTGCTGCTCTGTCTGGTCGCCGCCGTGGTGTACGCCGTCGGTGTGGTGCTGCAGAAGCCGACGCTGAAGCACGCGACACCCCTTCAGGTGACGACGTTCGGTGCGCTCACGGGAGCGGTGGCGTGTTCGCCGTTCGTCGGACAGTTCGTGTCCGAGGTGGAGCGGGCGCCGATGTCGGCGACGCTGCAAGTGGTGTACCTGGGCGTGTTCCCGACCGCTCTCGCGTTCAGTACTTGGGCGTACGCCATCTCCCACAGCACCGCGGGGAAGATGGGTTCGACCACGTACGCCGTGCCGGTGCTCGTCATCTCCATGTCGTGGCTGTTCCTCGGCGAAGTGCCCGGCTGGCTCGCCCTCCTCGGCGGTCTCCTCTGCCTGTCCGGCGTCGCGGTGGCGCGCATGCGCGGAAAGGCGCCGGAGCGCGCTCCGAAGGACGTGCCGGCGGGGCCTCTCACCACGGACTCCGGGACTGCCGCGAAGTCCACGCGCTGAGGTCTCGATTTCCGTCAACGACTTGACTGCGGCAGCTCCTTCAGCGGAGTTTGGAGTTCACAACTTGTACATGGCCCGGTACCCGTTTCCGAGACCGGCGTCACGGGGGGCCACGCGCCGCCCGAATGAGGGCAAAGGGTGAGAGTCAATGGAGACTCCGGGGTCGCAGTCGTCTCTGCACCGGGCCAATCTGGAGCGGGTCGTGCGCGCCGTGCGCCTCGCCGGGTCGCTCACGCAGGCCGAGATCGCGAGGACGACGGGCCTGTCGGCCGCGACGGTCTCCAACATCGTGCGCGAGCTCAAGGACGGCGGAACGGTCGAGGTCACACCCACCTCGGCGGGCGGCAGGCGGGCCCGCAGCGTCTCGCTCAGCGGTGACGCGGGCATCGTCATCGGCGTCGACTTCGGCCACACGCACCTGCGCGTCGCCGTCGGCAACCTCGCCCACCAGGTCCTCGCCGAGGAGTCCGAGCCGCTGGACGTCGACGCGTCCGCCGCGCAGGGCTTCGACCGGGCCGAGCAGCTCGTCACCCGGCTGATCGAGGCCACCGGGGTGGACCGCACGAAGATCGCCGGAGTCGGGCTCGGCGTGCCCGGACCCATCGACGTGGAGTCCGGCACGCTCGGTTCGACGTCGATCCTGCCGGGCTGGACCGGCACCAAGCCCGCCGAGGAGCTGGGCGGCCGCCTCGGCGTGCCCGTGCACGTCGACAACGACGCCAACCTGGGCGCGCTCGGCGAGCTGGTCTGGGGCAGCGGCCGCGGCGTCAAGGACCTCGCGTACATCAAGGTCGCCAGCGGAGTCGGCGCGGGCCTCGTGATCAGCGGCCGGATCTACCGGGGCCCCGGCGGCACCGCGGGCGAGATCGGGCACATCACGCTCGACGAATCGGGCCCCGTCTGCCGCTGCGGCAACCGCGGCTGCCTGGAGACCTTCACCGCCGCCCGCTACGTCCTGCCGCTGCTCACCTCGAGCCACGGCACCGATCTGACCATGGAGCGCGTGGTCGGCCTCGCGCGCGACGGGGACCCGGGGTGCCGGCGCGTGATCGCCGACGTCGGGCGGCACATCGGCAGCGGCGTCGCGAACCTCTGCAACCTCCTGAACCCCTCCCGTGTCGTGCTCGGCGGTGACCTCGCGGAGGCCGGTGAGCTGGTGCTCGGACCGATCAGGGAGTCGGTCGGGCGGTACGCGATCCCGAGCGCCGCGCGTCAGCTGTCCGTGCTGCCCGGCGCGCTCGGCGGCCGCGCCGAAGTGCTGGGCGCGCTGGCCCTCGCACTCAGCGAGATGGGCGATTCAACCCTTTTGGACGGATCGATGCCTGCGGGTGCACCTGCCTTCACTTAGATAACGCATGGCACCGTTGTCATCTCGTTAAGGATTTACTCCTTGACGCTGGTGTGGCGGCCGAGTTGACTTCGAGCCACCTCGGCCGCAACGACGCGGCCTCGTCAGGGAGGCACCCCACCATGAACGCAATGACGCGTCGCGTCGTCATAGGCACGGCCGCGGTTTCGATGGCACTCGCCATGACCGCATGCGGCAAGGCAGGCGACGGCGACGACAAGGGCAGCGGCGGCGACAACAAGACCATCGGTCTGCTGCTCCCCGAGAACAAGACCACGCGCTACGAGACCTTCGACCGTCCTTTCATGGAGGACAAGATCGAAGAGCTCTGCTCGGACTGCAAGGTCAAGTACAACAACGCGGCCCAGGACATCGAGACCCAGAAGAAGCAGTTCGACGCCCTCGTCACCCAGGGCGTCAAGGTGATCATCCTGGACGCGGTCGACTACAAGTCGACCAAGTCCTGGGTCAAGCAGGCCGACAAGCAGGGCGTGAAGGTCGTCGCGTACGACCGCCTCGCCGAGGGCCCGCTCGCCGCCTACGTCAGCTACGACAACGAGAAGATCGGCCGCCTCCAGGGCGGGGCCATGGTCAAGGCGCTCGGCTCCGACGCCAAGGACGCCAACGTAGTCATGATCAACGGCTCGCCGACCGACCCGAACGCCCCCTTCTTCAAGAAGGGCGCCCACTCGGTGCTCGACAAGAAGGTCAAGAAGATCGTCTACGAGCAGGACATCCCGGACTGGTCGCCGGACGAGGCGAACCGCAAGATGGCCTCCGCGATCGACAAGCTCGGCAAGGACGGCATCCAGGGCGTCTACGCCGCCAACGACGGCATGGCGGGCGGCGTGATCACCGCCCTCAAGCAGCGCGGCATCAAGGTCCCGGTCGGCGGCCAGGACGCCGAACTCGCGGGCGTGCAGCGCATGTTGAGCGGCGACCAGGACTACACGATCTACAAGCAGATCAAGCCGGAGGCCGAGACCACCGCCGAGATCGCCGTCCGCCTGCTCCAGGGCAAGGACATCGACGCGATCACCGACCGCAAGGTCGACTCGCTCAGCGGCGACTTCAAGGGCATCCCGGCCAAGCTCTACGACGCGCAGGCGATCACCAAGAACGAGGTCGCGGACACGATCGTCAAGGACAAGGTCTACAAGGTCAGCGAGATCTGCACCGCCCAGTACAAGAAGGCGTGCGACGCCGCGGGTATCAAGTAACGCCCGCTTGCGGTAAATCCGTCTCTACGAGACGAGGCCCACGGGCCGCGCGAGAGCGCTCCCCGGCCCCCGTGAGAGACGGCTTCAGTACCGGTCCGGTGCCCGCCCCGACAAACCGCCCCGCAAACGGGGGGCGGGCACCTGACTTGCCCTTGACGCACCACCATTCCCCGCCGGTCAGGCGGCGAAGGAGATGATTCACGTGTCCGCTACGCCCGTGCTGGCGTTGCGCGGGGTCTCCAAGCGGTTCGGCGCCGTACAGGCGCTCACGGACGTAGACCTCGAGATCCACACCGGTGAGGTGGTCGCCCTCGTCGGCGACAACGGCGCCGGCAAGTCCACTCTCGTCAAGACGATCTCGGGCGTTCACCCGATCGACGACGGGACCATCGAGTGGGAGGGCAAGGGGGTCCGCATCGGACGCCCGCACGACGCCCAGAACCTCGGCGTGGCCACCGTCTACCAGGACCTGGCCCTCTGCGACAACCTCGACGTCGTCGCCAACCTGTTCCTCGGCAGCGAACTGAAGACGGCCTCCGTCCTCGACGAGATCAAGATGGAGAAGCGGGCCAAGCAGCTCCTGGACACCCTCTCCATCCGCATCCCCAGCGTCCGCATCCCCGTCGCGGCGCTCTCCGGCGGCCAGCGCCAGGTCGTCGCCATCGCCCGCGCCCTGGTCGGCGACCCCAAGGTCGTCATCCTCGACGAGCCGACCGCGGCGCTCGGCGTGGAGCAGACCGCCCAGGTCCTCGACCTGGTCGAGCGGCTGCGCGAGCGCGGCCACGGCGTCATCCTCATCAGCCACAACATGGCCGACGTGAAGGCCGTCGCGGACCGCGTCGCGGTGCTGCGGCTCGGCCGCAACAACGGCACGTTCACCGTCGCCGACACCACCAACGAAGAGATCATCGCCGCCATCACCGGCGCCACGGACAACGCCGTGACCCGCCGCAAGGCGCGTACGGCCACGGCGACGAAGGAGGACGCAAAGTGAGCGACCTCGCCAAGACCCCCAAGGCCCCCGCCGACGCGCCGCCGCCCGAGGCCGAGCCCTCCGCCGCGCCGTCCGCCGCGGTCGACCCGCGCCTCCTCGTCCGCGAGGAGGGCCTCGCCGGCTACTGGACCGAGTTCAAGCGCAAGATGCGCGGCGGTGAGCTCGGCTCGCTGCCCGTCGTGGTCGGTCTGATCGTCATCGCGATCATCTTCCAGATGAAGAACGAGCACTTCCTGGACGCGAGCAGCCTCGCGAACATCGCTGTCTTCACCTCCGGCCTCGGCATCATGGCCGTCGGCATCGTCTTCGTCCTGCTCCTCGGCGAGATCGACCTGTCGGTCGGTTCGGTGGCCGGCATGGGCGCGGCCGTCTGGGCCGTGCTGAGCGTCACACACGAGCTGAACGACTGGCTCTCGGTGTTCATCGCCATCGCGTCCGGCGCGGTCATCGGCTGTCTGCACGGGTTCTTTTTCGCCAAGATCGGCGTGCCCGCCTTCGTGGTCACCCTCGCGGGCTTCCTCGGCTGGAGCGGTCTGCAGATCTGGCTGATGGGCGGCGAGGGCAGCATCAACACGCCCGAGGGCAGTGTCGTCGAGGACCTCACCGGTCACTTCTTCGCCGAGAAGGGCGCGGCGTACGGCCTCGCGGCCGTCGCGATCATCGCCTACGCGGGCTCCCTGCTCCTCGACAGCAAGCGCCGCAAGACCGCCGGGCTCCCGTCCCGGCCGGTCAGCGAGATCGTCCTGCGCACCGCCGTCGTCGCCGTCCTCGCGGGCGGCGCTGCGTACGAGCTGAACGAGCCGCAGGGCGCCCGCGGCCTGCCGCTGGCCCTGGTGCTCTTCCTCGCCGTCCTGGTGATCGCGGACTTCGTGGCCCGGCGCACCACCTTCGGCCGCCAGGTCTTCGCGGTCGGCGGCAACGCGGAGGCCGCGCGGCGCGCGGGCATCAACGTGGACCGCGTCCGGATCATCGTCTTCGGCATCTCCGGCATGCTCGCCGCCTTCGGCGGCCTCTTCATCGCCAGCCTCTCGGGCGGCGCCACGAAGAGCCTGGGCGGCGGCAACACGCTGATGATGGTGATCGCCGCGGCGGTCATCGGCGGCACGAGCCTCTTCGGCGGCCGCGGCAAGGTGTGGTCCGCGCTCCTCGGCATGCTGGTGATCCAGTCCATCCAGCAGGGCCTGAACATGCTCGGCATGGCCAGCGAGATCCAGTACATGATCACCGGTGCGGTCCTGCTCGCCGCGGTGGTCATCGACTCCGTCTCGCGCCGTACGCAGAAGTCCGCGGGGCGCGCGTAGCGTTCCCCTGAGCGGTCTTCTCGGCCGCGCGCCGATTGTGGCTGGTCGCGCAGTTCCCCGCGCCCCTGAAGGGGCGCGGGGATCTCCGTTTGGCCGGGGAAAACGCCTCCCGGACGCGTGCCTCAGCCGCGGAACATTAGACTCGACAGACCCGGCAACGCTCGAACAGCACATCTCAGCTCTACTGCAAGGAGGCACGGGTGCCGCTGCTGACCCGCATCACGGGACCGCGCGATCTGGACCGTCTCAGCCCGGAGGAGCTGAACCAGCTGGCCGGAGAGATCCGCGGCTTCCTCGTCGACGCCGTAGCCAAGACCGGCGGCCACCTCGGGCCGAACCTCGGCGTCGTCGAGCTCACCATCGCCCTGCACCGGGTCTTCGAGTCCCCGCAGGACAAGGTCCTCTTCGACACCGGCCACCAGAGCTACGTGCACAAGCTGCTCACCGGCCGCCAGGACTTCACCAAGCTGCGCAGCAAGGGCGGCCTCTCCGGCTATCCCTCGCGCGCCGAGTCCGACCACGACGTGATCGAGAACAGCCACGCCTCCACCGTCCTCGGCTGGGCCGACGGCCTCGCCAAGGCCAACCAGGTCCGCGGCAAGGACGACCACGTCGTCGCCGTCATCGGTGACGGCGCGCTGACCGGCGGCATGGCCTGGGAGGCGCTCAACAACATCGCCGCCGCCAAGGACCGCCCCCTCGTCATCGTCGTCAACGACAACGAGCGGTCCTACGCCCCCACGATCGGTGGCCTCGCCAACCATCTGGCGACGCTGCGGACCACCGACGGCTACGAGCGCTTCCTGGCCCGCGGGAAGGACTTCCTGGAGCGCACGCCCGTCGTGGGCAGGCCGCTCTACGAGACCCTGCACGGCGCCAAGAAGGGCCTGAAGGACTTCATCGCCCCGCAGGGCATGTTCGAGGACCTCGGCCTGAAGTACGTCGGCCCGATCGACGGCCACGACGTCGAGGCCCTGGAGTCCGCCCTGCAGCGCGCCAAGCGCTTCGGCGGCCCGGTCATCGTGCACTGCCTCACCGAGAAGGGCCGCGGCTACCAGCCCGCGGAGCAGGACGAGGCCGACCACTTCCACGGCATCGGCCCCATCCACCCCGACACGGGCCTGCCCATCGCCGCCGCCGGCATGGACTGGACCTCCGTCTTCGGTGAGGAGATGGTCAAGCTCGGCCACGAGCGCGAGGACATCGTCGCGATCACCGCGGCCATGCTGCAGCCGGTCGGCCTGAAGAAGTTCGCCGAGGAGTTCCCCGGCCGGGTCTACGACGTGGGCATCGCCGAGCAGCACGCCGCGGTCTCCGCCGCCGGCCTCGCCGCGGGCGGCCTGCACCCCGTCTTCGCGGTGTACGCGACCTTCCTCAACCGCGCCTTCGACCAGCTCCTGATGGACGTGGCGCTGCACAAGTGCGGCGTCACCTTCGTCCTGGACCGGGCGGGCGTCACCGGAACGGACGGCGCCTCGCACAACGGCATGTGGGACATGTCGATCCTGCAGTGCGTGCCGACGCTGCGGATCGCCGCGCCGCGCGACGCCGACCAGGTCCGCCTCCAGCTGCGCGAGGCCGTCGAGGTCGACGACGCCCCGACCGTGGTGCGCTACTCGAAGGGCGCGGTCGGCCCGGCGGTCAAGGCCGTCGGCAAGGTCGGCGGCATGGACGTGCTGCGCAAGGCGGGCACGAACAAGCCGGACGTCCTGCTCGTCTCCGTCGGCGCGCTCGCCCCGATGTGCCTGGAGATCGCCGACCTCCTGAACAAGCAGGGCATCACCACGACCGTGGTCGACCCGCGCTGGGTCAAGCCCGTCGACGAGGCCATGGCGCCGCTCGCCGAGCAGCACCGCGTCGTCGTCACCGTCGAGGACAACTCCCGCGCGGGCGGCGTCGGCTCGGCGATCGCACAGGCTCTTCGCGACGCGGGCGTCGACGTGCCGCTGCGCGACTTCGGCATCCCGCCGCGCTTCCTCGACCACGCCTCCCGCAAGGAGATCATGGCCGAGATCGGCCTGACCGCCCCGGACATCTCCCGTCAGGTCACGGGCCTGGTCGCCAAGCTCGACGGACGGTACGAGCGGAACACCGCGTCCGCCGTGGACTCCGTGGAGCCCGCCCGCGACTGAGCCACGCGCCGACGTCGACACGCACCGCCGATGGGCCGGTCACATCACCCTGTACGGGTGGTGGAACCGGCCCATTCGCGTGAATGGGCCCGTCCCGGCGCTTACGGGGTACTCGGCCTCTCGATCATGTCGAGGACGACAAGCGTGGGAGGTACGCCCGTGAGCAGCACCCTCTTCAGGACGAAGAGCGTCGAGCAGTCCATCAAGGACACCGAGGAACCGGAGCACGCGCTCAAGAAGTCGCTGTCCGCCCTCGACCTCACGGTCTTCGGCGTCGGCGTCATCATCGGCACCGGCATCTTCGTGCTGACCGGAAAGATCGCCAAGGAGACGGCGGGGCCCTCGGTCGCCCTCGCCTTCGTCGTCGCCGGGCTCGTCTGCGCCCTCGCGGCGCTCTGCTACGCCGAGTTCGCGTCGACCGTGCCGGTCGCCGGATCCGCGTACACCTTCTCGTACGCCTCACTCGGCGAATTCCCCGCCTGGATCATCGGCTGGGACCTGATCCTGGAGCTCGCGCTCGGCTGCGCGGTGGTCGCCGTCGGCTGGTCCGGCTATCTGCGCTCGCTGCTCGACACCGCGGGGATGCATTTGCCGCAGGCGCTGAGCGGGACGCACGAGGGACAGTTCGGCTTCGACCTGCTCGCCGCCGTCCTCGTGCTCGTCCTCACCGGCATCCTGGTCGCCGGAATGAAGCTCTCCTCGCGGGTCACCAACGTCATCGTCGCCGTCAAGGTCACCGTGGTGCTCCTCGTCATCATCGTCGGCGCGTTCCTCGTCACGGGCGCCAACTACGACCCGTTCATCCCGCCCACCGAGCACGTCGAGGGCGGCGGCGGCATCACCGCGCCGCTGGTCCAGCTGCTCTTCGGCTTCACGCCCTCGCACTTCGGCGTCATGGGCATCTTCACCGCGGCCGCCGTGGTCTTCTTCGCGTTCATCGGCTTCGACATCGTCGCGACCGCCGCCGAGGAGACCCGCGACCCGCAGCGCGACGTGCCCCGCGGCATCCTCGGCTCGCTGCTCATCTGCACGATCCTCTACGTCGCCGTCTCCGTCGTCGTCACCGGCATGCAGAAGTACACCGACCTCTCCACGGACGCCCCGCTCGCGGACGCCTTCAAAGCCGTCGGGCACCCCTTCTGGTCCGGTGTGATCAGCTTCGGCGCGGCCGTCGGACTCACCTCCGTCTGCATGATCCTGCTGCTCGGCCAGACCCGCGTGTTCTTCGCCATGAGCCGCGACGGCCTGCTGCCGAAGACCTTCTCCAAGGTCCACCCGAAGTTCGGCACCCCCTACCGCTCCACGATCCTGCTCGGCGTGATCGTCGCCGTCGTCGCCGGCTTCACCTCCATCGACGAACTCGCCGAACTGGTCAACATCGGCACTCTGTTCGCCTTCGTCGTCGTCGCCCTCGGCGTCATCCTGCTCCGCAAACAGCGCCCCGACCTGCCGCGCGCCTTCCGCACCCCGCTGGTGCCCTTCGTGCCGATCCTCTCCGTCCTCGCGTCGCTCTGGCTGATGCTGAACCTGCCCGCGGAGACCTGGCTGCGGTTCGGCGTCTGGATGGTCCTCGGCGTCGTCATCTACTTCGTGTACGGGCGCTCGCACAGCCGGCTGCACCAGCGCGACCCGCACGCGAACGACGCACGGTAGTCGCCCCGGATGCTCGCGCCGCCCTCGGCGCCACTGCGCTCCGTACGCCACCTCCGGGTACCGGGCCCGCGAAAGGAGCACGGCGCCGACGGCGGTGCCCGGCACCCCCACGCCTACTGGGCCCGCCTGCTGCCGCTGCTCGCCGCCCTCGCGTGCGTGACCCGGCTGCCCTCCTTCCGGTGGCCGCTGTGGAACCCCGACGAGGGGTACCTCGCCGTGCAGGCGCGGATGCTTGCGCACGGCGGCGCGCTCTACGAAACCGTCGTCGACCGCAAGCCGCCGCTCGTTCCCTGGCTGTACGCGGGCGCCTTCGCGCTCTTCGGCGACGGCTCGCTCCTGCCGCTCAAGGTGCTCGCGGTCGCCGCGCAGCTCCTGACGGCGGTACTCCTCGTCTCGCTGGCCCGGCGGCGCTGGGGCGACGGGGCGGGGCGCACGGCCGGCGTGCTGTACTTCCTGATCTCCATCGGTCTCAACCCGGAGGACACCCAGGCCGCCGCCTTCGAAGTCTTCATGCTGCCGTGCACGGCCGCCGCCATGTGGTGCGCCGACCGGCGCCGCTGGGGAGCCGCGGGCACCGCGGTGGCCTGCGCGTTCCTCGCCAAACAGACCGGGGGAGCGGTCCTGCTCCCGGTCGGCTGGCTGCTGTGGCGGGCCGGCGCGCACCGCCGCGACACGGTGCGCCTCGCGGCGGGCCTCGGCGTGCCCGTCCTCGCCGCGGCCCTCCTGACGACACCCACGGGCTTCCTGTTCTGGACGGTCACCGGCTCGGGGGCCTACGCCTCCTTCACCGGCTCCGAACTCCACGTACTGGGCCGCGGCCTGGTGAACGCCGCGGTCCTCGCGGCGGCCTGCGCGGGGATCGTCGCGCCCGTCGTACGCGTCCTGCGCATCGCCCGCACCGGCGCACCCGAACTCTGGCTCTGGCTCGCCTCGTCCGTGGCCGCCGTCCTGCTCGGCTTCCACTTCTTCGGCCACTACTACCTGCAACTCATGCCGCCGCTCGCCCTGTTGGGCACGGCCGCCCTGCAGATCCTGCCGCGCGAACGGACGGCCCGCGCGATCGTCGTCTCCGGCTGCGCGTGCGCCGTGTTCCTCGGATGGGGCCTGCTCGCGCCCCGTCCCGAACTGGCCCACGCCACCCGCCTCGCGGAGGCCGTCAGGGACCGCACGGCGCCCGACGACCGCGTACTGTTCTGGGGCATACACCCCGAGGCGTACTGGCTCGCCGACCGCGCCCCCGCCAGCCGCTACCTCACGGCCGGACTGCTCACCAACTACAGCGGCGGCAGGAACGGGCCCCAGGTGGGGGAGAAGTACGCGGTCGACGGCGCCTGGCCGGTCTTCCGCGAGGAGCTGCGCAGCCACCCCCCGGCGGTCGTCGTCGACGACTCACGCGGCAAGCCCTTCGCCCCGGACCGCGTCCCCGCCCTGCGGCGCATGCTCGCGGTCGGGTACGAGCCGGTACTGCGGACCGGGGGAGCGGTGGTGTACGTACGGGTGACGGGGCGGGACGGCCGGTGACGGGGTTCAGGGGCGTACGGTCCGGGGGCCCGCACACTCCGCCCCCGTCTCGCCCACCCTGCGGCGCAGCTCGCGGTCGGCCGTGACGACCAGACAAGGGCGGCCCTCGGCCCCCGCGGCCACCTCCACGATCCGGTCGTCGCCGCTGCCGGACGCGCTCTCCACGCGTACGCCCGGCACGGACTCCACGCCGCGCGCGGCGCCCTCGACGACCAGGACCACCTCCAGCGGCCCCGGATACCCGGGCAGGCCCTCCTCCGCGTACCGGACGAGGGAGTCCCGCAGCCGCTCGGCGGCGCCGCGCCGGTCGCGCCACCAGCCGTCGGGCACGGATCCGACGACGTTCGCGGCATCGACGACGACGAGAGTGTTCATGCGGCAAACGTAAACTAATGGGCAGAACATCGTGCGTCCGCGAAGTGGAAGGGTTGGCGCAGAGTCATGCCGTCGAGGTCAAGCAGCACCGGTGCGCCGGAGACCGCCCGCTGGCTGCTGCGCGGCCGTGACGGCCGTCTCACCGCCTACGCCCGCGCCGAGGGAGGCCTCCTGCGCTGGACGGAGACCAGACCCGGCGGACCCGACTGGGAGGGCCCCGACTTCTTCGAGGCGCCCGACCTGACCTACCTCACCCTCGCCCAGGGCGCCGACGGCTACGTGCACTTCCTGGGCCGCCGCGAGCGACGCGACGCCGAGGGGAAGCCGCTCGTCGAGGTCGTGCACTCCATCCAGTACCAGTCGGGCAGGCCGCTGATGGACTGGCGCTCGCTCGGCAACCCGCACACCAAGCTCGTCGAGCGCGCCCCGCACCTCGGCGTGCCCGCCGCCGCGGTCGACGCCGCCGGCACCGTCCACGTCTTCGTGCGCGACGCGGTGGGCGGCATCCGGATGCGGCGTGAGGGCAAGGGCGGCAAGTGGGAGGGGTGGAAGGACTTCAAGGTCCGCGACACCCTGGACGGCGCGGCCGCGGTCGCCACGTCGACGGGCCGCATCGAGGTCCTCGCCCCCTCGGGCAAGGCCACGCTGCGCTGGGCCCAGGAGGAGCAGGGCGGTGAACTGGTGCGCGCCGACGACATCCCGCTCGCCCCGGCCCCCGGCTCCGGCACGGCCCTGGAAACCGGCCCCGACCGCCTCACGTACTACGCGGCCGACGCCCTCGGCGACGGCGTCCTGGCCCACCGCACGGCCGGCGGCGGCCCCGCGCTGCCCCTCGGCGGCAACCCCGGCACCGGCCCCACGGCCGCCGTCCGCACGACCATAGACGGCCACGACTGCACGGTCCTCGCCCACCGCGCGAGCACGGGCCGCCCCGCACTCGCTGCGTTCCCCACGGAGGACGAGGGAGCGGGACTGTGGTGGGCCGAGACCGGCGAACCGTGCCTGGGCGCGCCCGCGCTGACGCTCGACGCGCACGGCCGCGTCGTCATGGCGGCGATCGGCCTCGACGGGACGCTGCGGATCGCCCGCCAGAAGGCGGAGGCGGGACTCGCGCTGGGGGCGTGGGCGCGCGTCTGAGCAAACGGAAGCGGGCCGTACGGGACAACTCCCGTACGGCCCGCTCCTGTTGTCGCGTTGTCGCGTTGTCGCGTTGTCGCGCGTTACGCCGGTACGCTCGCCACGCCCTGCGCCAGGAACCGCTTCCCGTTCACCCGCTCGCTGACACCCTCACGGTCCAGGTACGGCGTGATGCCGCCCAGGTGGAAGGGCCAGCCCGCGCCGGTGATCAGGCAGAGGTCGATGTCCTGCGCCTCGGCGACGACGCCCTCGTCGAGCATGAGCCCGATCTCCTGCGCCACCGCGTCGAGCACGCGGTCCCGCACCTGCTCCTCGGTCAGGACGGAGTCGCCCTGCTTCAGGAGAGCGGCGACCTCGGGGTCGAGCTCCGGCTTGCCGGAGTCGTACACGTAGAAGCCGCGCTTGCCCGCCTTGACGACGGCCGCGAGGTTCGGGGACACGGTGAAGCGCTCCGGGAAGGCGCGGTTCAGGGTCTCCGAGACGTGCAGACCGATCGCCGGACCCACCAGCTCAAGGAGCACCAGCGGCGACATCGGCAGACCGAGCGGCTCGACGCCCTTCTCGGCGACGGCGACCGGGGTGCCCTCGTCGATGACGTTCTGGATCTCGCCCATGAAGCGGGTGAGGATGCGGTTCACGACGAACGCCGGAGCGTCCTTGACCAGAACAGCGGTCTTCTTGAGCTTCTTGGCGACACCGAACGCCGTGGCCAGCGAGGCGTCGTCCGTCTGCTCGCCGCGCACGATCTCCAGGAGCGGCAGGATCGCGACCGGGTTGAAGAAGTGGAAGCCGACGACCCGCTCGGGGTGCTTCAGCTTCGACGCCATCTCGGTGACCGAGAGCGAGGAGGTGTTGGTGGCGAGGATCGCGTGCGCCGGAGCGACGGCCTCGACCTCGGCGAACACCTGCTGCTTGACGCCGATCTCCTCGAAGACGGCCTCGATGACGAAGTCGGCGTCGGAGAATCCCTCGGCCTTGTCGAGCACGCCGGAGACGAGCCCCTTCAGGCGGTTGGCCTTGTCCTGGTTGACGCGGCCCTTGAGGAGGAGCTTGTCGATCTCCTCGTGGACGTAGCCGACGCCCTTGTCCACGCGCTCCTGGTCGATGTCGGTCAGCACGACCGGCACCTCGAGGCGGCGCAGGAAGAGCAGCGCGAGCTGCGAGGCCATCAGACCGGCGCCGACGACACCGACCTTGGTGACCGGACGCGCGAGGTTCTTGTCCGGGGCGCCCGCGGGGCGCTTGCCGCGCTTCTGCACGAGGTTGAACGAGTAGATGCCCGCGCGCAGTTCACCGCCCATGATGAGGTCGGCGAGCGCGGTGTCCTCGGCGTCGAAGCCCGCCTGCAGGTCGCCGTTCCTGGCGGCCTCGATGATCTCCAGGGCGCGGTAGGCGGCCGGAGCGGCGCCGTGCACCTTGGAGTCGGCGATGGCGCGGCCGCGCGCCACGGCGGCGTCCCAGCCCTCGCCGCGGTCGATCTCGGGGCGGACGACCTCGGTCTTGCCGTTCAGGACGGACGCCGTCCAGATCAGCGACTGCTCCAGGAAGTCCGCGCCCTCGAAGAGCGCGTCGGCGATGCCGAGCTCGAAGACCTGCTTGCCCTTGAGCTGACGGTTCTGGTTCAGCGAGTTCTCGATGATGACCGAGACGGCCTTGTCGGCGCCGATCAGGTTCGGGAGCAGCGCGCAGCCGCCCCAGCCCGGGACCAGGCCGAGGAAGACCTCGGGCAGCGAGAACGCGGGCAGCGCCTTGGAGACGGTGCGGTACGAGCAGTGCAGACCGACCTCGACGCCACCGCCCATCGCGGCACCGTTGTAGTAGGCGAAAGTCGGCACGGCGAGCCCGCTGAGCCGCTTGAAGACTTCATGCCCGCCCTTGCCGATGGCGAGCGCGTCATCGTGCTTCTTCAGCAGCTCGACGCCCTTGAGGTCGGCGCCGACGGCGAAGATGAACGGCTTGCCGGTGATGCCGACGCCGACGATGCCGCCCTCGGACGCCTCCTTCTCGACCTGGTCGATCGCCGTGTTCAGGTTGGCGAGGGACTGCGGTCCGAAGGTGGTCGGCTTCGTGTGGTCGAAGCCGTTGTCGAGGGTGATGAGCGCGAAGCGCCCGGCACCGTGGGGGAGGTCGAGGTGGCGTACGTGCGCCTGCGTCACGACCTCGTCGGGGAACAGCTCGGCCGCACCCTTCAGAAGCTCAGTGGTGGTCGTGCTCACTTGTCGCCTCCGGCGTCCTTGTGGTGGGGGTTCTCCCAGATGACCGTGGCGCCCATGCCGAAGCCGACGCACATGGTCGTGAGGCCGTAGCGGACCTCCGGCTGCTCCTCGAACTGCCGCGCCAGCTGCGTCATCAGGCGTACGCCGGAGGAGGCGAGCGGGTGGCCGAACGCGATGGCGCCGCCGTACTGGTTCACGCGGGCGTCGTCGTCCGCGATGCCGTAGTGCTCCAGGAAGGCGAGCACCTGCACGGCGAAGGCCTCGTTGATCTCGAAGAGACCGATGTCGCCGATCGTCAGCCCCGCCTGGGCGAGGGCCTTCTCCGTGGCCGGGATCGGGCCGTAGCCCATGACCTCCGGCTCGACACCCGCGAAGGAGTACGCGACGAGGCGCATCTTCACGGGGAGGTTGTTCGCCCGGGCGAACTCCTCCGACGCGATGAGGGAGGCGGTGGCGCCGTCGTTGAGACCGGCGGCGTTGCCCGCGGTGACGCGGCCGTGCGTACGGAACGGCGTCTTGAGGCTCGCGAGGTTCTCCAGGGTCGTCCCCGGACGCATCGGCTCATCGGCGGTGGCGAGCCCCCAGCCGGTCTCACCGGCCTCCTCGTTCGTGCGCCGTACGGAGATCGGCACGAGGTCGGCCTGGATCTTGCCGTCGGCGTACGCCTTGGCGGCCTTCTCCTGCGAGCGCACGGCGTACTCGTCGGCACGCTGCTTGGTGATCGTGGGATAGCGGTCGTGCAGGTTCTCGGCCGTCATGCCCATGAACAGCGCGGACTCGTCGACGAGCTTCTCGCTCACGAACCGCGGGTTGGGGTCGACGCCCTCACCCATGGGGTGGCGGCCCATGTGCTCGACACCGCCGGCGACGGCGATGTCGTACGCACCGAAGGCGACGCTGCCCGCGACCGAGGTCACGGCGGTCAGGGCGCCGGCGCACATGCGGTCGATCGAGTAGCCCGGCACGGACTGCGGCAGCCCGGCGAGGATGCCGGCGGTGCGGCCGATCGTCAGACCCTGGTCGCCGATCTGCGTGGTCGCGGCGATGGCGACCTCGTCGATCTTGGCGGGGTCGAGGTCCGGGTTGCGGCGCAGCAGCTCCCGGATGGCCTTCACGACGAGGTCATCGGCACGGGTCTCGTGGTAGATGCCCTTCGGGCCCGCCTTGCCGAACGGGGTGCGGACGCCGTCCACGAAGACGACGTCCCTGACGGTACGAGGCACGATGGCTCTCCTCCAGGGTGCGGTTGCGCCACGCCTGCGGCGCGCTTCCTTCGTCCACCCTACTTGTCGGTAACTAGGTGGCCAAGGGCGACCTCGGCGAGGCAAACGTCACACTCGCGCCCGTTCGCCCATCACTGATTGGGCGGCTCCCCGTACCTCGCCGGTTCGTTGGCTGCCAGTGGGTGGGTGGCGGCCCCTGTCCCGCCGCTGCGCGGCGGATCGTCCCCACCCACCCACCCACCCGTTCACCCCGCACGCACAAGCCCCGTAGGGACGGGTGGCCTTGTCCCCGTAGGGCGGCGGGTGGATTTGCTGGGAGTCGGTGGGGCAGCCGGGCATTCGCCGCCGCCGAGCGCGTCCGGCGGACCCGCTCCTACGGGGTGTGAGCGTGCGGGGCGCACGGACGGGCGGGTGGGGATGATCCGCCGCGAAGCGGCGGCATAGGGGCAAGCCGCGCGACTGCGGGCAGGCGGGGTGCCGGGCCCGCCCCTACGGGGTGTGAGCGTGCGAGGCGCACGGGCGGGCGGGTGCGTGGCATCCGCCCGCAGCGGCGGTATAGGGGCAAGCCGCGCTACTGCCGGTAGGTGGGGTGCTGGCCCGCCCCTACGGGGCATGAACGCGCGGGGCGCACGGGTGGGTGGGTGGGTGGTATCCGCCGCGAAGCGGCGGGACAGGGGTAAGCCGCCCAACTGCCGGTAGGCGGGGTGCCGGGCCCGCCCCTACGGGGTGTGAGCGTGCGGGGTGCACGGGCGGGTGGGTGGGGATGATCCGCCGCGGAGCGGCGGGGGCGGGGGAGTCCGCCCCTGCGGGGCGTGGGCGTGTGGCGTGGGGCCACCCGGGGCCTTGTGCGGCCCGGGTGGGGGCGGGGGTGTCAGGAGAGGGCCGTTACCAAGGGTGGGGTTACCTGGGTGATCTGCCAGGGGCGGGCGCCGTGCGCGGCCAGTGCCGCCGAGACCGACGCCTCGTCGACTTGAGTCGGCGGCTCCCAGCAGACACGACGCACCGTATCCGGGGTGATCAGGTTCTCCTGGGGCATGTTCAGCTGCTCGGCGAGAGCGGAGATCGCCGCACGCGCGGCGGAGAGCCGCGCCGCCGCCGCCGGATCGCGGTCCGCCCAGGACCGGGGAGGCGGCGGACCGGTCACCGCTTGGCCCGGCTGCGGAAGCTCCGCGTCGGGGAGCGCCTTCGCGCGGTCCACCGCCGCCTGCCACTGCTCGAGCTGACGCCGCCCCATCCGGTGCCCGAACCCGGACAGCCCCGCCAGCGCGTGCACGTTCGGCGGCAGCCCCAGCGCCGCCTCGACGATCGCACCGTCGCTGAGCACCTTGCCGGGGGACACGTCACGCCGCTGGGCCACCTTGTCGCGGGCGTTCCAGAGCTCTCGTACGACCGCCATCTGACGGCGTCGGCGCACCTTGTGCATGCCGGACGTGCGACGCCAGGGGTCCTTGCGGGGCGGCGCGGGCGGCGCCGACGCGATCGCGTCGAACTCCTCGCGGGCCCACTCCAGCTTGCCCTGCCGGTCGAGCTCCTTCTCCAGCGCGTCGCGCAGGTCGACGAGGAGCTCGACGTCCAGCGCGGCGTACCGCAACCAGGGCTCGGGGAGCGGCCGGGTCGACCAGTCGACCGCGGAGTGCCCCTTCTCCAGGACGTAGCCGAGCACGCTCTCGACCATCGCGCCGAGTCCCACGCGCGGGAACCCGGCGAGGCGCCCCGCGAGCTCCGTGTCGAAGATCCGGGACGGCACCATGCCTATTTCGCGGAGGCAGGGAAGATCCTGCGTCGCCGCGTGCAGGACCCACTCCGCGTCGCCGATGGCCTCGCCGAGCCCGGAGAGGTCGGGGCAGGCGACGGGGTCGACGAGCGCGGTGCCGGCGCCCTCGCGGCGGAGCTGGACGAGATAGGCCCGCTGCCCGTACCGGTAGCCGGACGCGCGCTCGGCGTCCACGGCGACGGGACCCGTGCCCGCGGCGAAGGCCGCGACGGTCGCCGCGAGCGACTCCTCGTCGGCGATCACCGCAGGAATGCCGTCGCGGGGCTCCAGCAAGGGGATCGGCGCCGTTTCGACGTCGTCCGGAGGAGCGCCTCCGGTGGTTCGCAGTGAGCTGTCTGCTGCGGTCTCTTGGGCGTCGGTCACCTGTCAAGGGTATCTGTGTATGGACAGCGCCCGTCGACGGAACGTTCCGTCGACGGGCGCTCGGGGGGTGTAAATCAGTCAGTGGATGATGCCGGTGCGCAGTGCGACCGCCACCATCCCGGCCCGGTCACCCGTGCCGAGCTTGCGCGCGATCCGGGCGAGGTGGCTCTTCACGGTCAGGGCGGACAGGCCCATCGAGACGCCGATGGCCTTATTGGACTGGCCCTCCGCGACCAGGCGCAGCACCTCGACCTCACGGCCCGAGAGCTCTCGGTAGCCGCCGGGGTGGCTCGGGGTGCCCGGAGGGCGACGGTGCATGCGGGCGGCGGCCGAACCGATGGGGGCCGCGCCGGGGCGGGTGGGGAGTCCGACGTTCGTACGGGTGCCGGTGACGACGTAGCCCTTGACGCCGCCCGCGAGGGCGTTGCGCACGGCACCGATGTCGTCGGCGGCGGAGAGGGCGAGGCCGTTGGGCCAGCCCGCGGCACGGGTTTCGGAGAGGAGCGTCAGGCCGGAGCCGTCGGGGAGGTGGACATCAGCGACGCAGATGTCCCGGGGGTTGCCGATGCGGGGACGAGCCTCCGCGATGGACGAGGCCTCGATGACGTCGCGTACACCGAGGGCCCACAGGTGGCGGGTGACGGTGGAACGGACGCGGGGGTCGGCCACGACGACCATGGCGGTCGGCTTGTTCGGGCGGTAGGCGACCAGGCTTGCGGGCTGCTCGAGGAGAACGGACACCAGGCCTCCTGGGTGGGGGGACGGGAGGGGCCGGCTCGGGGATGAAGCCGGGACGAACCGTGCTTTCAAGGTCACAAACCTCTTCGGCACCAATCCCTGTCGCCTTTAGGAAATGATCACGATTTGGTGAGCAATAATTCGGGCAATTCGGACATGCGCTCGATCATCCGAAGATCAAACCGAACACGCCCACGTTCGAGTGACCCTCTATGAGGCAAACCCGAGACCGGGTAAACCCCGCGACAAGACAAACCCCGCGGCGTGAACCGCGGGGGGCGAATGATCCGAGTATTCGTCCGTCGTCAGGAGGACATCAGCAGGACATCAGGAGGAGATCAGGGGGGCATCAAGGGGACAGCGGTCCCCGTCGTTGCGGCAGCGACACCACGGACGCGTCGCCCCACCCGCCGGGAGCCCCCGCCCCGCCGGGCCCGCCGGGCCCCACGGGCGGCAGCCCCGCGACCTGGCAGAGCAGATCGCACCACGCCGCCAGATGCGCCCCCGTGTCCGGCACCCCGCCGCCGCCCTCCCGCGGCGTCCACGACGCCCGGATCTCGATCTGCGAGGCGGGCGGGCGCTCCGAGAGCCCGCCGAAGTAGTGCGAACCGGCGCGCGTCACCGTGCCGCTCGCCTCGCCCGCCGCGAGCCCCCGCGCGCCGAGCGCACCGGTCAGCCACGACCAGCAGACCTCCGGCAGCAGCGGATCCGCCGCCATCTCCGGTTCGAGTTCCGCTCTCACGAGCGTGACGAGCCGGAAAGTGCCCTGCCACGCGTCGTGCCCCGCCGGATCGTGGAGCAGGACGAGCCGCCCGTCGGCCAGGTCCTCCTCGCCCTCCACGACCGCCGCCTCCAACGCGTACGCGTGGGGCGCGAGCCGTTGCGGCGGCCGCGTCGGATCGATCTCGATCTCCGGCCGCAGCCGTGCCCCCCGCAGCGCGTCGACCGCCGCGCGGAAGGGCAACGGAGCCGAATCCGCCACCTTCCCCTCCGAACCGTCCATCTCGCCAGCGCCGTCCGACCGTTGTCCCTGAGCCGCAGCCATGCGGGGAAGGTTAAGGGGAACTGCGCCTTCGCGCAGGGAGAGACACCCGTGAGGAGGTTCCCGGTCAACGTGCGAGACTTTCCGCGTGAGTGCCAATGACAGCCGTGGCCCCGAGGGCCGGCAGAACACAGCGACGTACGACTCCCCCTTCATGAAGGCGTGCAGGCGCGAGGCAGTGCCGCACACGCCGGTCTGGTTCATGCGGCAGGCGGGGCGCTCACTTCCCGAGTACCGCAAGGTCCGCGAGGGCACGGCCATGCTGGAGTCCTGCATGCGCCCCGACCTCGTCACCGAGATCACGCTGCAGCCCGTGCGCCGCCACAACGTCGACGCCGCGATCTACTTCAGCGACATCGTCGTCCCGCTCAAGGCCATCGGCATCGACCTCGACATCAAGCCGGGCGTCGGCCCCGTCGTCGAGAAGCCGATCCGTTCGCGCGCCGACCTCGCGCAGCTGCGGGACCTCACGCCCGACGACGTCCACTACGTGACCGAGGCGATGGGGATGCTGACGGCCGAGCTCGGCTCGACGCCGCTCATCGGCTTCGCCGGCGCGCCTTTCACCCTCGCGAGCTACCTCGTGGAGGGCGGTCCGAGCCGCAACCACGAGCACACCAAGGCGCTGATGTACGGCGACCCGCAGCTCTGGGCCGACCTGCTCGACCGTCTCGCGGAGATCACCGCCGCCTTCCTGAAGGTGCAGATCGAGGCGGGCGCGAGCGCCGTGCAGCTCTTCGACTCGTGGGTGGGCGCCCTGGCGCCCGCCGACTACCGCCGCTCGGTGATGCCCGCGTCGGCGAAGGTCTTCGACGCCGTCGCCTCGTACGGTGTGCCGCGCATCCACTTCGGCGTCGGCACCGGCGAGCTCCTCGGCCTCATGGGCGAGGCGGGTGCCGATGTCGTGGGCGCGGACTGGCGGGTGCCGCTGGACGAGGCCGCGCGACGCGTCGGGCCCGGCAAGGCGATCCAGGGCAACCTGGACCCGGCCGTCCTCTTCTCCACGCGTGAGGCCGTCGAGCGGAAGACGGACGAGGTCCTCGCCGCCGCGAGCGGCCTGGAGGGGCACATCTTCAACCTCGGGCACGGCGTCCTGCCCACCACGGACCCCGAGGCGCTGACCCGCCTCGTGGAGTACGTCCACACGCGGACGGCCGTCTGAACGGCGGACGTCCGAACAGCGAACGTCTGAAAGATGTCCGAAAAAGGTCCCTGCCCGATCGGGCAGGGACCTTTTCCGTGGCCCTAGCCTTCCGAGCGGACCGCCGCCACCGCCTTGCGCGCCGCCACCAGGACCGGGTCCCACACCGGTGAGAACGGCGGCGCGTACCCCAGGTCGAGTGCCGTCATCTGTTCCACCGTCATCTGCGCCGTCAGCGCGACGGCCGCCACGTCGACCCGCTTGCCCGCGCCCTCGCGGCCCACGATCTGGACGCCGAGGAGCCGCCCCGTGCGCCGCTCGGCGATCATCTTCACCTTCATCGGCGCGGCCCCCGGGTAGTAGCCGGCCCGGCTCGTCGACTCGATCGTCACCGTCACGAACCGGAAACCGGCGGCGAGCGCGTCCCGTTCGCGCAGGCCGGTGCGGGCGATCTCCAGGTCGCAGACCTTGCTGACGGCCGTGCCGACGACGCCGGGGAACGTGGCGTAGCCCCCGCCCGCGTTGGAGCCGATGACCTGCCCGTGCTTGTTGGCGTGCGTGCCGAGCGCGATGTGCCGCTCGCGCCCCGACACCAGGTCGAGGACCTCCACGCAGTCCCCGCCCGCCCAGATGTCGTCATGCCCGCGCACCCGCATCGCCAGGTCGGTGAGGAGTCCGCCGTACGCGCCGAGCGGCAGGCCAGCCTCGCGGGCGAGCGTCGTCTCGGGACGGACGCCGATGCCGAGCACCACCACGTCCGCCGGGTACTCGGCGTCCTCCGTCGCCACCGCCCTGGCCCGCCCGTCCTCGTCGGTCGGGATCGCGGTGACCTCGGCGCCGTTCACCATCTCGATGCCCATGCCCGTCATCGCGTCGTGCACGAGACAGCCCATGTCCGGGTCGAGCGTCGACATGGGCTCCGTGCCGCGGTTGACGACCGTCACCTCGTAACCCCGGTTGACGAGCGCCTCCGCCATCTCGACGCCGATGTAGCCCGCGCCGATGACCACGGCGCGCCGGCCCGGCGTCCCGGCCAGCGTGTCGATCAGGGCCTGGCCGTCGTCCAGGGTCTGCACGCCGTGCACGTTGGGTGCGTCGATGCCGGGGAGCGCCGGGCGCAGGGGGCGCGCGCCGGTCGCGATGACGAGCTTGTCGTACGCCGTCCAGTACTCCGCGCCCTCGCCCGCCTCCTCGCCCGCCGTCAGGTCCCTGGCCAGGACGCGGCGGCCCGGGACGTCGATCCGCACCACCTCCGTGCGCATCCGCAGATCGATCGCCCGCTCGCGGTGCTGCTCGGGCGTCCGCGCGATCAGGTCGTCCCGCTTGCCGACGTCGCCGCCCACCCAGTAGGGGATGCCGCAGGCGGAGTACGAAGTGAAGTGGCCGCGCTCGAACGCGACGATCTCCAGTTCGTCGGGGCCCTTGAGCCTGCGCGCCTGCGACGCGGCGGACATGCCCGCCGCGTCGCCCCCGATGATCACCAACCGCTCTCGTGTACCGCTCGTGCCGCTCATGGGCCCACGCTACGGCGCGGGGCGCCGCGGGCTCACTCCTCGCCCTCTCCGCCGCCCGCCGCACGGCGCGGCCACCGGGGACGTACGACGCGCAGCCACAGCAGCGCGAGCAGCGCGACGACCGCCGCGAACGGCAGCACCGCGGCGAGGACGATCGCGACCCAGCGCAGCGCGGCCACGAACGCGTCCCAGCCGCCGCCGAGCGCGTCCCCGAACGACGGATCGTCGTCCTCCGCGTCCGCCGTCGCCCCGTTCTCGGTGAGCGAGAGGGTGATCGTCGCCAGGCTCGTCCGGTCCTTCAGCGACTCCCGCTGGGCGAGCAGCGCCTCCAGGTCGGACTGGCGGGTGCTCAACTCCCCTTCCAGGGCGACCACATCGCTGAGTTTGGTCGCCTTGTCCATCAGCTCGCGCACGCGCGCGACACTCGCCCGCTGCGACTTGACGCGGCTCTCCACGTCGACGACCTGGTCGGTGACGTCCTGGGCCTTCGCGTCCTTGTCGATGAGCCTGCCGGTGCCTTCGAGGGCGGTGAGGACGTCCTCGTACTTGTCCTGCGGCACGCGCAGCACGACGCGGGAGCGCTCGCGTCCCTCGCTGTCGCGCGAGGTGTTCTCGTTCCCCACGATGCCCCCGGCGTCCTCGGCCGCCCGCCGGGCCTCGTCGAGCGCCCCGGGCACGTCCTCGACGCGGACGGTGAGCTTCGCGGTGCGGATGATGTGCGTGCCGTCGAGATCGGGCTGTTTGCGCTTTCCCGAGGCGCTGTCGGTGTCACCGGGCCCGTCGGCCCTGCTGCCCGAGGCGCCCTTCCCGTTGTCCTCGGCCTGGAGCCCCGCGGCCTTGTCGCTGCCGCCCGCGGCGGAGTCGTCACCGTCCCCGGGGCTCGTGCAGCCCGTGAGCGCGAGCATGACCGCCAGCAGGAGGCCGGCGAAGACCTGGAACGTGCGGTGGCGCGTGGGCGTGCTGCTGGACTTTCCTGACTTGCTGGACGCGCGCATCGGCGTACCCCCCGAGGAACGGTGACTGATGCTCCTACGACGCGGGAGAGGGGCGAAACGATGGTTGCCGCGCGGTTCCGGTGCGGTCACGGTCGGGACTCGCCCGTCCGGGCGGTCTGAGAGAGTGGGGACATGCGCGCAACGGACACAGGTACGGGTAACGGTCACGTCGTCGTCATCGGAGGCGGGATCGCCGGACTGGCCGCCGCGCACCGGCTGCTCACGGCCGACCCCGGCCGCCGGGTGACCGTTCTGGAGGCCTCCGAGCGGCTCGGCGGCAAGCTCCACGCCGGTGAGATCGCCGGGGCCCGCGTCGACCTCGGCGCCGAGTCGCTGCTCGCCCGCCGCCCCGAAGCCGTCGCCCTCGCCCGCGAGGTGGGCCTCGCCGACCGGCTCCAGCCGCCCGCCACCGCCACCGCGTCGATCTGGACCCGCGGCGCGCTGCGCCCCATGCCCAAGGGCCACGTCATGGGCGTGCCCGGCGACGCGTCCGCCCTCGCGGGAGTCCTCTCCGAAGAGGGCCTGCACCGCATCGCGCGGGACGGCGAACTGCCGCCCACCGAAGTCGGCGACGACGTCGCGGTCGGTGAGTACGTCGCCGCGCGCCTCGGCAGGGAAGTCGTCGACCGGCTCGTGGAGCCCCTGCTCGGCGGGGTCTACGCGGGCGACGCGTACCGCATCTCGATGCGCTCGGCCGTCCCGCAGCTCTTCGAGGCCGCCCGCACCCACACCTCCCTCACCGAGGGAGTCCGCGCCATCCAGGCGCGCGCGGCGAAGAATCAGCAGACCGGGCCCGTCTTCATGGGCATCGAGGGAGGCGTCGGACAACTGCCGCTCGCCGTCGCCGACGCGGTGCGCGCACGGGGCGGCGAGATCCGCACGGGGACGCCGGTCACCGAGCTGCGGCGCACCCCCACGGGCTGGCAGGTCGGCACCGAGGACCAGGTCGTCGACGCGGACGCCGTGGTCGTCGCCGTGCCCGCGCACTCCGCCGCCGCGCTCCTCGGCGTCGAGGCCCCCGCCGCCGCGGCCGAGCTCGCCACGGTCGAGTACGCCTCCATGGCGCTGATGACCCTCGTGTACCGCCGCGGCGAAACCGACCTCCCCGAAGGGAGCGGTTTCCTTGTGCCGCCGGTCGACGGGCACACCATCAAGGCGTCCACCTTCGCGTCCCGCAAGTGGGGCTGGATCGCGGACGAGGACCCCGACCTGATGGTGCTGCGGACGTCCGTGGGGCGGTACGGCGAGACGGAGATCCTGCGGCGCGACGACGCCGAGCTCATCGAGCTCTCCCGGCGCGACCTGCGCGCCGCCACCGGCCTGGACGCCGAGCCCGTCGCCACCCGTGTCACGCGCTGGCACGACGGCCTGCCGCAGTACCCCGTCGGGCACCACGCGCGCGTGGCCCGCATCCGCGAGCACGTGAGCAAGCTGCCGGGACTCGCCGTGTGCGGGGCGGCGTACGACGGCGTGGGCGTCCCCGCCTGCATCGCGAGCGCCCATGCCGCCGTGGACCAGCTCGACGGCGACACGGCCGGTGTGGAGGAGCTCACCCGCAACCCGGTGCAGAGTCTGCACGGCGGCGGAGGAGAATAGGGTCATGAGTGACGACGCCCCCGCCAAGACGCCCAACGCGGGCAAGAAGGCCAAGGACCTCAACGAGGTCATCCGCTACACCCTGTGGTCCGTCTTCAAGCTGCGCGACGTGCTGCCCGAGCAGCGCGCGGGCTACGCCGAAGAGGTCCAGGACCTGTTCGACCAGCTCGCCGCCAAGGACGTCACCGTCCGCGGCACCTACGACGTCTCCGGTCTGCGCGCCGACGCCGACGTCATGATCTGGTGGCACGCCGAGACCGCCGACGAGCTCCAGGAGGCCTACAACCTCTTCCGCCGCACCAAGCTCGGCCGCGCCCTGGAGCCGGTCTGGTCGAACATGGCGCTGCACCGCCCCGCCGAGTTCAACAAGTCGCACATCCCGGCGTTCCTCGCCGACGAGACGCCGCGCAACTACATCAGCGTCTACCCCTTCGTGCGCTCCTACGACTGGTACCTGCTGCCCGACGAGGACCGCCGCCGCATGCTCGCCGACCACGGCAAGATGGCCCGCGGCTACCCCGACGTGCGCGCCAACACGGTCGCCTCGTTCTCCCTCGGCGACTACGAGTGGCTCCTCGCCTTCGAGGCCGACGAGCTGTACCGCATCGTCGACCTCATGCGTCACCTGCGCGCCTCCGAGGCCCGCATGCACGTACGCGAAGAGGTGCCGTTCTACACCGGCCGCCGCAAGTCCGTGGCCGAGCTCGTGGCCGGTCTCGCCTAGTTAATTCGGTTGCCGCGCCTGTCCGGTGCGGGTTTCATCGAGAGGTCGAAGCCAAGGACAGAGAGACGGTGAGTGTATGCCCAGGGCCCTGCGGAACAGCTCGGAGTCATCCCCTTCCGCAACGCTCAGGAGTCATCCTCACCATGTCCCGCAACACCTCTCGGCGGGCCCGCACTGAAGCGCGCGCCCAGTCCTTCCGGTGCCTGCAGTGCGGTCTCGACGTATCGATGACCGCCCCGGGCACCGATCACCGCAATCACTGCCCCAATTGCCTGTGGAGCCGTCACCTCGACGACACCCCTGGCGACCGGGACGCCGACTGCGGAGCCCGGATGGAACCCCTCGCCATCTCCGTCCGCGGAGACGGCGAGTGGGTCCTCGTCCACCGCTGCACGCACTGCGGTGTCCTGCACGCCAACCGGACGGCCGGTGACGACAACGCGCTGCCGCTGACCCGGCTCGCGGTGCGTCCGCTGGCCCAGCCGCCGTTCCCGCTGGAGCGCCTCGGCGCGCTGTGAACGGCTAGCGCTCCCTGGGGAGCGCCGCCCGTACCTCGGTCGAGGGCCTGGGCTCCTTGCGCGGTGCGCACGACGCCGCGCGCCGCACGGGGAGCTCGCCCTTCAGGAGGTAGGCGTCCAGGTGGGCGTTCACGCACTTGTTGGGGCCGCCCCCGATGCCGTGCGTGCCCGCCTCCCGCTCGGTGACCAGGACGGACCCGGCCAGCCTCCGGTTCAGCTCCTGAGCGCCCTGGTAGGGCGTCGCCGCGTCGCGTTCGGCGGCGAGGATCAGCGTCGGGGGCAGCGCCCCCTCGTGCGTGCCCACGTCGACGGGCTGCTGCCGGGGCGCCTTCCAGTAGGCGCACGGCAGGTTCATCCACGCGTTGTCCCAGGTCTCGAAGGGCGCCACGCGCGCGAGCTCCGAGTTGTCGCGGTCCCAGGTGGCGAAGTCCGTGGGCCAGGGCGCGTCGTTGCACTCGACGGCCGTGTACACCGCGTTGCCGTTCTCGCTCTCGGCGGCCGCGCGCGGCTCGGGCGCGGCCTGCTCGATGAGCGGCTTCGGGTCGCCCTTCAGGTAGGCGGAGAGTGCCGCCGCACGCGTCGGCCAGTAGTCGTCGTAGTACCCGGCCTGGAGGAACGCGGACTGCAGCTGGCCGGGCCCGACCTTGCCGCCGGCGGGCTTGCGGGCCAGGGCGGCGTCCACCTTCTCGTAGCTGCGCAGGACGGCGTCGGGTGTCCTGCCCAGGTGGTACGTCTTGTCGTGCTTGGCCACCCAGGTGCGGAAGTCCGCCCACCGGCGCTCGAACGCCAGCGACTGGTCGAGGTTGTTGCGGTACCAGATCTGCTCGGGGTGGGGGTTGACCGCCGAGTCGAAGACCATGCGGCGCACGTGCGACGGGTACAGCGTCGCGTAGACCGCCCCGAAGTACGTGCCGTACGACGCCCCCATGAACGTCAGCTTCTTCTCGCCGAGCGCCGCGCGCAGCACGTCCAGGTCGCGCGCGTTGTTCAGCGACGTGAAGTGGCGTACGCCGGGGTTGCGTTTCACGCACCCGCGCGCGTACGCCTTGGCGCGCGCGATCCGTTCCTTCTTGTACGCGTGGTCGGGGTGCGTGGGCGCCTGGGACGGCGCGTGCGAGAAGTCCTTCGGGTCCTGGCAGGAGAGCGGCGCGGACCGGCCGACGCCGCGCGGGGCGTACCCGACCAGGTCGTACGCGGCCGCGATGCGCTTCCACTCGGGCATCACGCCCACCAGCGGGAAGTACGTGCCGGACGCGCCGGGGCCGCCCGGGTTGTAGACCAGCGAGCCCTGGCGTGCGACCGCCTTGCCCGCGCGCTTCTTCGTGGCCTTCGTGCGGCTGACGGTCAGTTTGATCCGCTTGCCGTCGGGGTGGGCGTAGTCGAGCGGCACGGTGACGGTGCCGCACCGGACGGACGGGGGGAGGCCCTCGGCCTTCGCGCAGGTGCCCCAGCGGATCCCGGCGGCCTCGGCGCGCTGGGCGGCGACGACGACGCCGTGTTCCTCGGGGGAGGGAGGGGTGCCGGTCGCGCTTCCCGCGGGGGCGGCGACGAGGGCGGTCAGGACCAGGGACCCGGCGGTTCCGTACCGGGCGGCGGCTGCTCTCATCGCGCTTGTCTATCTTGTGGTATTTGGCTATGTAAAGCACCGGTCGGCGGGTGTCGGTGCAATGCCCCCTGTTGGACTCGGGCCGCTCACCTGCGCGGCCGGTGGGAGAACGCCGCCCGCAGCTCCGGGTCCCCCGTGGCGCGGACCCCGAGCACGGCGACGGCCGTGAGCCCCTCGCCGCCCGTCGGCAACGCCCCGAGGAGCCGCTGGCCCGCCGGGGACGCCCACCGGGTGTACGGATGCACCTCGACGCGGGCGATGAGCAGGCACGCCGTGCAGAGCAGCAGCGGCAGCGAGAACCAGACCGCGATCGGCACCTGACCGGGCGCCGCAGGCCCCTGAGCCGGCATCAGCACCGCCACGGTGCCGAGGGCGAGCACCACGCCCGTCGCGGCCCGCACCTGCCGCACCGCGGCCGCGACCCCCGCGCCGAGACCGTCGGGGACCGCGAGCCCCGCCGCGACGAGCCGGTCCGCGAGCGCCCGCACCGGATCGGCGGCCGCGGCGCCCAGCCGTATCGGCGCTATGGGCGACTGTCCGGCGGGGCCGATCGCGCCGAGCACCGAACGCTCCATGTCGTCGCGGCCCACCGGGTCGACGACCGTCGCCCAGCCGGTGTGCGCGATCAGCAGCCGGCGCGCCCTGGCCATGGCGACGAGCGTCACGTCGGCGACGCGGGAGGGGCCTCCGGAGAGGAACGCCGTCTCGTACAGGGTGAGTTCGCGCCCGTGGCCCGCGGACCGCTCCTGGGCGGCGGCACGGCTCGTGGCGAGACAGAGCCGGCCACAGGACAGACCGGCCGCGGCGCAGGCGAGGAGGAGCAGAGGGACCCAGAACATGGCGATTTTCTATGCGAAGGCGCCGCGGTGCGCCACGCCATTTCCAGTATGTGGACACGGGGTGACGGGTGGGTAACGTTCCGTTTTCCCCGGTCGGTTGGTCCCGGGCCTGGGTCAGTTGGTGCCGGGCCTGGGCCGGGACGCCGCGGGCGGCAGCGGGAACGTCGGCGAGGGGGTGACCGGGGTGGCCGATCCCGGGGCGTCCGTGGGGCCCGGCGGGGCCGGTGAGCGGGTCGCGGGGGCGCCGGGTCCGGTGGTCGCCGCGTCCCGGGCGAGTCCTTCGAAGTCGACGAGGCCGGTGTCCTCCAGGACCGTGATGTGGTCGAGGACGGTCGTGTTCGCGTCGTCCGCCAGGTCGCGCACGAGCGAGTTGCGGGTGTTCGCGCGGACGTCGGCGACGACGGAGAACACCTTGCCGTGCGCGCGGCGCAGGATGTTCGCGAACTCCTCGTTGTACGTCTCGCCGCGGGCGCCGCTCAACTCGGCGAGCCAGCCGCGCTGTTGGGGGTTCGGCTGGCTGGGCAGTTCGAGGCCCAGCCGCGTGGCGACCTCGCGTACGCGCGCGTCGAGGAACGTGTGCCCCTCCACGAGGTGCTTGCCCGCGGTCCGCACGGCCTTGGTGGTGCCGCGCTCCTCGGCCTGCTGCCCGGCGGGCAGCTCCCACAGGCCCGCGAGGCGGACCTTGGTGATGAAGTCCCGGTCCAGGGCGGAGAGCGGCCCGAAGTCGGTGGACACGGTGTCGGCGTCGAGCAGGTCGAGCGGGGTGCCCGAGCGGTCCTCGTAGGACCAGAGGGGGAAGAGCAGGGCGGCCAGGGTCGCGACGAGTCCCGCGATGATGAGGCCGGTGCCGTTGATGGTTCGTAATCGCATGGTGCCTCCTGGTGCGGCACCGCACGTTAGTGCGCCGGGGCAGGTGCGCGGTCCGATACGGCCGGGAGTACGTCACCTGCCGTACCGGGCCCATGAGTTGATGAGCGCGGCGTGCGCCCCCGGAAGGGGGCAGGGAGCCGGGGACGGCCCGCCTCAGGACGACCCGCCCCCGCAGGACGAGCCTCCGCCGCCGCCCCCGCCGCAGGAGGACCCGCCGCCTCCGCCGCACGACGAGCCGCCGCCCGAGCACGAGGGCCCGCCACTGCCCGAGCAGGCGAAGCCGTCCTGGTCCCCCGCGTCCGTCCCGCACCAGACCGGAGTGCCACCGCCGCCGCCCCCCGAGTTCCACGCGGCCGCGTTGTGGTGCCCGGCCGGGCCGGGGTCGGCTGGATCCGTGGCCGGGACCCGCGTCCGGGCCGCCGCGATCAGCTGGGACCGGATGTCCGGGTGGGCCCGCGAGAGGCCGCGCGTCGCCACCTGGTGCGCGGCGCCCGGCAGATGGCGCGACGAGGCGACGTACTGCCGCAGCGCGTACCGTCCCGCGACCGTCAGCTGCTTCGAGGTGACCGCGAGGCAGACCGCGCCGCTCACGATGCCGAACACCGCGCCGGGCAGCAGGACGAGGATGTCCATGAGCGGCGACTGCGAACCGCCCGGCAGCGTGATGTCACCCGCGGACAGCAGCAGGGCCGCGATGGCGCACGCAACGAACCCGAAGAAGGTCAGGGCGATCTGCGTACCGGCCCGGACGCGCCACTTCCGCTGTCGGCCCGGCCGCACCAGGAGCCCCCGCCGCGCGAGCGCCTCGCCCGTCTCCTGCACCGGAAGGCTGCGCATCACGGCGATCCGCAGCCCGTGCAGCGCGCCGCTCGGCGCCGCGGTGTGGGCGTCGATGACCGCCTGCTCCGCGGCGTCCCTGGCGACCGGGCGGGTGATCCCGACGACGCCGGGGCCCGCGACGACCAGCCGGCCGTCCTCGTGCAGCCCCGCGATCAGCGTGTCCGCGACGCGGGCGGGACCGCCGGCCAGGAAGGCGGCCTCCAGCGTCCCGCGGACATGGACCCCGTGCCCGGCGTCGAGCGGCTGTCTGCCCCGGTACGGGGATCCCGTGCGGCGGGCCGCCGCCACGCCCCGGATCAGCTCGGCGGAGGCGAGCGAGACCACGACCGTGTACGCCATCGCCACGAGGGTCATGGCGTCACCGCCTCAGCAGGACCCGGCGGGTGGCGTGCAGCAGTCGCGCCGCGGGCCGCCGCGACAGCGGGGCGGGACCCGAACGCTCCAGCCACCAGTCGCGCAACCGCCGCCGGGCGTCCGCGTCCGCCGGGCGTCCCGCGATCATCAGGTGCTCGGCGAAGGTCAGCGCGTCGTGCCGGTAGCCGCCGGCCATGGGCCGCGTCCGCGCGTACGCGAGGAACTCGCCGCGGTACCCGGCACCGAGGATCTCCGGCAGCTCCGGCGCGACCTTCGCGACGACGTCGGCCCGCTTGGCGGCCAGGGCGTGACTCTGCACCTTCAGGCGCGCGTGGTCGAAGCCCTCGGGCGCCGGGGTGCCCGCGACGAGCGCGGAGAGGAGCGCGGCCTGTGCGACGGCCGTGCGCTGACGGGCGGCATCGGAGGCGACGGCAACGTCACGACGCTCGCGGCGGACGTCCGCCACCACATCACCCGACGTCTTCAGCGTCGCCCGAATGGCGTCCAACTCCCGTTCGAGATCGGCCGGTTCGGGAAAGTTCTCGTCGCGCTCCAGCAGGACCCCGGGCGGGGACACGCGCGACGCGAGGTCGGCGAGGATCGCCAGCACGGGCTCGGGCACGGGGTGCGCGTGGCTGTCGTGCCACACGCCGTCCCGCTCGAAGCCGCCCGCCACATGGACGTACGCGATGGCCTCGACCGGCAGTTCGTCCAGCGCCTCGGCCGGGTCCTCGCCGCGGTTGACGTGGTTGGTGTGGAGGTTGGCGACGTCGATGAGCAGCCGGACGCCCGTGCGCTCGACCAGCTCGTACAGGAACTGCCCCTCCGTCATCTCCTCGCCCGGCCACGCGACCAGCGCCGCGATGTTCTCCACGGCGAGCGGCACGGGCAGCGCGTCCTGCGCGATCCGCACGTTCTCGCAGAGGACGTCCAGCGCGTCACGGGTGCGGGGCACCGGCAGCAGATGCCCCGCTTCCAGTGGCTGCGTCGCGGTGAGGGCACCCCCCGCCCGTACGTACGCGATGTGCTCGGTGACCAGCGGCGCCCCGAGCGCCTCGGCCCGCTCGGCCAGCGCGGCGAGGCGCCCCTCGTCGGGACGGTCCGCGCCGCCGAGTCCCAGCGAGACGCCGTGCGGCACGACGGTCACCCCCCGCTCGCGCAGCCGCAGCAGCGAGTCGGGCAGATGCCCGGGACACACGTTCTCCGCCACGACCTCGACCCAGTCGATGCCGGGCATGTCCTCCACGGCGCCCGCGATCTCGGGCCGCCAGCCGATCCCCGTCCCCAGCCGACCGCTCAGCTGCTCCATGTCCGCTCCCCCTTCGTCCCCCGTTGCCAGGACCATGGCCCCGGCCGTGTGGATCGAACCCTCGGGGGGAGACGTTCAGAGCTACATTTGAGGTTCCGGCCGACCGGTGTTGATCTCCCCGGGCGGCCCCGGCGAGGGCCTCGACGTGGTGGAGACGTCACCGCTCGGCCCGGCGGGCGCGGGCTCGGGGGGAGCGGCTCCGGAGGGCTTGGGCGGGCCTGTGGGGCTGGCGGTCGCGGTCGACGCGGCGCCGTTCGCGATGTCGTCGAAGTCGACGAGCCCGGTGGCCTCCAGCATCGTGATGTGGTCGAGGACCGTCTGGTTGGAGTCCGTGGCGAGCTGCCGGATCAGGGTGTTGCGCGTGCTGTCGCGCACCTGCGCGATCACACTGAAGACCTTCCCGTGCGAGACGCGCAGCAGGTTCGCGAACTTCCGCTGGTACGTCTCGCCGCTCGCCGCCGACAGTTCGTCCAGCCACCCCTGCTGCTGCTCGGTCGGCTGGTTGGGCAGCTCGACGCCGAGCTGCGCGGCCACGCTGCGGGTGCGCCTGTCGAGGTCGGTGTGCCCGACGATGAGGTGGTCGCCCGCCTCCTTGATGGCCTCGGTCGGCGCCCGCTCGACGGCCTGCTGCCCCGCGGGTATCTCCCACAGCCCGGCGAGCCGCACCTTCACGAGCAGATCCCGGTCGGCCGCGGAGAGCGGCCCCCACTGGGTGGCCACGGACCCGGCGGCCAGATTGGCGGGCCCGGTGCTCGACCGGTCGGCGTAGGACCACACCGGGAACGCGATGGCCCCCAGCGTGGCGACGAGTGCCGCGATGATCAGAGCCGTGCCGTTGACGCGCCGCAAGGTGCCTCCCGTGGTGCTCCGTGTCGCCGGTGGTACCGGGGAGTACGGAAGATACGGGCGGGGCGTTCATCCGCGTGAGATCCCGGTCAGGACGGAGTACGTACGCCGCACCGGCGATTGCTGCCGACGCGTTCGAGGAGGATTCTGGTCCTGCCGCGTGGTGCGAGCGTGTGCGGTCCGCCGCACAGTGCCCCGCGCGGACGGGGGTGAACGCCGATGACCGGGACCGGCAGGAGGTACGTGCCCACACGGCGCGTGACGACCGGAGAAGCACCGAGACTCGTCGTCACGCTGCCGTCGTCCGAGATCGGCACGTGGGAGCTGGCCGCCGGGTCCCGGCTGGTCGTCGGCCGCACCGGCGACATCGTGCTGGACGTGCACGATGTCAGCCGACGCCACGCGGGGCTCCATTGCGGTCCTGACGGCGTGTGGATCGTCGATCTCGGCTCCCGCAATGGCACGACGGTGAACGGCAGGAGCGTGCCCGCCGCGCAGACGCCGGTGCTCCTCGCGCACGGCGACACGCTCGGGTTCGGCTCCGTACGGGCGACATATCAGGAGACGGCGGTGCTCCCCGCCCCCCTGCCGCCGCGCGTGGCCCCCGTCCGCACCGAGACGACCCGGTACCTGAGCGCCACCACCCAACTGGACCCCGAATTCTGCGACCTGGCCATGGACCGCATCGTGGACGAGCCCTACCGCGCGCTGAGCCCCACCTACGGAGTCGACCTCGCCGTCGTCGCCAAGTGGGCCCTGGCGATCCGCCGCCGACGCCTGCTCCGTGACACGGCGCTCACGGGTCTTCTGCTCCTGACCGTCGCCCTCGAAGCCACCCTCCAGCCGTGGCGCCACCCGGCGGAGGTCGTGAGCAGGGTGTGGTGGGTCGCCGTCGTAGGGCTCCTCGCCGCGTGGCTGGTGATCGCCGCGGAGCGATGGATCACCGACTACCAGGTCGTGGAACGGAGCATGACGGCCGGCCGGTTCCGGCTGGCGGACGCGCCGGACCCCGTGAGCGCTTATGCCCGGAAGCGCCTGAGGGCCGTGGCGGAGCGCGCGAGCGGAAATCTCGTGGTCTTCTCCGAGTACTCGCCGTTCGTGGGCAGCGGAGAGCGCATCGACACCTGGTCGTTCGCCATCGACGTCGGCCAGGGCGCGCCGGACGACAGCGGCGGGCGCAGGACGCCGCGCCCCTTCACCTCCGGGGACCTGCACGAAGCGCTGACGCAGTCGTTGAGACAGCTGGACCTGCCGGGGCTGCGCGTGGACGAGCGTTTGTTCGTCAGCGGCTACGACGTCCAACGGGAGCGGCGGCTGCTGCCCGACCGGCTGGCACCTCCCTTGACCGCGGTTCCTGCGGAGGTGGTGCGCGACAAGGCGGGCGGGCCGGACACGATCATCCGGTCGTACGTGTGCGTGGAGGCCCAGGCGTGGAGCGGCCAGCTGGTGGTGACCATGTTCATCCGGGCCGTCCGGGTGCGCGGCTCGCTCTTCCTGGAGGGGGAGACGTTCGCCCTGTTGCCTCTTCGGGGGTCCTACTGCACGGTCGACGCGGTGCCGCGCCACTCGCGGCTCGGTGCGGTCTCCAGCGCACTGGCCGCAACGGCGTTGCCCGCCCCGGCGGACCTGCTCCTCTCACCGTTCCGCACGGCGGCGCAGCTGCACCGGCGCAGCGCCGCCCGCGCCAAACGCGACGGCCAGTCCGACGGCATCCGCCGGGGCGCCTGGTTCGACTACGGCGCCCTGCCGAGCCTCCGGGAAGCGGCGGCCGGTGACGAGTGGCGGCACTACTTCCTGCAACAGGACGCGACGATGTTCGTCCAGGTCACGCACGAGCGGCTGCTCAAGTCCATCGGCGCCTTCCTCCAGGAACACGACATCGACTTGAGCGAGTTCGCCAGACACCAGACCACGATCAACAACACGGTCAACAACGACAACAGCATGAGGGTCGGGAACGTCAGCGGCACGGGTGTGGCCGTCGGCCACGGCGCCGGTGCCCAGGGCGGTCAACAGAGGTCCACGTAGGGAGAAAAGCCATGAACGCGGGGAACTTCGAGGTCGGAGATGTCAAGGGCAACGGCATAGCCGTAGGACACGGTGCCCACGCGGCGGTGAACGTCGGGCAGCCGGTGCGCGCGCAGGAAGCGCTCGACCGGTTCGACGATCTGGTGCGGGTCCTGGAACGGCACGCCGACGAGCTGCCGGAGCCGGGCGAGCTGCGACGGCCCCTGGCTCTGGTCAGGGCAGAGTTGGCGGGCGGGAGTCCCGACCGGTTCACGCTCGGTTCGCTGCTGGCCGCCATCGGGGCGAGCGTCGGTGGAGTGGCCGTGATCGCCGAAGCGGTCGACCGGCTGCAGCAGGCCGTTGTTGCTCTGTTCTGAGACGAAGGTCTCGACTTGATGGGTCGAAGGCCTCGACGTGGGCGTGCCGCGGGTCAGTTGTTGCGCGCGTAGAAAGCGACGCCCCTGCGCCACCACGCGAGGCCCGACCACAGCAGGAGGGCCGCCACGGCGGGGAAGGCGAAGACCAGGGCCGGGGAGAAGGGGGCCGTGTCGGCGTGGCCCGTCAGCCATGCCGCCGGGTAGAAGCCCGCGAAGGCGATGGGGACCGCGAAGGTGAAAGCGCCTTGCAGGAGCCAGGGAAACAGGCCCAGCGGGTAGTTGCCGAAGGTGCCCGAGACGCTGTCCAGCCAGAAGAACAGGGACTCGCTGCCGCGGAAGCGCAGGACCAGGGCCGCGATGTGCAGGTTCAGGCCCAGCTCGATCACCAGGGCCCCGGCGACGGCCGTGAGCAGGAACGCCACCATGGCCGCGGTCCACTCGACGTCCAGGAGGGACAGGCACACGCCGAGCGAGGCGCAGGCGACGACCAGGTCGCCGACGGCGTTCACCGGAGCCTCGTAGGTGAAGACCTGGAGGAGTACGGGGGCGGGGCGGGTGCGGAAGGCGTCGAAGCGGCCGTCCCGCAGGAGATGGGGGATCAGGCCGAGGTTGCCGAAGAAGAGCATGTACAGGCCGTGGCCCAGCATGCGGATGCTGCTGATGAGCAGGACCTCGCCGACGCCCCAGCCCGCGAGGGAGGGGAAGCGGCCGAAGATGACCGTGGCGAACAGGAGCACCGTCACCTGGTAGGTGACTCCGTTGGCGATGGCCATGGCGAAGTCCGCGCGGTTGGCCAGCTGGCTGCGGAGACCGGCGCGCAGGATGACCGCGGCGAGCCGAAGGCGGCCCACCGGGCGTACGGAAGAGTCCGGTCCGTCGGTGCGGGGGACGGAGGGAGAGGGCATCGCAGGCATCGGATCAACCACCCAGGACGAGGAGGCGGCGCGCCGCGCGGCGCCACAGGAGGCGGCCGACGGCGGCCAACAGGAGGCACCAGGCGGCCTGTTCGAGCAGGTGGGGCCAGGCGTCGGCGGCCGGGATGCGGCCTGTGTAGAGGGAGACGGGCACGTGCACGGTCGCGGAGAACGGCAGGTGGGCGGAGACGGCGGTGAACCACGAGGGGAAGAACCACAGGGGGATCAGCGCGCCGGACAGGAGCGTCTGCGCGAACGCCGCGAGACGGTTGACGCCGAAGCTGGTGATGGTCCAGAAACTCGTCAGGTCCACCAGGAGCGCCAAGTGGTAGAAGACGCCCTGGCCCAGCGCGTACGAGAGTGTGGCGACCACCGCCGCCGCCGTCGAGGGCGGCGGGGCGACCAGGTCGGCCGCCAGGCCGACGGCCAGACCCGTGAGCAGCCACGCCGTGGCGTAGAGGCTCTCGCCGAGGCCACGCCAGGCGCAGTAGCGGCGGGCGGAGACGGGGCGGGTGAACCAGAACACCACCGAGCCGTCCCGGATCTTGCTCTGCGCGGTCTCCTGGGACGCGCCCTCCATGATGACGCGGCCGGTGCCCATCAGGGTGGCGAGGACCGAGTACGTCACGGCCTGGGTGACGTCCATGCCCGCGACCGTGTCGCCGCCCTCTCCGTACAGGGCGCGCCACAGCAGCACGTAGAGGAAGACCTGGGTGACGATGATGAACGCGGTCGCCGCGATGCGCGGGCGGTACGCCCACTCCGTGCGCGGCACCAGGGCCGCGAGACGGTGGGCGCGCGGCTTCCCCCGGGACGCGGGACCGGATGCGTGAACCGTCATGCCGGGCCTCCGGCGGGGGCCGCCGCGGCGGCGGTCTCCGGGCCCGCGTACAGGGTGCGCAGGACGTCCTCGACCTTCGCGCCGTCGAAGACCACCGAGCGCACGGCGTGCGCGGACAGCAGCTCGTCGGTCACCTCGCGCTGCTCGGTGCCGGGGTGCGGGCGCAGCTGGGCGGTCGCGCCGTCGACGGCCACGACCTCGGCCGTGCGCAGGCGCAACCCGTCGGGCGGCGTCTCGAACTCGACCACGACGGTGCGCCGGTGGTGCGCGGCCGCCGCGAGTTCGCCGCGTTCGCCGTCGAAGACGACGCGGCCCCCGTCGATGACGACGAGGCGCCGGCAGAGCGCCTCGACCTCCGTCATGTCGTGGGTGGTGAGCACGACCGTGTGATCGCCGGTACGCGCCAAGTCGCCGAGCAGCGTGCGCACTTGGTCCTTGACGAGGACGTCGAGGCCGATGGTCGGCTCGTCGAGGAAGAGCAGCGGCGGCCGGTGCAGGAGCGCCGCCGCCAGGTCGCAGCGCACCCGCTGGCCGAGCGAGAGGAAGCGCACGGGCGTGTCCCAGAAGGGCGACAGGGCCAGTACGTCGTCCAGTTCGGTCAGCGTGGTGCGGAAGTCCGCCTCGGACAGCCCGTAGATGTTGCGCAGGATCGTGAAGGAGTCGTACGCGGGCAGGTCCCACCACAGCTGGGTGCGCTGGCCGAAGGTGACGCCCATGGCGTGGGCGTTGCGCTCGCGGTCGGCGTAGGGGTCGAGGCCGTACAGGCGTGCCGTGCCCGACTCCGGCAGCAGCAGACCGGTCATGACCTTGATGAGCGTGGACTTGCCTGCACCGTTCTGGCCGAGCAGCCCGACGAATTCACCCGTCTCGACCGTCATGCCGACCTCGCTGAGCGCCGCCGTGCGCCGTGCCGTCCGCCGCTTGAAGGGCCGCTTCCACGAGCGGCCCTCTCCGCTGTCCCAGCTGCGGAAGGTCTTGGTGACCCGGTCGACACGGATGGCCGGGGGCCGCGGACTCACGAGCCCGTGCCCGCTTCCGCACCGCGCGCCACGCCGTCGGCCACCAGCGGCGCCAGCAGCTCGCCCACGCCCGCGAGCCAGCCCGCGGGAACGACGCGGCGCAGCGCGCCGGGCGCGAGCGTGGCGAGTGCGGTACGGGCCAGGGGAGCGGTGAGGTCGGGCGCGGCGCCGCTCTCGCGGGTCACCACGCCGAGGGCGTAGGCGGTCGTCCAGATCTCCGTGAGCAGCACGTCGCTGACGCGGTCGTGCACGAAGGCGCGGTGCGGCAGGCCGTCCAGCGCCTCGCGCAGCGCACCGACGACGTGCTCGCGGGTGATGCCGCGCTCCAGGAGGGCGTCCTCGGCCGGGACGCGCCGCCAGCCGTCGGGGGAGGTGGCGTCGCGTACGTAGGCGACGGCGAGCTGCTCCCACCAGCAGAAGTACGGGACGGTGTCCAGCCGGACGAGTTCCCGCGGGCCGGGCCGTACGGCGGGGGCCGAGGCGGGGAAGCAGGCGGCGCTGCGCGGCCCCATCACGTCGTTGCCGACGAGGCTGGCGGGGTTGGCGTGGTCGACGAGGTTCGCGACCGGCACGACGGTCTCCGTGCCGGTGGCGGCGAGGTGGTTGAGGAGCGCGACGTCGTCGGTGTCGCCCTGCGCGGTCTTGGCGGCCGCGAACTCCTCGAAGCCGAGGGCGACGGGGGCGGGGAGCACCAGGGCGACCGAGGGCAGGTAGTCGTCGACGACGGGGGCCAGGTCGTGGCCGCGCAGGGCGGCGACGCGCACGGCGTTGGCGGTGCGCGAGCCCCACTCGGTGAACAGGCTCAGCGAGGCGTCGGGCCGGGCGGCGATCAGGTCCCGCAGCCGGGCGGCGAAGTCGGGGGCGAGGATCGCGTCGTCCTGGAGGACCAGGTGGTGGGTGGCGCCGGGGGCGACCGACTGCCAGGCCAGGCGGGCCGTGCGCAGGGCGGAGGGCGGGCCCTCCGGGTCCGGATCGGTGATCAGACGGGCGTCGAGCTCGGGGTGGCGCGCGCACAGCTCGCGGGCGGCGGCCGCGCGCCGAGGGTGGGCCATCACCACGGTCGACAGGTGGATCTCGGGGGTGTCGGCTGGGGTGTTCATGGTGGGGAGGTCCTTTGCGTCGTACGGGATGGGCGGGGTGGACGGGACGGGGGAGGCGGTGGGCAAGGGCGGGGTCAGCGTTCCGTCTTGCCCATGGCGAGCGGGCGCCGGGCGAGCGGACCGAGGGCGCGGGCGACGGCGAGGCGCAGGGGGCCGAGCCAGTGCAGCACCGGTTGGAGGAGGATGAGGGGCAGCAGCAGGGCCGGTGCCCCGCCGCCGCGCAGCGGCTCGGCCCGTTCGTGGGCGCCTTCGTGGCCGGCGAGGAAGCGGGTGGCGTGGCCCATGCTGATCAGGGCGTGCAGGACCAGGTACGCGCCGGCCGCGACGCCCCACACCAGGAGCGTCGAGAGGTCGCCCCGCACGCCGAGCACCAAGACGGCGGCGATCACGCACGGCGGCCCGAGGAACCACCACACGGTGTCCAGGCCCTCTTTGACGAGCGTCACCGTGTTGCGCCGCCCGAAGGCGCGCAGCGCCGGATCGCGCAGCAGCCGCAGGCAGCCCACCACGCTCCCCAGGGCGACCAGGCTGTACGCCTTGGCGAGCGAGCCGACCCGGGCGTAGCGGTCCACGAGGTTGTGGACCGGCAGCACCACGGCGCTCTCCCCGGCGGCCGACAGCTTGTAGCCGATGAGGAGGTCGTCGACCGGCTCCTCGTACATGCCGATGGCCACGAGCCTGTCGTGGCGGACGAACAGGCCCGCGCCGATGCCGTACACGACCGGGTCGAGGACCGTGCGCAGCCCGTCGGGCAGCCGCAGCGCGCGCAGCCGGACCCTGGTGCGCAGCCGGTGCGCCTCGATGCCCATGCGCCGCCGCAGGTCGGCCACGGCGTGGGCGCGCAGCGTCAGGTCGGTGAGGCCGCCGCGGGCCGCGTGCGGGCGGCGCAGCTGGAGCGGCAGCTGCTGGACGAGGGTGGGCAGGGGCTGTCCCGCGCGGCGGGCCCGGTCCGTGGCATGGGCGAGATGGCGCAGGGTGGTGCGGTCCGGCTGGGAGTCCGCGTCGTAGACGCCGACGTAGGTGCGGGACGGGTCGGCGTCCGCGGGCAGCAGCCGGCCCAGTTGCTCGACCGCGTACACCAGTTGGCTGCTCTTCGCGCCCGCGGGCTCGTCGTAGTGCAGGTGGTACAGGGCCGTCTTGGGGTGCAGGGCGGCGACGTCGGGGAGCAGCGCGGCGGCCACGTCCCGGGTGGTGGGGGCGTCGGCGACCTCGTCGTGCAGGGCTTGCGCGGGGTCCGCGGCGGCCCGTACGCGGGCCGCCGCGTCGCGGGCGCGGGAGGACGGCACGATGCCGGACAGCTGCGCCCCGGCGGTCGCGTCGTCCGGCGCCGCGAGCAGGCGGCGTGCCAGGTCCGGGAGTTCGGCGACCCGCTCCTGTCGCTCGCGCTCCTCGCGTTCGGTGGTGATCACGACGATGTGCAGCAGCTCGGGCGGGTAGTCCAGGCGGGCCGTCGCGCCCACGACCTCGGCCAGGAGGTCCTGTTCCCGCAGGGCGGGGATGAGCAGCGCGACGTGCGGCGCCTCCTTCCCCGGCTCGGGGACGGGGGCGCGGCGCGCGGCCCGGAGCGCGCGTTCGGTGACGACGGCCCGGCCGGTGAGGAGGACGCCCCAGCCGAGGACCGCCCACAGCAGCGCTGTCGCGGCGACGGTCATGCGGTGCCGCCCGTCGCCCCGGCCGGCCAGTGCGGGCGCCGGATGCCGTCGCGGTCGGCGCCCGCGAGCTGGAGGCGCCGGGCGACGGGGTAGAGCCGCTCGGCCCAGGCCACCACGTCCCGCGGCTCCAGGCCCTCCGGTGCGCCGACGTCGATGCCCGGCAGCTCCCGGCGCAGCCGCGCGCCGAGGCCGAGGCCGACGGACATCTCGTACCGGCCGCCGGGCCCACCGGCGGCCCCGACCGCTTCGAGGCCGGTGCACAGCCGCCCCTCCGCGAAGCGCGGCAGCACGCGCGCGAGGTCCAGCTCGGCGGAGCGGGCCAGCAGCGAGCTGCCCTGGAGCGCGTCGGCGAGGAGCGTGTCCGTGCCGACCGTGCCGGTGAAGTCGCGCCCGACGGTGAGCGACACGATGACGTCGAAGAAGCGGTTCGGGAAACGGCGGTACTGGCCGCGCAGCAGGTGGCGGCGGCGCGGCAGCGCGGAGTCGGCGTGCCGTGCCACCCGCTCCAGGCGCGGCGGGGCGTCGCCGTCCACCAGTGCGACCCTGAGCTCCAGCGAGGTGTCGATGGAGAACGAGTAGTCGTCGCCGGTACGGCGGATGCTGCGGGCGTCCTTGCCGACCTTGACGACCAACGAGTCCTCGAACACCTGGAGTTCGTCGGCGTGCCAGCGGTCCCCGTACTTGTACTCCGCGGAGCGGAAGCCGCCGTCGGCGTGGAAGTTGACGAGCAGGACGGGCGTGTGCGGGCGCTCCTCGGCGTCCTCGAAGACGGAGAGGTGGGCGGCGCCGACCAGCGACAGTTTCTGCTGGTTGCGGTCCAGGACCTCCAGTGAGAACTTCCGCGGCGACAGCACGCCGAACAGCTCGTTGTCGAAGGGCGCGTCGAAGTCCGGTGCGTACACCAGCAGGTCGCCGCCCTCGGTGTCCGACGGCGCCCAGCTCTCGACCCGCAGCTGCTCACCGAGTTCGGCGCGGTTGCGGAAGGTGTGGAAGGAGTAGGCGTGCGGGTAGTCGTCCGGGTCGCGTCGGTGCGGCGGGTGGACGACGAGGTGGCGCAGGCACGCGCTGCTGCCGCGCAGGTGTTTCAGCTCGGCGGGCACGGGCGGCGCCACGGGTGCGCGCCCGGCTTCGGTGACGGGCTCGGCGAGCGCGGCGGCCAGGTCGGCGGCGAACGCGTCGATGTGACCGCGTGTCATGTGTGGCATGACGTAGAAGTGGTGGAAGAGCCGGTCCGTGGTCCGCCCCTCGCCGTCCGTCCAGGGCAGGGTGTTGCCGACGAGGCGGTAGTGCTCCTTCAGCTTGCCGGGGAGAGCGCCGCCCTCCGTGGCGAAGCCGACGACGAGGACGGTGTTCCCGGGCGAGGGCAGCAGGACCGCGTCCGGGTCCGCCGCCCGGATCGCGGCGGCCAGGTGGCCCCTGAGGTCGAGGCAGCCGCGGAACGTCTCGCGGTAGCCCTCGGCCGCGAGCCCGAAGACCAGGGCCCAGAGCGCGGCGGCGGTGGCGCCCGAGCGGGACCCGGTGACCGTCTCGTCCACGAAGCCGGACATCGGCGCCGGGATCGCCCCGTGTCCGAGCAGACCCTTGCGGCACAGGAAGACCCCGCAGCTGTACGGCATCAGGCCGGACTTGTGCGGGTCGAGGACCATGGAGTGGACGAAGCGGTTGCGGAAGTCGAAGGGGATGTCCGGCGCGGTGAACGGCAGGATCATGCCGCCGTGCGCGGCGTCGACGTGGTGGAAGAACCGCAGCGGCGACGCCCCGTCGACGCGGCGGCCCAGGAGGGAGCTGATGCGGTCGATCGGGTCGGTGAGGCCCGTGTTGTAGTACCCCGCGGTGGAGACGACGATGACGCCGGTGCTCTCCCCGTCGGCCTCCAGCGCGTCGAACGCCGCCTCCAGCGCGTCCGGTTCGAGGAGCCAGCCGGGCCCGGCTGGCAGCACCCGGAGGTCCACGTCGAGGATCTCGGCGGCCTTGGCCACGGAGTGGTGGGTGAGGGCGGAGGCGAGGACGACCACCCGGCGGCACCCCGCGGCCCGCAGGGCGTTGCGGCCCACGCGCAGGCCGGCGAGGGTGCCTTCGTTGGCGCCGCTGGTCAGGTAGCCGTCGGCGGAGTCGGCGTGCATCAGGCCGCCCAGGGCGAGGACGGCCTCCCGCTCGAGGCGGCGGGTGCCGCGCACGCCGTCGCCGAAGCGGGTGTGCACGCCGACGTTGTTGGGGTTGCGGGCGGCGAACATCCCGGCGGCGTGCAGCGCGAGGGGGTGCGGCTCGCTCATCGCGAAGCCGAGGCGTACCGGGTCCGTCGCGGAGTGCCAGTCGGGGACTTCGGCGAGCCGGTCGGCGAGGGCGGCGGACAGCTCGTCGGTGGGCAGCGCGGTCTCGGGGAACGGGTCGCACTCGGTCGACCCGTCGGACAGGTCAGGCATTCCGGCTCCCGTCCTCACCGTTGCCGCCGGTGCCTCCGTCGTGGCGCAGCTCGCAGCGGAGCACCGCGCGCGGGCCGACGTCGAGGTCGCGTACGTAGGTGTGCACCTCGCCCTCGGGGCGCAGGCCCACGGAGGCCAGCGCGGCGAGGATCTCCTCGGTGGGCAGCAGCGTCATGGGGACGTCGTCCGGCAGGACGTACTGGCCCGGGGTCTCCCCGGGGCGCAGCCGCGGGTCGAGGGAGTCGGCGGTGAAGGTGTTGAGCGCGAGCACGGCGCCGGGCCGCAGCACCCGCGCCAACTCCGCGACCGAGGACCTGAACCGCGCCGGCGTGGGGGCGTTGTGCAGGACGCCGTAGCACACGGCGAGGGCGAAGGTGTCGTCGTCGGCGGGGACGGCGTCGGCCGCGCCCTGCCGGACGGTGATCCGGTCGGCGGGGAAGTGCGCGGTGGCCTCGCGGGTCGCCTCGACCATGGCCTGGTGCAGGTCCACGGCGACGACCGTGCGGCCGTGTTCGAGGAGGGCGACGGTGTTGCGTCCGCCGCCGCAGCCGAGGTCGAGGGCGGGCCCGGCGGGGTCGTCGGCGTACCGGGAGAGGATCTCGACGAGGTAGGGCTGGGCGGTGAGCGCCGCGAAGTCGCGTACCGTCTCCGGGGCGTTCCAGTAGGTGGCGGCGCGCTCGGCCGCGGTGGCGGGGAGAGTCATCGGGTGGGCTCGATCTCTTCGTAGGTGCCGTTGTGGGGGAGCGCCCGGATGACCCGCATGCCGTGCTCCGCGAAGAAGGACTCGCACGTGTCGGGGTCGGCGGTGAGCGCGAAGAACGCGGGGCCGACGGAGGACAGCGCGAGGACGGTCGCCGTCCCGTCGGCCTTCAACGGTTCGAGACTGGTGGCGAGTTCGCTCAGACCGGGGTGGGAGAAGGAGCAGTTCTCGATGCTCCCCATGCGGAAGCGGTAGTCGAAGACGAGGTCCCCGAGCGGGCGGAGGTCGCCGCGGAGCGCGGCGGGCATGGCCTCGTGGAGCATCCGGAAGGCGATGGTCGGCGCCCAGCGTTCGCCGGTCTCGCGGAAGCGGCCGAACATGTCGATCTCGGCGGCCATCAGCTCGTCCGTCGACCGCTCTTGCAGCGCCGTGGGCACGCCGATGACCAGCGTGAGCTCCTCCGGTACGGCAGCGGTGAGGACGACCGTGCTGCGGCCCGCGACGACCTGCACACCGCCGGGGTAGAGCCCGGAGGCGGCGGAGCCGCCGATGCACTGGACGGGCATGAGCTTGTCGCTGCCCTCGGTGTGTTCCTCGCCGTGGTTGCTGGTGAGGAAGGGCAGCAGGTCCGCGCGGTCCACGGGGTTGCCGTAGAGGTGGTTGACGGCGGTCGCGACCGCGGCGATCAGGCTGCTGCTGGAGCCGAAGCCCGCGTGTACGGGCAGCGGGTCGCTGTCCACGCCCACGTGCAGGTCGCAGTCGACGCCGAGGGCGGTGCACATGATGCGGGCGGCGTGCTCGACGAGCGCGGGGCGCGCGACGGCCGGGTCCAGGACGAGGCCTTCGCCGGGGGCGAGCCTGCGCAGGCGCACGCGGTGGAACCGGGCGACGGAGAAGACCAGTTCGCCCGCGTCGTAGATGAGGTTGTTGTCGCCCGCGATGGCGCCCGGCTGGAGTGCCATGGCGTTCAGGCGCGTGGGGTAGCGGATCGCCGTCTCGTCGGCCGGGTCGAGCGGGCCGAGCGGTGCGGTCAGCGGATGGTGGATGGTTCCGGGGGTGAAGGACGTGAACATCTCTCCGCCTTAGGCCGTGGCGTGATCGAGGGGCGGCGCGGCCGCGAAGGCGTCGGCCAGCCGTTGGTGGCGTTCCGTGGTCAGCTCGACCAGGTGGTCCAGGGAGTCGGTGGTGTAGCCGCCGCTGCCGAGGGAGCCGTCCGGGCGTATCCGCATGTTGGCGCGGGCGAGCTGGAGGTGCGGAAGCCGGAAGTGCAGGATCTCCCGCATCAGCAGCCGCAGTTGGGCCCAGACGGCCACCGTGGTGCCGTCCGGGGTCTCGTCCAGGAGCCGGGGCAGCAGGGGGCGGCTCGCCATGATGGTGTCGCCCGCCGCACGGTAGGCCGCGGGGAGGTAGAGCAGGTTCTCGTCGAGGTACTGCTCGTACCACGCGTGCCTGGGGTCGTCGGCCTCCGGTCTGAGCACCGCCATGTCGACGAGCAGCGGCGTCATCTGGGCGCCGCCCGGCGCGTACAGCACCGTGCCGCCCACCGTCATCGGCGGGAAGTACGGCCGCATCCCGGTGGAGAAGACCTCCGGGGTGATGTTCCGCTTCACGGTCAGCAGGGCGTGCGCGAACACCTTGAACGCCTCGGTGGCGGCGGTCAGATGCTCCACGAGAAGCGGGTCGCGCACGGGCAGCGGCAGCGCGGCCATGAGGTGGTCGACGGCGGGCCGCAGGGCGATGCCCGCCCTGCGGACCTCCTCGATGAAGAGGACCTCCTCGGGGAGGGCGGTGAAGGTTCTCAGCCGGTCCTCGGGGTTGCGCAGGGAGTACGAGTAGACGCTGTCGCGCGGCACTTCGTCGACGAGGGCGCCGAGCTTGAGCAGCGCCTCCTCCGCGCCGGGCAGGGACCGGTGGTCGGTGCCGTGCCGCTCCAGGGAGGCGAGCACGAAGCCCAGGTCGCGCAGGGCCGCGCCGGCCGTGGCCTCGTCGGTGACGGCGTCGGGGACGCGGTCGAGGAGCCGGAGCGCCAGTCGCTCCAGGCCGCCCGTGTCGGCGGACCCGTTGAGCTCCGGCAATTCATGGATGTGCTCTGCGAACCGCAGCGGATCGAGTTCGCTCACGCGTTGGTCCAGAGTTCGCATTTCGGTGGCGAGATTCAAGGAAATGACCTCTAAATGTGCCGGAGTGGTGGACTCGGGAACGTCAAGACGTCAGGAAGCGTCAGAGACGGGAACGTAAAAGAGCGGCGGAATGCGCGAGAAAGGGACAGAGAGTGTCAGAGCGCGTGGATATGGTCAGAGCGCGTGGCGAAGGTCAGAGAATGGAATTCAGCTCGTCGAGCGCCTGAATGCGGTGCGCCAATGGCACGGGAGGCCGCGCGGCCGCGGGCCGGGCGGTGAACCAGGCGACGGGAATTCCCGCGGTGTGCGCGGATCGCAGACCGGCGAAGGAGTCGTCCACGGCCAGCGCCCGGTGGGAGGTGTGGCCGGCGTGCCGCAGGGCGGCGAGGTAGACGTCGGGGGCCGGTTTCGGGGCGAGGCCGCGACCGGCGCAGGACACCGACGCGAAGTGCGACCTGATCCCGAGCCGGTCCAGGTGGCCCGCCACCCAGGAGTGCGCGTTGCCGGAGGCGACGGCGAGCCGGTGGCCTCCGGCGCGGCAGTGGTCCAGGAAGGACCGGGTGGCCGGGGCCAGCGGCTCCCGGTCCGCGCGCCGCTGGTTCTCGTGCTCGAACACGTCCCAGGACGTGCGCGCCCTCTCCTGCCCGAGCAGGGAGGTGAGCGCCCCGTTCAGGGCGTCGCGCGCGAGAGTCCCGTCGGGGTGCGTGGGTATTCCGTCGGGCAGATCGATGCCTGCTTCGTCCAGTACGACGGTCCACGTCTCAAGGGCGATGCGTTCGGTGTCGAGCAGAACGCCGTCGAAGTCGAGGACGATGAGTCGTTGCGATGCCGGGTGTTTCTCTTTGAGGCCGTACGCAGACATGCAACAACGCTCCCCCCATTCCGGAACTGCGCCCAAAACAGGGCAACATTCCCGGACCCCCTTGGTCTAGACCTGAAAAACGTAACCCGGAACGTGGTGCTCTTCAAGCCCTTGATTGTGATTCCGGAGTGGTGGTACAGGCCTCGACCGCTGCTAGCGGGGGAGCGGGCAGAGATGGCGGCCGCCCTCGACCGCGACCGTTTTTCCGGGGGCGATCTCGGTGAAGCCCGCATCGCGGACCACGGGAAGGCCGCTCGTGGTGAGGTCACGCCAGCGGGCCGCGTCGGCGGTGCGGACCGAGAGGGGGAAACCCGCGTCGCGCCATGCGGCGCGGTCCTCGGCCGACAGCTCCCACCAGGCCAGCTGCGCGCCGTGCCCCGCCTGTGCCATCGACTTGCCCGCCGTCATGTCGACCTCGGGGCTCATCCACAGGACGGGGTACGCCGGGTCGGCCCCGGCCGGGGGCTCCGGGTCGTCGAGCTCCGTGCCCGAGACCTGGAGGCGCGCCAGCTCCTTGGGCCAGCCGTCGAGGGGGACCGGCGGATAGACCCGCACCTCCGCCGACTTGCCGGTGACCGTGATGCCGGGCAGCGCCTCGGCCCTGCGCCACTCGGCGCCGCGCGCCCTGCGCACCACCTTGCGGATGCGGGCGTCCTGCCAGTCGTTCATCGCCTGCGCCCACGGCCCCTCGCCGAGGGACCGCTCGTCGCTCAGGATCATCAGGACCGCGCGGGCCGCGGTCTCCAGGGCGTCGGTGCGGGCCGGGGGAGCGGTGCGCTCGATGCGGGCGACGAGCGGCAGCACGAACTGCGGTGCCTCGTCGCGCCAAGTGTTCTCATGGCGGAACGGGCTGTCCTGGGCGGCCTGCGCGTCCGGCATGCCGGGAGTGGTCGTTTCGTCGCTTCTCACGTCCGCCAGTCTGCCAGCCGGGTGCCGCGGCCCGTGCGCGAGGATGACCTCATGGAACGTGATCTCGCGGTGCGGCTCGACGGGGTCGGCCGCCGCTACGGCATGGGTGGCACCTGGGTGCTGCGCGGTGTCGACCTCGGTATACGCACGGGCTCGCTGGTGCGCGTCGAAGGGGCCAACGGCACGGGAAAGTCGACCCTGTTGAGACTGCTCGCCGGTATCGACGCACCGTCCGAGGGGCGGGTGAGCGGGCGCCGGCGCACGGCGTTCGTCCCCGAGAGGTTCCCGGCCGCCCTGCCGTTCACGGCCCTCGGCTACCTCACGCACATGGGCCGCGTGCACGGCCTCGCGGCCGGTGCCGCGCGGCGGGGTGCGGCCGAGTGGCTGGAGCGGTTCGGCGCCGCCGCGTATGCGCGCACGCCCCTGTCGGAGCTCTCCAAGGGGAGCAGCCAGAAGGTGGCCGTGGCGCAGGCGCTGCTGGCGGAGCCCGATCTGCTCGTCCTCGACGAGGCGTGGACGGGCCTGGACGCGCCCGCCCGCGCCGCACTCGACCGCGCGGTGTCCGACCGCACGGCGGAGGGCGGCGCCGTGGTCTTCGTCGACCACGACCCGCGCCGCCTTCCGGGGGTGGCCGATGAAACGTACGCGGTGATCGGCACGGCGCTGAACCGACTTACGGAGACGGACACTTCGGATCCCGCACGCGCGGCGGAACGGCAAGGGCCGACCGTCCTCATCGAGGTCCAGGGGCCCCAGGGCGCGGAACTTCCGGCGCCGGTGACGGCGGCGTCCGTGGCGACGGCCGCCGGGACGCCCGACGGCACCACACGCCTCACCGTTCCCCGGCCGCACTCGGACCGGATCCTGCGGGAGCTCCTGACGGCGCGGCCCCCGTGGCACGTGGTGACGGTGAGCGCCCCGGCCGGAGAGAGGCGGGGTGAGGAACGGTGATGTCCGCCCTGCTGCGCTACCAGACCGCCCTGCTCGTGCGTTCCCAGCGCTGGCTGCCGCCCGTGATCCTCTACGCCGTCTTCCTCGGCATCGGCGTGCAGGGCGGTCAGCCGATCCTGGACTCGCTCGCGTACGCCGCCGGGGCCCTGCTGCCCGTGGCCGCCTGGCTGGTGCGGATCTGTGTGTCCAACGAGCCGCCCGCCGCCCGCAGTTGCTCCGCCGCGGCGGCGGGACCCGGGCGGGCGCATCTCGCCTCGCTGCTCGCCGCGTTCCTCGCGGCGTCCGCACTGGGAGGCGCGGCGGTCCTCGTCGTGACGGCCATCAGCGACGCGGCGAGCATCAACTCCCGGGTGCCGGTGCCGCGGCTCTCCGCGGGCGCGGCCGGGCTCCTCGCGATGCTGGTCAGCGCGTTGCTCGGCACGGCGCTCGGGGCGCTCGCCAACTGGCCGCTGCTGCGCTCCGCGGGGCGGGCCGTCCCCGCGATGCTGCTCGGCGCGCTGCTGCTGGTCGTCACCACGGGCTCCCCGGCCAAGTCGGTCCTCACCGACCTGACCACGGGCTCGCGGGAGGGCGTGGTGCCGCTGTCGCTGGGCGCGCTCGCGGGGTCGCTCGCCGTCGCGGCGGCGGCGATGTGGGGGGCGTGCGCGCTCAGTTCGCGGCGGGGGTGAGACGAGGGACGGGGCGGGGCGTGACGGGGCGTGGAGAGGTGGCTCGGGGGGGCGAACGGTGTCACCCCGAGCACGCCGCCCGCTCCGCCTCCCGCCACTCGCACACCGGGCAGAGCGTGATGCCCTTGTGGGACTCCGGGTACTCGGTGGGGGCGCGACACAGCGCGCACTCGGCGAGGACTTCCGAGGCGCCGGTTTCCGAGGCGCCGGTCTCCGAGGCGCCGGCTTCCGAAGGTCCGGCCTCCGAAGGTCCGGCCTCCGTGGTATCGGCCGCCGTTGCCCGGCCCTCACCCGTCACTCCAACCTCGTCCGCATCCGTACGACCACCCACATCCGCCATACCGGCCACCCTAGCCCCGTGCCCCCGCGGCCCTGATCTGCTCCGACACCCGGACGAATCGGAAGCCGCGCTCCCGGAGCTTCGGGATGATCGTGCGCAGGGCGCGTTCCGTCGCGGGGGCCGCGCTGCGTGTGCAGTGCATGACGACGACCGAGCCGGGCCGCACCCCGTCGAGAACCTGCCGGGCCACCGCCGCGGAGTCCGTCGCGAAGGCGTCGCCGCTGACGACGTCCCACTGCACGGCGGTGACGCCGCCGGGTGCGAGGGCGCGCAGGGCCCGCTGGTCGTAGCAGCCGCCGGGGAAGCGGAAGTACGGCACGGGGCGCTCGACCCCGGCCGCGCGGAACGCGGCGAACGCGCGCTCCATGTCGGCGCGCATCCGGGGCGCCGGAACCGTCGGCAGTCCGTAGCAGCGGCCGGTGAACGCGTGGTGGCTGTACGAGTGGTTGGCGACCTCGAAGAGCGGGTCGCGCCCGATGGCCCTGGCCTGCGCCGGGTACTCCTCGGCCCACCGCCCCGTCATGAAGAACGTCGCCGGGACCTTCAGGCGCCGCAGCGTGGCGACCAGCGCCGGGTTGTCGAACCGTTCACCGGCCGCCGCGCGCGGACCCTGGTCCGCGGTCATGTCGGCGTCGAAGGTGAGGGCGACGGTACGGCCGCGGGCCCGGGGCCCGTTCTCGAAGACGGGGGTCAGGCCGGACGGGCCGGGGGCCAGCGTGGGCGGGGCGGACGCCGAGGGAGCGGCGGCGCTCGCCGGGGGCCGGGCGTGACGGCCCGTGTGACCGGACGACGTGGCGGTGTCGCCGGCACAACCGGCGAGGGCTGCGGTCAGGGTGCCGAGGGCGCAGAGCGCGGCGCATCTCCGTACGAGAGTGATCACTAGCTGAACATATATGTATGAATGTAGTAAATCGGACTAAGGCTCGGCCCGTCCGGTGCACCGCCACTCGTCCGGGCCCGCGAGCGGCGGCACGGCGCGCTCACACCCAGCCGTCGAGTGACCCCATGAACGCGTCGAAGTCGTCCCGATGGATCGTGTGCCCCGCGCCCCGGACCGTGCGCACCTCGAAGCCGCGCCGCGCCAGCTCCTCCTTGAGCGCGTCGGACACGACGGTGCTCGGGTCCGCGACCTGCACGAGCGACGGCACGACGGGTGCGGCGGGGGTGCGGTCGACGGCGTCCGCGCCGGAGATCGAGAGCGCGGTGTCCGGGTCCCAGACCGCCAGCGTGGCCATCTCGACGTCGAGGTCGGCCGCCTCCCAGCGCGGGTTGAACTTCGCCAGGACGTCGCGCGGGATCCGCCGGAACTCCACGAACAGCGCGGGATCGACCGCCCCCTCGCCGCCGAGCGCCCACGCCGGGTCGGAGTAGACGGCCCGCGCGGGCGCGAGGCGCTCCACCGCGAGGGACAGGGCGACACCGCCGAGCGAGTGCCCGACCGCCAGCTCCGCGCCCGTCGGCAGCGTGTCGACGAGGTCGTCCGCGAATATCTCCGCACCGTACTCGCCACGTCCGCTCGCGCCGTGACCGCGCAGATCGACGCCGATCACGCGGTACCCCTTGTCGGCGAGGGCGGGACCCACGCGCCGCCAGGTGCGGTGGTCCGACATGATCCCGTGGACCAGGAGGGCGACGCGGTCGCCGGCTCCCCACTCGTGCGTGTGCAGCTTCATGGTGGTGGCGCCTCTCTTGTGCGCGGCCTCTCTCTGGTCGAGGCGGCCCGCGATGTGGCAGATTCTCCCTCGTGACTCTCGGCATGGTCGTCGGCTGACTCCCGCTCGCGCGCGGCGACGCGGGGGCTTCGCATGCCCTCTTTCTCCGCGTCGTCGCGCTCTTCGTGCCCTTGCGCCCCGCGATCACGAGGAGTCCTTGATGCCCCGCATCGAGTGGACCGAGAACGACCACACCAACAGCCCTGTCCAGTACGCCGGTTGGCACTCCGAGAGCGGCGCCGCGCCGCCCCGCCGCATCGTCGTCGCCGATGACCGGACCCGGGCGGCCGCCGCCCACCGCCTCGCCTGCGAAGGCACCGCGCTGCTCTGGCGCGGCGACTTCCACGGCGCCCGGCAGCTCCTCGGCGCGCTCGGCCGCCGCGTCGACAGGAAGACCCCCGCGCCGGGTGCCACCCCCCGCCGACGCCTTCCACCTGCACCGCCGCGCCCGGGGCCACCGGGCCCGCGTGCTCGGCATGCTGCTCGTGCACCTCGACGGCGAGTACCGGCTGGGCCTGCGCCGAGCGCCCGACGTCCGCACGGCCTGCCGGGAGGCCTACGGTCCGCCCGACGGGCCGACGGTGGTCTCCCTGCGCGAACTCCTCGGCGTGATCGGCGCCCACGAGTGGCGGACGAAGGGCGTGCGCGTGCCCGCACTCGGCGCCCGCATCCACCCGCACTACGGCGTGTTCTCCCCGGTCAGGGGCGAGTACGTCGACCTGGTCGCGCGGGCGCCGCTCCCGGGTTCCGGCGCGGCTCCACGGCCGCGTACCGCGTTCGACGTCGGAACCGGCACCGGCGTGCTCGCGGCCCTCCTCGCGCGCCGCGGCGTGGCACGGGTGGTCGCCACCGACATCAACCCGCGCGCCGTCGCCTGCGCGCGCGACAACGTCGAACGCCTCGGTCTCGCCGGGCGCGTGGAGGTCCTCGGCACCGGCCTCTTCCCGCCGGGCCGCGCCGCGCTCGTGGTGTGCAACCCGCCGTGGCTGCCCGCCCGGCCGACCTCCGCCGTCGAGCAGGGTGTGTACGACCCGGGCGGCGCGATGCTGCACGGCTTCCTGGCGGGGCTCGCCGCGCATCTGGAACCCGCGGGGGAGGGCTGGCTCGTCCTCTCCGACCTGGCCGAGCGTCTGCGACTCCGTTCGCGGGAGGCGCTGTTGGCGGACTTCGACGCGGCAGGTCTGCGCGTCGTGGACCGCCTGGACATCGCGCCGCGCCATCCGCGCGCCGCCGACCCCACCGACCCGCTGCACGCGGCGCGTGCGGCCGAGGTGACCTCGCTCTGGAGGCTGGCGCCCGGGCTCGGTTCCGCGGACGCCACGGTGGACGGCACGCTCGCCGACCTGTGACGGCGCGCGCGTGCATGCGGGCCGCTGACGCTCCGCTCACGCGGGTCGCGTTGCCGTTTATCGGACGTTGATCGGACGGGGCCATGCTCGCCGCAGGTCCATGTCCCGCATGGACGCCGACGGAATCGACCGGAGGTATGCACATGAAGGTTGTCCGCTCCCTCAAGAAGAAGATCACCGGCGAGAAGAGCCTCAAGGCGTACGCCTGGTACCACTGGTACTAGGCCTGCCCTGCTCTCGACCGTAGGGACGTAATGCGCCGTTGAGGCCCGGGCCCGGCGTGCCGCGAACCGGCCGCCGGGCTCGGCCCTCCCGCCCAGGGAGACCTCCGATGTCCATTTCCGGCACCGACCGGCTCGCGCGGACCACCGTCTTCACGCCGCGACTCCACGCCCTGCTGCGCGACCACCGCGGCGAGGACGTGTTCCGCCTGGACGACGACACCGTCGGCGTCGCCGGGCCCGCGCTCACCGACCAGATCCTCGCCGCCCGGCCCGCCACCGAGCGCGAACGCCCCACCTTCAAGCCGCTGCACGGGCGCTCCATCCCGCGCACCGAGGCCGCCACCGTCATGCAGGCCATCGGCCGTGACGTACGGGCGGCGCTGAAGAAGCCCGTGCCCGGCCGGCCCGACCTCTCCGGGGAGTGGCCGCACGTCGGCCACGTGTACCTGCGCGACCTGATCCTCGGCGCCGACCCGTACCGGCTGCGCATCCTCATGGACCGCACACTGGAGCTGACGCCCAAGCTGACCTGGACGGTCATCGCGACCGGCGCCGCCCTGCCCGGCAGGCTCCGCCCCGGCGCGCCCGTCACCAGCATCGCGGGCCTCACGGCGAACGCCACGACGTACAGCGACCGGCGCTACGCCATGGGCCTGTACCGGCGCGCCGCCGCCCCCGTCTGCTTCACCGTCTCCACGCTCGTCGCCAACGCGTACTGGCTCGGGGCGCCCTTCGACGACGAGACGCCGGGCGAGCACATCCTGTACGAGTCCATGCGGCTGCTCCCGCCGTCCTGGAACATCCTGCGCAACGCGTCCCCCGAGTACACCGCCCTCGACGCCCGCATCGGCACCGGCGACGACGTCCTGCTCCTGCCGCTGCTCAGCCACCGCGACCCGGAACTCTGGGACGACCCCGACGAGTTCCGCCCCGAGCGCTGGGCCACGCTCGACCCCGACGACCACCCCGGCTACCTCCCCTTCGGCCACGTCTCCGAACGCTGCTGGGGCCGCCACATGGTGATGCCCCTGGCCGGCATGCTCCTCGACATCCTGCGTGCCGAGGGCACGACGGTCGACCCCCGCCAGACCGCGGCGAAGGTGCCGCTCGCGGGCCTGCTCGGCGTCGACAAGGTCCGCCTCGTGAGGTCCGCCCAGGCGTGACGGTGTGAGCAACACCCCACCTGTGGGCGCCAGTTACCCTCTGGCGCCCGCCTGGAGGAACAGGGCATGGTGGGAGTCCGAACGCAGGGAGTGATGAGCATGGCTGCGAACTACCGGCGCATGAGCGCCCGTTCCCACGGGAAGTGACCCCGGTCGCCGGGGCCGACCACCCCGGACGCAGCCCTGCCGCCGGCCCACGCCGGACGCGTCTCCGTCGGTCACTCGGCACCCCGGATCCCCGGATTTCTGAGGGGATTTCGCCTTCACCCGCTCCGGCCTGCCGACGGAGGAACCGCCATGACCACCATCCTCATCGAACTCGCCGCAGGGGCTCCCGAGTTCCTGCTCGCCGCTGTCGTCGTGATCGCCGTGACGTTCCTGGCCGCCCTCGCCATCGCGGTCCGGGGCACGGCCCCGGAAGAGCGCGCGGCCGTACTGCGCGCCTTCGCCCAGATCTTGCCGGTACGACGAAGATAGGGCCGGGTGAACATCCGGGCCGGGAAGTGCGGACCGCGTTCACGCGACGTATCCCCAGGCGTAATCGCAGCTGCTTGGATGTGCGGGCCCGCAGCAATCCCCCCGCCTCCCTAGGAGCTTCCGTGTCGTACGCAGTGCTGCGCAGGACCCGTGTCGTCGCTCTCGCCTCCGTGGTCGCCGGTGCCACACTCGTCGCCGGCGGCCCGGCGGTGGCCGCCGACGCGGCCGCCGCGCCGCCACCGCTCAAGGTGCTCACGTACAACACCTTCCTGTTCAGCAAGACGCTCTACCCGAACTGGGGCCAGGACCACCGGGCGAAGGCGATACCGGTCGCCGACTTCTTCCGGGGGCAGGACGTCGTCGTGCTTCAGGAGGCGTTCGACAACTCCTCGTCCGACGCGCTGAAGGCGAACGCGGCCGGGCGCTACCCGCACCAGACTCCCGTGATGGGGCGCGGCAAGAGCGGGTGGGATGCCACCGGCGGCGCGTACTCCTCCGTGACGCCGGAGGACGGTGGCGTGACCGTGCTCAGCAAGTGGCCGATCGTGCGCAAGGAGCAGTACGTCTACAAGGACGCCTGCGGGTCCGACTCGTACTCCAACAAGGGTTTCGTGTACGCCGTGTTGGACGTGAACGGGACCAAGGCGCACGTCGTCGGTACGCACGCCCAGTCCACCGATCCCGGCTGCGGCAGCGGCGAGGCCGCGGCGACCCGCGCGAAGCAGTTCAAGGAGATGGACGCCTTCCTGGACGCCAAGAACATCCCCGCCGGTGAACAGGTCGTCGTGGCGGGTGACTTCAACGTCGACTCGCGCAGCGCCGAGTACGCCTCGATGCTCGCCGACGCGGGCCTCGCCCCCGCCGACGCCCGCACCGGCCACCCGTACTCCTTCGACACCCGGGACAACTCCATCGCCGCCGAGCGTTACCCGGACGACCCCCGCGAGGACTTGGACTACGTCCTGCACCGCACGGGCCACGCCCGCCCCGCCGCCTGGCGCAACGACGTGGTCAAGGAGCGGAGCGCGCCCTGGACGGTCTCCAGCTGGGGCAAGGAGTACACGTACACGAACCTGTCGGACCACTACCCCGTGACCGCCGGATAGGGGCAGGACGGCACCCGCTACTGGCCGACCCTGCCGTCGACGCACTCGCGCAGCAGGTCGGCGTGGCCGCAGTGCCGCGCGTACTCCTCGACGCGGTGCACCATCAGTTCGCGGACCGACGTGCGGTCCTTGCCCAGGCGTTCGCCCAGGTCCGGGTGGGCGGCGAGGGCGGCATCGGTCGCCGCCTGCTCGCGTTCCAGCGCGGCGAACGCCTCGTCGACCACCGCCTGGTCCGCGACGGCCCCGTGGAAGTCCGCGTCCTTGGGACCCCACAGCCGCGGAGCCGGGTCCTCGCTGATCCAGTTGCGCCAGTCCCGCTCCACCTCGGCGAGATGGCGGACCAGGCCGAGGAGCGACATCGTCGACGGCGGCACCGAGCGGCGGGCCAGCTGTTCCGCGTCCAGGCCCTCGCACTTCATGCGCAGGGTCATGCGGTACCCCGACAGGAAGTCGAGCAGCGTCGGCAGCTCGCCGTCCGGACTGTTCCCCTCGCTGTCGCGGGGGTCGTCGTCCGGATCGGCCCACATGTCGGGGTAGGTGGTGGCCCGGCTCCATCGCTCGGGACGGTCGTTCTGATCGCTCATGCTTCCATGGTCGGCCGAGCGGAGCCGGGGCCGCCAGTGCTTTGTTCCGCGGCGTCCGCTACCGGTGCCAGGGGCCCGTCACGGCGAACGTCGTGCCGGGCGTGTAGCAGTTCACGTACATCGTGTCGTGGTCGGGGGAGAACGTGACGCCCGCGAACTCGCCCCACTCGGGCTCCTCCGGGGTGCCGATGTTCTGCCTGCCGCGGGCCATCGCGTAGACCTCGCCGCGCCGAGTGAGTCCGTACACGTGCTGGGCGCCGCTGCCGTCCTCGCACACCATCAGGCCGCCGCTCGGCGCGAGGCAGATGTTGTCGGGGGACTCGCCCGGCATCTGGATGTCGGTGCTCGGACCGAACACGATCACGAGGGTGAGGCGGCGCCTCGACGGGTCGTACCGCCAGACCTGCCCGAAGTGGTCGCCCGCCGAGCCCTCGGCGCTGTGGGCGAACGACGAGACGAAGTAGACGGACGAGCCGCCCCAGTAGCAGCCCTCCAGCTTCTGCGCGTGGGTGATGCCCTTCTTGCCGAAGTCCTGGAGGCGGATGGGGGTTTCGGCCGCCAGCGGGTCCGGGACGTCGACCCACTCGATCCCGTCGAAGCAGGCGCCCGTCTCCTGGACGGCGGACAGGTCGGGCACACCCGGCACCCGCATGGCCTGGAGCTTTCCGCCCGCGCGCAGCGAACCGCGGCCGCCCTCGGGCTTCTTGGGCAGGAAGCGGTAGAACAGGCCGAAGGGTTTCTGGAAGGCGTCCTCGGTCTCGTAGACGACGCCGCGCTTCGGGTCGACGGCGATGGCCTCGTGCTGGAAGCGGCCCATCGCGGTCAGCGGCACCGCGCCGGTGCGGTGCGGGTCCACCGGGTCGACCTCGAAGATGAAACCGTGGTCCTTGGTGTAGCCGTTCGTGCCGGCCTTGTCCTCGGTCTCCTCACAGGTGAGCCAGGTGCCCCAAGGGGTCGGCCCGCCCGCGCAGTTGACGGCGGTCCCGGCGATCGCGACGCGCTCGCCGAGGACGTCGTTCCGCCGGTCGAGGGAGAGCGCCGTACAGCCGCCCTTGGCCATCGGGTCGTAGGTCAGGCCCCGGACGGTCGGCACGCCGATCTTGCCGGTGACGCGGTTCTCGTGGTTGCGCACGAGATGGACGCCGCCGTGGCGGCCGCGGAAGGCGGCCATGCCGTCGTGGTTGCTGGGCACCTTGCCCTCGCCCGACCGCAGTTCGTCGCCCTCGCGGGAGAGGACCTTGTAGCGGAAACCCCTGGGCAAGTCGAGCAGGCCCTCGGGGTCGGGGACGAGAGGGCCGTAACCGGCCTTGCCGTGTGCGGCCGCGGTGCCCGCGAAGAGTTCGGAGAGCGCGCCGGTGAAGGCGATTCCGGCGCCCACGGCACCGGAGCGGGCGAGCATCTGACGTCGAGTGGCAGACATGATGGACAACCTCCTGCTGGCGGACAGGAATGTGACCGGATGTGTGTACCACGCGCTCTGGTGCGCGGGAACCACGCGCGTAGCTTCCGTTTCGTGTGCCGTCCCGTGTCACCGCCGCCGAAGCACGGCTAGGCGTCCACGAGCCCCTTGGCGTCCCGCGCGAGCGCCGTGAGCCGCGAGATGGCACGGAAGTACTTCTTCCGGTACCCGCCGTTGAGCATGTCCTCGCTGAAGAGCCGGTCGAAGGGCACGCCGGAGGCGAGCACCGGCACCTCTCGGTCGTACAGCCGGTCGGCGAGCACCACAAGGCGCAGAGCGGTCGACTGGTCCGGCACCGGCGTCACGTCGGTGAGGCAGACGGCGCCGAGGTCGTCGGTCAGCGCGCCGTACCGGCTCGGGTGAACCTTGGACAGGTGTTCAAGGAGGTGCGGGAAGTCGTCGAGGGAGGCGCGGTCGGTCGCGTACGCCGCCTTGGTGACCTGCTCCTCCGAGTACGGAGCGGGGGCCTCCGGAAGGCCCCGGTGGCGGTAGTCCTCGCCGTCGATCCGCAACGCCTTGAAGTGGGACGACAGACCCTGGATCTCGCGCATGAAGTCCGTGGCCGCGAACCGGCCCTCGCCGAGCTTGCCGGGCAGCGTGTTCGAGGTCGCGGCGAGCGCCACACCCTCCCCGACGAGCTTGGAGAGCAGCGAGGAGACCAGGACCGTGTCACCCGGGTCGTCGAGCTCGAATTCGTCGATGCAGAGCAGCCGGTGCCCGCCGAGGGTGCGGACGGTCTGCTGGAAGCCGAGCGCGCCGACCAGGTTGGTCAGCTCGACGAAGGTGCCGAACGCCTTCTGCTCGGGGGCGGCGGGCGTCGCGTGCCAGAGGGAGGCGAGCAGGTGGGTCTTGCCGACGCCGTACCCACCGTCGAGGTAGATGCCGCGGGGGCCCGCCGGGGCGGCCGCCTTCTTCTGGAACCAGCGCCGCTTGCCCGCGCCGCTCGCGTGCGCCCCGCCGAGTCCCGCCGCGAAACCGCTCAGGACGCGCACCGCCTCGGTCTGGCTCGGCTGGTTCGGGTCCGGGATGTACGTGTCGAAGCGGGCGGCTTCGAAGCGCGGCGGCGGCACCATCTCGGCGACCAGACGGTCGGCCGGGACGTGCGGCTCGCGGGCGCACAGGGACAGCGGAGCCACTTCGGCTATGGGGTGGTGCCCGGAGGCGGCGGAGGACGACACGGTTCCCCAGTTTAGGGGGCGTGCAAGACTGCGGACATGCGACGCCTGTTCCCTGTGACCGACCAGACAGCCGACGTGAGCGACCGGACACACGACCGGACAGCCGACCGGACACACGACCGGACGCCCCATCGCACGGGTGACACGGCCGACCGGGAGTGGAGCCTCGACGAGCTGGCCGAGGCCTACGCCTACCCGCCGGGGGAGACGGCCTGGCTGCGCGCCAACATGGTGTCCACCCTCGACGGCGCGGCCCACCACGACGGCCGCTCCCACCCGATCTCCGGCGCCACCGACATGCGGATCTTCGGCACCCTGCGCGGCCTCGCGGACGCCGTGATCGTCGGCGCCGAGACCGTCCGGAAGGAGGGCTACCGTCCGGCGAAGTCACGTGAGGCCTTCGCCCGGCACCGCGCCGACGCCGGCCAGACGGAGGCGCCCGCCATCGCGGTGGTCAGCGCCGGGCTCGACCTGGACTTCTCGCTTCCGCTCTTCACCTCGCCCGTGACGCCCACGCTCCTCGTGACCGGGGCCTCCGCACCGGCCGACCGGGTCGCCGCGGCGGAGCGTGCGGGCGCCGTCGTGGTGATCGCGGGCGAGGGCGCGACCGTGGAACCGGAGCGGGTGGCGCCCGCCCTGGCCGAGCGCGGGCTCACCCGGCTGCTCACGGAGGGCGGGCCCCGGCTGCTCGGCCAGTTCGTGGCGGCCCAGGCGCTGGACGAGCTCTGTCTGACGGTGTCGCCGATGCTCGCCGCGGGGGACGCGCAGCGGATCGCGGGCGGATCCGCTCTGCGGGACCCCGACCGATTCGTACTGACGTCCGTATTGGAGGAGGCCGGGTTCCTCTACACCCGATACCGTCGAAGCTGACAATCGGCGGAATCAGCCGTTCCGTTTGGCTTCGGATGGGCACACTAGATCTCGCAGACCCCGTGCGGGCACGGGGCAGGATGGTTTCCGCAAGGGCCTCAGGAGGGCCCACGGATGAGAAGGGCGCCTGGCGTGTTCACAAGCGTATTGATGATCGAGAAGGCCCTGACGTCCGCCGACGTGGAGTTCGTCACCACCTTGCACGGGGACGAGCCCATCACCTTCCACGTGCTGCTCCAGCCGCGGGGCGACCAGGCGGACCGGCTGCTGCGCGCCATCGACGACGTCGCCCTGGGCGAGCTCGACGAGGCGGCGCGCGAGGGCGAGACCCCGGAGGGTCAGGAGGCGGCGGGCTTCGGCGAGCGGGCGCTGCAGGTCTCCCTGACGGCGCTGCGGGCGGCGGGCTGCGCGGCACAGGGGCGGCTCATCGAGAACCATCCGCTGGACGCACTCAAGACGCTGGTCGCCGAGGCCGGGGCCGACGAGGTGATCGTCCTGACCGACCCGCACTACGTCGAGGAGTTCTTCCATCGCGACTGGGCCTCGAGGGCCCGCCACAAGGTGGGCGTCCCGGTCCTGAAGCTCTTCTCGCACAGCCTGGCGGACGAGAACTAGGCGGCGGCCAGGGCGGGGCCCGGGTGCCTCGGGCGTCGTGTGCCGCGGGAGGCAATAGGCTGGGGCCTTCTCAGTCGTCGTACCACCAGGGGAGACACACGCATGGCACCCGGCCTGCCCCAGTCCATGGCCGACATGGACCGACCGCACTTCATCGGCATCGGCGGCGCCGGGATGTCGGGCATCGCGAAGATCCTCGCCCAGCGCGGCTCCCGGGTCGCGGGCAGCGACGCCCGGGAGTCCGCCACCGCCGAGGCGCTGCGCGCGCTGGGCGCCACGGTCCACATCGGCCACGACGCGGCCCACCTCGCGCCCGACGCCACCTGCGTCGTCGTCTCCTCCGCCATCCGCGAGGACAACCCTGAGCTGGCCCGCGCCGCCGAGCTCGGCATCCCCGTCGTGCACCGCTCGGACGCCCTGGCCGGCCTCATGGAGGGCCTGCGCCCGATCGCCGTCGCGGGCACCCACGGCAAGACCACGACGACGTCGATGCTCGCCGTCACCCTCGCCACCCTCGGCCTCGACCCGTCGTACGCGATCGGCGGCGACCTCGACGTGCCGGGCTCCAACGCGCTGCACGGCAAGGGCGACATCTTCGTCGCCGAGGCGGACGAAAGCGACCGCAGCTTCCACAAATACGCGCCCGAGGTCGCCATCGTCCTCAACGTGGAGCTCGACCACCACGCCAACTACGCGTCGATGGACGAGATCTACGAATCCTTCGAGGTCTTCGCGGGCCGGATCGTCCCCGGCGGCACCCTGGTCGTCTCGGCGGACCAGCCGGGCGCCGTCGAGCTGACCCGGCGCGTCCGCGACCTCGGAGAGCTCAAGGTCGTCACGTACGGCGAGTCCGAGGACGCCGACCTGCGCATCCACAAGATCACGGCCCGCGGCCTGACCAGCGAGGTCACCGTCCTCCTGGACGGCAAGCTGCTGACCTTCACGGTCTCGGTCCCCGGCCGCCACTACGCGAACAACGCCGTCGCGGCCCTCGCCGCGGGCATCGCCCTCGGTATCCCCTCCCGGAACCTGGCCGGCGCCCTGAAGTCGTACACGGGCGTCAAGCGCCGCCTCCAGCTCAAGGGCGAGGCCGCGGGCGTCCAGGTCATCGACTCCTACGCCCACCACCCCACCGAGATGACGGCCGACCTGGAGGCGATGCGCTCCGCCGCGGACGGCTCCCGCATCCTCGTCCTCTTCCAGCCCCACCTGTTCTCGCGCACCCAGGAGCTGGGCACCGAGATGGGCCAGGCCCTCGCCCTCGCCGACTCCTCCGTGGTCCTCGACATCTACCCGGCCCGCGAGGACCCGATCCCCGGCATCACCAGCGCCCTGATCGTCGACGCCGCGCGCGCGGCGGGCGCCGAGGTCGAGGCCGTCCACGACAAGGCGGAGGCCGTCCGCACGATCGCGGGAATGGCGAAGCCCGGCGATCTCGTTCTCACCATGGGAGCGGGCGACGTCACGGACCTCGGCCCGCAGATCCTGGCCGAGCTGTCGAAGTAAGTCGAGCTGTCGAAGTAAGGGGAAGGCACCCATGTCGTACGACGTCGAGAAGCCGGACGAGCAGTGGCGGGCGGAGCTGACCCCCTCGGAGTACGCGGTGCTGCGCCAGGCCGGCACCGAGCCCGCCTTCGTCGGTGAGTACACGGACACCAAGACCGAGGGCGTCTACTCCTGCCGTGCCTGCGGCGCGGAGCTGTTCACCTCGACGGAGAAGTTCGAGTCGCACTGCGGCTGGCCGAGCTTCTTCGACCCCAAGGACACGGACGCGGTCGAGCTGCTCCAGGACACCTCGCACGGCATGGTCCGCACCGAGGTCCGCTGCGCCCGCTGCGGCTCGCACCTGGGCCACGTCTTCGAGGGCGAGGGCTACCCCACCCCGACGGACCAGCGGTACTGCATCAACAGCATCTCGCTGCGGCTGACGCCGAGCGGGGGCTGAGGCGGAAGTGGCAGGGGGTCGGCGCGCTCCGGGCGCGCCGACCCCCCGACGTCCTAGAACGTCAGCTTCCAGCTGTTGATGTAGCCCGTGTCCTGGGACGCGACGTCCTGGGCGCGGAGCTTCCAGGCGCCGTTGGCCGTCTCGCTCGACGCGTCGACCGTGTACGTGGCGATGATGTTGTCCGCCGAGTCGTTGCTGCTCGAGTTCTTCAGGCGGTACGCCGTGCCGTCGGGGGCGACCAGGTCGAGGACGACGTCACCGCGCCAGGTGTGCCGGACGTCGACGTCCACCTTGAGGGTGGCGGGGGCGTTGCCGGTGCGGCCTGTGACGTTGACCGTGGAGGTCACCGCGGCGCCGTTGTCCGGGATGGCGACGTCCGTGGTGTTCTCGTACACGTCGCCGGGCGGCACCGTGGTGCCCGCGCCGAGGGTCCAGATCGCGTGGGCGATGGCGTCGCTGTTGCGGTCGAGCGCCGTGTCGTTGATGTTCGACGTCGAGTCGCAGGACGAGTGGTAGCAGCGGTCGAAGGCCTGGCCCGCCGTGCCGCCCCACTTCTGGGCCTGCGCGCTGGACTTGGAGCGCTCGGCGCCGGTGAACAGACCGCCGACCGGGATGCCGACGTTGGCGAACGGCGCGTGGTCGGAGCGGCCGTCACCCTCGGTCTCGATCTCGGTCGGGACGCCGAGCCCCGCGTAGTAGTCCTTGAACGTCTTCTCGATCGTCGGGTCGTCGTCGTAGACGAAGTAGCCCGGGTTCGGCGAGCCGATCATGTCGAAGTTCAGATAGCCGCTGACCTTTGAACGGTCCGCCGCGGGCAGGTTGTTGACGTAGTACCGCGAGCCGACCATGCCCAGCTCCTCGGCGCCCCACCAGGCGAACCGCAGGTGCTTCGTCGGCTGGAGCTGCGCACGCGACACGGCGAGCGCGGTCTCCAGGATGCCGGCCGAGCCCGAGCCGTTGTCGTTGATGCCGGCCCCCGCCGAGACGCTGTCGAGGTGCGCGCCGGCCATCAGGACCTGGTTGGCGTCCCCGCCCGGCCAGTCGGCGATCAGGTTGTACCCGGTGGCGCCGCTGGACGTGAACTGCTGGATGCGGGTGGTGAATCCGGCCGCGTCCAGCTTGCCCTTCACGTAGTCGAGCGATGCCTTGTAGCCGGCGCGCCCGTGGGCCCGGTTGCCGCCGTTGGCCGAGGCTATGGACTGGAGCTGGGAGAGGTGCGCCTTGACGTTGGCGAGCGGGATGTCGGGCGCCGCGAGGGTGGGCGAGGGGGCGGCGGGCGTGGCGATGGCGGGAGCGGCGGTGGCGAGCAGGCCGCCGATGGCCAGGGTGGCGGCACCGACGGCCGCACGTCTGAACAGGTTCATGTGTGGGGCTCCGTATTCCGAACAGCGTGAGGGACGGAACGTGCGAGGCGCCCTGCGACGCGGGTGCCGCGGGGCGCCTTTGGAGCTGTGCGTGCTGTGCGTTGCCTGATGTTGAGGGCGGGACGACCCGCGGTCAAGAGCGGAAACCGGTCACATGACGGTCAGCCACGTCCGTATACCGGACGCCTGGCTGGGGGTGCGGCTCCGTCGGCGGCCGTCAGAAGAAGACGCCGCACCTCAGCAGCACGTTCGCGTACGGACGCGCCTCACCGGTCCTGACCACCAGACGGGCACTCGCCGAGAGCCCCTTGAGCTCCTCGTGCGGGACGAGGGCGAGCGACGGGAGGCTGTCGTGCAGCAACCGGTCCGCTGCCGGATTCGCCTCGCGTACCTCCACCGCCGCCGTCCCGCCCTCCACCACCAGCTCGTCCAGGAGCCCGTCGAGGACCTCCGCGAACGACGGGACCCCGGCGCGGAACGCCAGGTCCACCACGCGCGGGCCCGCCGGGATCGGCATGCCCGCGTCGCAGACGAGCACGGTGTCGCCATGGCCCAACTCGGCCAGCGCGCCCGCGAGATGGCGGTTCAGGATGCCCGACCTCTTCACCGGGACGGGACCTCCGGAACGGCCTCGGCGAGCTCCGCCGCGGTCGGGTAGGAGTCCTGCGCGCCCTTGCGGGTGACCGCCGCCGAGCCCACCCGCACCGCGTACGCGGCCGCCGTCGGCAGGTCCTCGCCGAGGCCGAGGCGCCAGCCGAGCGCCGCCGTGAAGGCGTCGCCCGCGCCGGTCGTGTCCACCGCGTCGACCTTCGGGCTCGGGACCCGTACCGCGCTGTCGCCCGAGCCCTCCGCGGTCAGCGCACCCTCGGCGCCCAGCGTGATCACCACCGAGCGCGGGCCCAGCGCGAGCAGCCCGCGCGCCCACTCCTCGGGGGAGTCACCCGCGTCGTCGCCGAGGATGACGCGGGCCTCGTGCTCGTTCACCACCAGCGGGTCGCACGCAGCGAGGACCTCGTCGGGCAGCGGGGCGGGCGGCGACGGGTTGAGGACGAAGCGGGCGCCGGGGCGCACGGCGCGGGCCACCTCGGCGACCGTGTCCAGAGGGATCTCCAGCTGCGTGGAGACGACCCGCGCCGCCGACAGCAGGCTGCCCGCCGCACGGACGTCCTCGGGGGTGAGGCGCCCGTTGGCACCCGGGGAGACCACGATGCTGTTGTCGCCCGACGGATCGACCGTGATCAGCGCGACGCCGGTCGGCGCGCCGCCCACCAGGACGCCGACGGTGTCCACACCGGCCGCACGCTGCGCGTCCAGGAGGAGCGCGCCGTGGGCGTCGTCGCCGACCCGGGCGAGCAGCGCGGTGCGGGCACCGAGACGGGCCGCGGCGACCGCCTGGTTGCCGCCCTTGCCGCCGGGGTGGACGGCCAGGTCGGAGCCGAGGACCGTCTCGCCGGGCGCGGGGCGGCGCTCCACGCCGATCACCAGGTCGGCGTTGGCGGAGCCCACGACCAGCAGCTCGTAGTCGTCGTTCATGGGTGCTTGTTCCTGCTTTCGTACGATGAGGTGCCGATGTGACGGTACTCGGTGTGGTCGTCGGTCAGGAGAAGTCCTTCACGTTCTTCGACGTGACGACCTTCACCGGCACCTTCACCATCTCCTCGACCTTCTTGCCCTGCGAGGCCCGCACCGCGTTGCGCACGGCGATCTTCCCGAGCTCCCTCGGCTGCTGCGCCACGGACGCGTACAGCGCGCCCGCCTCGACCGCCTTCAGCCCGTCAGGGGTGCCGTCGAAGCCGACCACCGGGACGGACTTGCCCGCCTTGTCGCCGAGCGCCTTGACCGCGCCGAGCGCCATCTCGTCGTTCTCGGCGAAGACACCGGTCACGCCCTTGTTGGACTGCATGAGGTTCGTCATGACGTCCAGGCCCTTGGTGCGGTCGAAGTCCGCGGGCTGCTTGGCGACGACGTCGATGCCGGGGTACGCCTTGATGCCCTCGGCGAAGCCCTGGCCGCGCTCGCGGCTCGCGGAGGTGCCGGGCGTGCCCTGGAGGACGACGACCTTGCCCTTGCCGCCCAGCTTCTCGGCGAGCGTCTTCGCCGCCAGCCTGCCGCCCGCCACGTTGTCGGAGGCGACGAGCGTCGCGGTCTCCGCCTTGTTCACGCCACGGTCGGCCGCGACCACCGGGATGTCCTGCTTGTTGGCGCCCCGCACGGCGGGGCCCGCCGCGTCGGAGTCCACCGGGTTCACGATGATCGACTTCACGCCCTCGCCGGTGAAGTTCTGCAGCTGGTTGGACTGCTGGGACGCGTCGTTCTGCGCGTCGGTCACCGTCAGGTCGATGCCCGCCTTCTCGGCCTCGGCCTGCGCGCCCTCCTTCATCTGCACGAAGAAGGGGTTGTTGAGGGTCGAGAGCGACATGCCGACCTTCGTGCTCGTGCCGGACGAGCCCGAGTTGAAGAAGGAGACGGCGCCGACGACGGTCGCCACGACCACGGCGGCGACCGCGTACTTCGCCGCCTGCGGACCCTTGCCGCGTATCCCTCCGGACGCTCCCGAGGAGGCGCCCGGCGTCGCGCCCGCCCGGCGCCGCAGCGTGTCGAGCAGGACCGCGAGCGCGATCACGACACCGATCACGACCTGCTGCCAGAACGCGGAGACCGAGAGGAGGTTGAGGCCGTTGCGCAGCACCGCGAGGATCAGCGCGCCGATGAGCGTGCCGGACGCCTTGCCGACCCCGCCCGCGAGGCTCGCGCCGCCGATGACGACCGCGGCGATCGCGTCGAGTTCGTAGCCCTGCGCGGCCTGCGGCTGCGCGGAGACGAGGCGGGAGGCGAGGACGACGCCCGCGACGGCCGCGAAGAGGCCGGAGAGCGCGTAGATGACCAGCTTCTGCCGCTTGACGCGCAGCCCGGACAGCCGGGCCGCCTCTTCGTTGCCGCCGATGGCGTACATGGAGCGGCCGATGAATGTACGCCCGAGGACCAGCGCCGTGACGAGACCCATCGCGACCATCACGATCACCGGGACCGGCAGCCATCCGCCGATCGTGTCACCCAGGTGCGAGACGGAGTCGGGGAACGCGATCGGGCTGCCCTGCGAGATCACCAGGGAGAGGCCGCGGGCCACCGACAGCATCGCGAGCGTCGCGATGAACGACGGGAGTTTCCCGTACGACACGAGCAGGCCGTTGACGAACCCGCAGGCCACGCCGGTCGCGACGGCGAGGACGACCGCCAGCCACACAGGCAGCCCCTGCGAAGTCGCCGTCCAGGCGAGAACGGTGGCGGACAGCGCGGCCACCGAGCCGACCGACAGGTCGATGCCCGCCGACACGATCACGAAGGTGACGCCGAACGCGAGGATCGCGGTGACGGCGGCCTGCACGCCGACGTTGAGCAGGTTCTGCGTGGTGAGGAAGTCGCCGGAGAGCAGCGACATCGCCACGACGAGGACGATCAGGGCGCTCAGCGCGCCGTTGTCGAGCAGGACGCGGCGGAGCGAGGCCGTGCCACCCGCGTCGCGCTTCAGGGTTTCAGTGGCCACGGGAGCCCTCCGCCTCTTCCTTGTTCCCTACCGCGTTCCGTACCGCTTCTTCGTCCGGCACTGCCGCTCGGTGGTGTGCCGTGGTGCTGACAGCGAGTGCCATCACGGCGTCCTGGGTGGCCTCTTCGGCCGTGAGCTCGCCGGCGATCCGGCCCTGCGCCATGACCAGGACCCGGTCGCTCATGCCGAGCACCTCGGGCAGATCGCTGGAGATCATCAGGACCGCGTGCCCGGAGGCCGTCAGCTCGTTGATGAGCTGGTAGATCTCGACCTTCGCCCCCACGTCGATGCCGCGCGTCGGCTCGTCGAGGATGAGGACCTGGACGTCGGCGAGCAGCCACTTGCCGATGACGACCTTCTGCTGGTTGCCGCCGGACAGCGTGCGGACGTGCTGGCCGAGCCCGGCCATGCGCACCCCCAGCTGCTCGGCGATCCGCGCGGCCGCCCGCTCCTGCCCCTTGAGGTCCACGAGCCCGGCGCGCGTCGCCGAACGCAGCGTCACCAGGCCGAGGTTCTCCCGCACGGAGGCGTCGAGGACGAGGCCCTGCCCCTTGCGGTCCTCGGGGACCAGGCCGATGCCCGCGCCCATCGCCGCGTTCACGTCGTGCCGGGGCAGCCGCTCGCCGCGTACGTCGACGGAGCCGCCGTCGTACGGATCGGCGCCGAAGACCGCGCGCGCCACCTCGGTGCGGCCCGCGCCGACCAGACCCGCGAGACCGACGACCTCGCCGGCCCGCACCTCGAAGCTGACGTCGTGGAAGACACCGTCGCGGGTCAGGCCGTCGACGCGGAGCAACGGCGGCCCGGTGTCGGGGCGTTCGCGCGGATACTGCTGCTCGATGCTGCGGCCCACCATGAGGCGTACGAGCTCGTCCTCGTCGGTCGAGGCGGGCACCTGGTCGACGCTGCGGCCGTCGCGCAGGACGGTGACGCGGTCGCCGAGCGCGGCGATCTCCTCCAGATGGTGGGTGATGAAGACGATGCCGACGCCGTCCTCGCGCAGGGTGCGCACGATCGCGAAGAGCTTGTCGACCTCCTCGGAGGTGAGGACGGCGGTCGGCTCGTCCATGATGAGCACCCGCGCGTCCAGGCTCAGCGCCTTGGCGATCTCGACCATCTGGAGCCGGGCGATGCCCAGTTCGCGCACCTTGGCGCGCGGCGAGACCCGGACGCCGACCCGCTGGAGCAGCTCCTCCGCGTCGGCCTCCATCTTCTTCCGGTCGACCAGGCCGAACCGGCGCGGCTGCCGCCCCAGGAAGATGTTCTCGGCGACGGTCAGGTCGGGGACGAGGTTGAACTCCTGGTAGATCGTGGCGATGCCGAGCCGCTCGGCGTCCTGTGCGCCGTTGATGCGGACCTCGCGCCCCTCGGCGAAGATCCGTCCGCTGTCGGGGCGGTAGGCGCCGGAGAGCATCTTGATGAGGGTGCTCTTGCCCGCGCCGTTCTCGCCGAGCAGGACGTGCACCTCGCCGCGGCGCAGGTCGAAGTCGACGGAGTCGAGCGCGACGACGCCGGGGAACGTCTTGCGTATCGACTCGATGCGCAGCAACTCGTCCTGGTTGCTCACGGGTTGCTCCTTCGTACGGGGGTATTGCCGGCGCGGCCTGCGACTTTCTCGCCGCAGGAGCGGCGGACGACGAGGCGGGCGGGCAGGATCACGGACTGCGGGCTCCTGCCCTCGATCCGGTCGATCAGCGCGTGCACGGCGGCCCGTCCGAGGTCGGCGGTCGGCTGGGCGATCGCGGTGACCGGCGGGTCGGTGTGCACGAACCAGGGGATGTCGTCGAACGCGGCGAGCCCGATGTCGTCGGGGACGCGCAGGCCGTGGGCGCGCAGGGCGTCGAGGGCGCCGAGCGCCATCAGGTTGTCGGCGGCGAAGACGACCTCGGGCGGCTTGGGCAGGGCGAGGAAGCGCTCGGTGGCGCGGCGCCCGCTGTCGGCCTGGAAGTCGCCCTGGCCGATGTAGGCGTCGGGCAGGGCGATGCCGTGCTCCCGCAGGGCTTCGCGGAAGGCCTCGACGCGCTCGCTGCCGGTGGTGGTGGCGGCCGGGCCCGCGATGATGGCGAGCCTGCGGTGGCCGAGTCCGTGCAGGTGGGCGACGAGGTCACGGACGGCCTGCCGCCCGTCGGAGCGGACGACGGGGACGTCCACGCCGGGGATCCAACGGTCCACGAAGACCATCGGGGTGCCGGCGCGCACGGCGTCGAGCATCAGCGGCGATCCGCCGTCGGTGGGGGAGACGAGCAGTCCGTCGATCCGCCGGTCGAGCAGGGTCCGCACGTGGTGGTCCTGCAGCTCGGGGCGTTCGTCGGCGTTGCCGATGATCACGCTGTAGCCGAGCGCGCGGGCGGCCTCCTCGACGGACCGGGCCAGCTCCGTGAAGTACGGGTTCAGGACGTCGCTGATGACCAGTCCGAGCGTGCGGGTCTGGTCGGTGCGCAGGGAGCGGGCGACGGCGTTGGGCCGGTAACCGAGCGCCTCGACGGCGGCGAGGACCCGGGTGCGGGACGCGGGGCTGACGGAGGGGTGCCCGTTCAGTACGCGCGACACGGTGGCGACGGACACGCCGGCCTCGGCCGCGACGTCCTTGATGCCCACCGAGCTCGGGGTCATCGTCGGTCCACCTCCTTGTGGAATCGATTACACGGAGGATTGGAAACGATTACACGGGGGTGTGGCAAGGGGGCGGCGGGGCGGGAGGTGCGAGTGAGACCTGATCGTGATGATCGGGCCTCCGGGGCCGACCGTGTCAGTCGTGCCGGGTCAGCCCTGGCGGGTCAGTCGTGCCGGGTCACCCTGGCGGAACGGCACCGTCAGCCACGGGCTGTCCGGGTCCGTGGTCAGGGCGCGGTGCGCGCGCAGCACGTCCGTGTACCAGGACCCGTACGACTCCTCGTCGAAGTGCAGACAGCGCCCCAGGGCATAGCCCGCGGAGAACGCCTCCCAGGAGGTGTACGCGGAGCGGGCGGCCTCGGAGGCGCGCTCCAGGGCCTTGATCATCTCCGCGTGACCGGCGTACCGCGCGCCCCTGCCCCAGCGGGCCATCTTCGACGCGCGCCCGATGTCCCACGCCGCGACCGTGCCGACGTGCCCGTCGGGCGGCAGGAGTTCGTCGGCGCGGAACCGCGCCTCGTAGCGGAGCACCTTGCCGACCAGGCCCCGCAGGTGCGCCACGAACTGGTCGAGTTCGGGGTCCTCGCCGGGGCGGTGCGGCTCGCCGGGGCCGCCGGTCTCCACCACGCGGCGCCGGAGCGCCGCCTCGACCTGGTCGCGCCACAGCTCCGGGTCGACCCGGGGGCCGTGCCGCCGGGCCAGCGCGGTGCGGGCGTCGAGGACGAAGTCCCAGTACCAGGGGCTGACGTCACAGGTGAGCAGCCGCTCCTGGAGGGACAGCCAGTCGTCGCGGTCGTGCACGCCCCACCACTCCTTAAGGCGCCCGATCTCGTTGTGGTGGCCCGCGCCGTGCCAGTCGACGGTGTTCCAGGCGTCGCCGTTGGCGAAGCACAGGTGCGCGCCGCACGCCAGGCCGTGCAGGAGCGGGCCGCCGGTCTCGGGGGCGCCCGTGCGGCGGGTGTCGATGCGGTTCCCGAGGCCGTCGGTGCGGTGGTACTTGTCGTGCAGGTCCGACCAGACCGCACGCTCGTCGTCAGTGGTCAGGTAGAACTGCTGGCACGGTGTCGCCGCGTTCACCACGAGCAGGTCGACGTCGTCGGGGCAGCCCTGGGCCAGCGAGTCCAGCGTGACGTACTCGTAGACGACGGCGGGGTGCGGGCGGGGCAGCACGCCCGCCGTGTAGACCTGCGCGACCTTCCTGCCGTCCGGCAGGTCGACGGTGAGCAGCTCGCTCGCGGCGTCCGTGCGTTCCGTGCGGCCCGTCTCCGTGACCGACACCGGGCGGTAGAGACCCTCGACGGCTATCGCCCGCAGGTAGCCGTACGCGTCGTCCTCCTGGCACAGCTCGTACAGGTGCTGCTCCAGGTCGGCGGGCGCCTGCCAGGGACCGCCGTCCTCGGGGGCCGGGAAGTCGGGGAAGACGTCGTCGTGGAGCTCGGCGTCGATGTCGTACGTGTCGCCGGGGGCGGCGGCGTGGTCGTCGTGCATGGGTGGGTCTCTCCGCTCGGGCGCTGCGTGGGTTCTCGCGGTTCCGCGTGGGGGCCTCGCGGTCCTGCGCGTAGGTTCTCGCGATCCCGGGCGCCGTTCTCCGGCGGTTCGGCGGCGAGACCCGCGTTCTCGCGACGCTGTGCCCAGTCCCGCGATCCCGCGCCGGCCCCCCCTTTTTTTCCGTCGTCGGTCGTCGTCGGTCGTCATCGGTTGTCATCGGTTGTCGTTGTCGATCTTGCACCCTACGTGGGCGCCTCGATCCGCACCGACTTGAGGCCGTTGATGAAGTGCGAGACCAGGTGGCGCGGCGGGGCCGCGAGGCGCAGGACGGGCAGGGCGCGCGTCACCTCCTCGTGGAAGAGGCGCAGTTGCAGCCGGGCGAAGTGCGCACCGAGGCAGACGTGCGGGCCGTCGCCGAACGCCACGTGGGGGTTGGGCGAGCGGGACAGGTCGAGGCGGTGCGGGTCGGTGAAGACGCGCTCGTCGTGGTGGGCGGACGCGTGGAACACGACGACCTTGTCCCCGGCCGCGATGCGCGTCCCCGCCAGCTCGGTGTCGCGGGCCGCGGTGCGCCGGAAACTGAGCACCGGCGGGTGGCGGCGCAGGAGTTCGTCCACGGCGGTGCCGAGCCCGACCGCCCCGGCTCGCAACCGCTCGTACTCGCCGGGGCTCTCCGCGAGGGCGAGCAGCCCGCCGGGTGCGGCACCGCGCACGGTGTCGTTGCCCGCTACGGTGAGGAGGAAGAAGAACATCTCCAGTTCGGGCGTGGTGAGTTCGGGGTCGTGGGCGAGCGTCGTGAGGACGTCGTCGCCGGGGTGGTCGCGTTTGTGCGCGGCCAGCGTGCGCGCGTACGCGAACATGTCGCGCAGCATCGCGGGGGAGCGCGGGTTGACCGGCTCGCCGTCGGGGCCGAGCACGGGCGGGGGCGCCTCGTCCGGGTCCTGGTAGCCGATGACGCGTTGCGTCCAGTGCAGGAGGAGACCGCGGTCGGCGGCGGGGATGCCCAGCAGGTCGGCGAGGTTGAGCAGGGCGTACTCGTCGGTGACGGCGGTGACGACGTCGAAGGTGCCGTCCTGGGCGCGGGCCTGTTCCAGGGCGGAGGCGATGAGCGTACGGGCCCGCTCGCGCACCCTGGCCTCGAAGCGCTCGATCAGCCGCGGGGTGAAGGCACGGCTGACCAGCCTGCGCAGCCGGCCGTGGTCGCAGGGTCCGCGGTCGTCCGCCCGGGTGCCGGGAGCGTTGGTGGCGGCCGCGGGGTCCTGGTTGAGCATCATGCGCCGGATGAACGGCAGGTCGTCGGGGGCGGGGTCGCGGATCTGGGTGGCGCCCAGGTACGAGGAGTACGTCGCCGCGTCCTTGAGGACCCGCACGACATCCGCGTGCCGGGTGACGGCCCAGAAACCGGGGCCCGCGGGCCACCCGAGCACGGCGGGCTCGTCCTGCCACGCGACGGGGTGGTGATCGCGCAGGACCCGGTAGCGGTCGTGGGGGACGCCGGTGGCGTAGAGGCGGGGGTCGAAGACGTCGGGGGCGGGGGGTGAGGTGGTCCGGTGGTGGCGGCTGGGCGGGGTTGCGTCCTGCGGGCCGCGCAGGCTCACGCGACGCCGTCCCCGTCCGTGCAGTCGTCCTCGCCGGTGAACCCCTCGCCGCCCTCGACCGCGTCGCCCTCGGCCCGCAGGAAGTCCTCGACCGTGCGGATCAGTTCGAGGGGCACCTCGTCCATCGCGTAGTGCCCGGCCCGCGGCAGCTCCGCCAGCTCGCCCTGCGGGTACGAGCGCAGCCACGTGCGGCGCATCAGGTCCGCGGAGAGCGCGGGGTCGAGCGCCCCGGTGACCGCGAGCGCCGCCACGGGCGACCCCTCGACCTCGGTGTGGAAGTCGTCGCCCGCCCAGGAGTCCAGCCAGGCACGGAACGCCTTCGCGTCGCTGACGGCGAGCGAGCGCCGCACCATGCGGTCGAGCCAGGCCCGGGGGCGTACGCCACCCGTGGTGATGTCGATGATGGTGCGGCGGCTCTCCGGCGTGTGCGCGGCCGAGGCGAACAACTCCCACTGCTCGGGCGGCAGTTGCAGCCCGGACGCGGGTACGGGCGACACGCCGGCCAGTCGCCGCACCCGGTGCGGCGCCACGGCCAGGACGCGCTGGGCGACGCTGCCGCCCATGGAGTGCCCGATCAGCGAGAACCGCTCCCAGCCGAGGTGGTCGGCCAGGTCGAGCACGTCGTCGGCGCCCTCGCCGGTGGTGTACGCGCCGGCCGTGTCCTTGGCCTCGCCGTACCCGCGCAGGTCCACCACCGCGTACGTGAACGCGGTGGTGTCGAGGTCCGCGAGCACCGGCCCGTACGCCGAACGGTCCGCGAACCATCCGTGGATCGCGACCACTTTGTGCGGGCCTTCGCCGAGCAGGGTGTGCGGGAGCAGGAACGGGTTCACAACGACTCCGATCGCCGACGGGGTCCGGGGCGGCACCGGCAGTGCGGGACGTGACCACGGTGTCCCGGGCCGCGGTGTCGCGCAAGGGTGCGCGCGTCGTCCGTTCCCGTGTTCGACCAGGTGTGGGCGGTGCGGGTGAGCGGTGCGTGCCGAGGTGGGGGTGAACTTGGCGGACGGCCTGCGGTGCGGTGCCGCGGGTGGTCAGAATGTGGCATGGCCATCCGTCGCCTCAGCTACCGGCTCGACCAGGAGCCGGACACCGGAGCCGTCAGTCTCGTCCCGCCGGACCCGGATTCACCGCAACTGTGCGAGCACGAAGGACGGTTGTGGAGTGCCGTCGCACGCGTCATGGGCGTTCCGCCCGCCGGGGAGGCGGGGTCCGAGCTGAGCTACAGCCTGCTCCCGGACGGCGGCCGCCTCCTGTGCGCGGCCCTCCCGGGGCAGCGGGTGGAGGCGCTGCACCTGAGCGCGGACACGCCCGGGCCGGGGCCCGTCTGGCCCATCGACACGTGGCGCTCCGAGTCCTGGCAGGGGGAGCGGGACGAGTCCCTGGGTTCGGGCTTCGTCGAGTCCGAACTGCCCGTGCCGGAGGCGCACTTCGACCGCGAGCTCCTCGTCGCGTTCGCCCGGGAGCGGGCCGACCGTGTCGCGCCCTTCCTCGCCGACGTGCGCCGCCTCTTCGAGGACCCCGCCGGGCGGCAGATCGTCCTCGTCGAGGACGACTCCGAGACCGTGGCCCGCTGGATCGCCCTCGCCTGCGCGTCGCTTCCCGAGACATACGTCTCCGCGCTGACGTTCACCACGTGGACCGACGACCCGCGGCGTGCCCCGCAGCGGATCATCGGCATCGGGCCGGAAGCGGAGTTCGACCGGTCCGACGACGCGGTGGTGGAGTACCTGTACCGCGTCCACGACGGCACGGGCGGCGGCCCCGAGAGCCCGGCCACCGAACCGGACGCGTGGGCCCGCCTGACAGCCGAACGCTGGCTCACCGGCAACCCACCGCGCCCCCCGCGCGGCACGGCGACGGACCCCGAGGGCCCCTTCGCCCTCATCCCCCTGGTCGCGGGGGCACTGCTGAGGTCTGCGACGGGGCGGGGGGCGGGGGGTGGCGAGGGTGCCGGACGCACTCCGGATTCCGGCGCCTCCGGGCACGCTCAGCGCCTGGACGGCGCGGAGCGCGCCCCGGGGCCCGACGGTGTCGGAGGCGCTCCGGGGCTCGACGGTGTGAGGCGTGCCCCGGGTTCCGACGGTGCGGGAAGCGCCCAAGGCCTCGACGGCACGGGATGGGCTCAGGGTCCCGACGATGCCGGAGGCGCCGCAGGTCCAGATGGTGCCGGACAGGCTCAGGGCTTCGCCGGTACGGGGCGAGCCCAGAGCCCCGAGGGTGCCGGACGAGCTGAGGGCTCCGAGGGCGCCGGACGGGCCCAGGATCTCGACGGGGCGGCGGGCGCCCAAGCCGCGGATGCCGCAGGACGCACTCCGGATCCTGGCGCCTCCGGGCATGCTCCGGGCCCCGGTGTCTCTGGGCACGCTCCGGATCCCGGTGTCTCTGGGCATGCTCCGGGCCCCGGTGTCTCTGGGCATGCTCCGGGCCCCGGTGTCTCTGGGCACGCTCCGGATCCCGGTGTCTCTGGGCACGCTCCGGGCCCCGGTGTCTCTGGGCACGCTCCGGATCCCGGTGTCTCTGGGCACGCTCCGGGCCCCGGTGTCTCTGGGCACGCTCCGGGCCCCGGTGTCTCTGGGCACGCTCCGGATCCCGGTGTCTCTGGGCACGCTCCGGATCCCGGTGTCTCTGGGCACGCTCCGGGCCCCGGTGTCTCTGGGCACGCTCCGGATCCCGGTGTCTCTGGGCACGCTCCGGGCCCCGGTGCCTCCGGGTACGCCCCGAGCTCCGGTGCTTCCGGGCACACCCCGGGCCCTGGTGCCTCCGGGTACGCCCCGAGCTCCGGCGCCTCCCCGCACGCCCCGAGCCCCGCCCCCTCCGGCCACGCCCAGCGACCCGGCCACGCCGGACCAGCCGCCGACGGCGAGCTCGGTGGGCTTCGGGGTGACACCCTGCGTGCCGTTCTCGACGCCTTCACCGAGTCCGTGACCAGGGGCGAAGCCGACGCCCGTACCCTCGCGGAGCTCGACCGGCTCTGTCGGGGGCTCGACGGGGACCAGGCCCTCGCCGCGCGGCCCCTCGCACTCGCCCTCGTCAAGCACCGGCTCGACGCGTCCCGCGGCCGCGGCACGCTCCCCGACCTGGCCTCCTTCGACGGGCTGCCGCTCGGGCAGGAGGCCTGGCGCGAGCTGCGCGAGGAGTACGGCGACCGCGCCGACGACGCCCTGCGCGCGCGGCTCCGTGACCCCGTCACCACCTGGACGGAACCGCTGCGCCTCGCCCTGGCCGTGGGCGCCGACGGCGGGACCGGGCTCGCCCGGGCCATGGACCGCCTCGCGGAGGCCCTGCTGCACCCGGAGCGGCGTGACTGCGCGCAGGCCGTCCACGTGCTGTCCGAGCTCGACCACGTCGCCTTCACCCGGCGCGTGCTCCGGCATCTCCTGGACAACTTCACCGAGCGCAAACTGGACCGCCTGCGCGCCCTCGCCGACTCGCCCCAGGGCGACTGGCTGCGGCGCAACATCGACGACGCGCCGCTCACCGTCCGCCTCGCCGCGGCCGCCGCGCAGTGGCACGGTCCGCCGGACCGGCTGCGGGGAGTCGAGCTCTTCGAGCGGCTCACCGGACTCCTCTCCGCCCGCAGGGTCGAGGACGTCAAGACGCTCAACCTGCTGTGGCGCCTGGTGTGGCGCAACGACCCGCCGAACCGCGCCGAACAGCCCCGCGTGGCCCGCCTCTGCACCCCCCGCCTGATCATCGAGGCCGATCTCGGCCGCCGCATCATGGGATGGCTCAAGGAGCCCGACCACTGCGACCGTGAACTGGTCGCCTTCGCGCGGGAGATGCGCGAGGACCCCAAGCTCGGCGCCCAGGACCGGGACACCGCGGAACTCCTCGTCATCGCCCAGGACCTCGCCGACGGGCGGCTCGCCGTCAACAGGGCCTCCGTCGGCCGGCTCAGGGAACTGAAGCGCAAGGTGTCGCCGCTCGGCATGGTCCTGGGCAAGGGCGTCGACGAACGGGTGGGCCGGGCCCTCGCCGCGGCGAACCCGCTCGACGTGTGCGAGTCCGGACTGCGGATCCTCGTCGCCGCGGGACCGGACCTCCTCGGCGCCTACCGCGCGCACCTCCTGGAGGAGCGGACCCGCGCACGGCTCGAGCGTGAACTCCCGGGTCATCCGACCGAGTTGGCTGCCTACTACCACCTGTGGCGGCCCCGCCGACGGCACGGCGTCACCGCCGGCTGGCGGGACGTCGCCGCCGAACTGCTCGACCAGGTCCTCGCGCCCGTCCTCGCCCATCTGGACGACCACCGCCTCGGCCAAGTGGCCACCGTCCTGCACCGGGAGGGCCAGGACGTACAGGAATGGACGGCGTGGCGCCATCGGGTGGCGGGCCGGGAGCAGCAGACCTGACCGCGTACCGCCGGGCTCCCACCCTCAAGTACCCAAGTGCCTGAGCACTCACGAACCCCACGAACCCATGAACCCGTGAAAGGACCAGCGTGAGCGACACCAGCGAGACCGTCGTCGTCGACAACTTCCCCGGCGGCAGTATGGCGAGCCGCCCCGTGCACTTCATCTGGATGCTCGACTGCTCGGGCTCCATGGGCGTGAACGGCAAGATCGGCGAGCTGAACTTCGCCATCCGTGAAGCCATCCCCGAGATGCAGCAGGCCGCCCAGTCCAACCCCGCCGCGTCCCTGCTGGTGCGCGCCATCACCTTCGCCAGCGGAGCGAGCTGGCACGTCGGCGAGCCCACCCCCGTCGACCGGTTCTCCTGGGAGGACGTGCACATCTACGGCGGCACGGACATGGGCGCCGCGTTCAAGCTCGCGGCCGGCGCGCTGCAGACCCCGCCGATGCCGCAGCGCGCCCTGCCCCCCGTCCTCGCCCTCGCCTCCGACGGCCAGCCCACCGACGACTGGCGGGCCGGGCTGCGCGCCATCGACGGCACCCCGTGGGGCAAGCGTGCCGTACGCGTCGCGGTGGCCATCGGCGACGACGCGGACAAGAGCATGCTCAAGGAGTTCCTCGGCAACCCCGAACTGGAACCCCTGCAGGCGAAGAACCCGCGCCAGCTCGCCGCCGCCATCCGCTGGATGTCGACCGCCGTCGTCAAGGACGCCTCCACCCCGAAGGTCGACGACGGAGCGAAGCCCGCGACGCCGCTCGACGTGCCGTCGATGACCAAGGGCGAAGACGACATCTGGTGACCGGGCCGGAGACGACGACCGGGCCCGGCCGCCGCCCCGCCGCGCCCCCCGGTCCGTGGGCGCTGCTCAGCGGCGCGGTCAAGGGAGTGGCCAAGAAGTACAGCCAGGACCGCAGCGTGGCCCTGCCCGTCGCGCAGGGGCGTGCGGTCGTCCTCGCGGTGGCGGACGGGCACGGCAGCGCCGCGCACTTCCGCAGCGACCTCGGGGCGTACTGGGCGGTCGAGGAGTTCACCGCGTGCGCGGCGGCGTTCGCGCGCGAGGCCGCCCGGGTCGGCGCCGACGCCGCGGGCTGGCCCGCCCTGCGCGAGGAGGCGCGCCGCCTGCCGCAGCGGGTGGCCCACCTGTGGCACGAGCGCGCTGTGTACCACGACACCAACTCGCCCGCGCACGGCGTACGTGCGCAGCCGGCCGCCGATCGCACGGGGCGCGTCGACCGTCCGGACGTCCCGGACCTCGCCGCGTATGGAAGCACCCTCATCGGGGCCGTGCTGACCGAGCACACCTTGTTCTGCTGGCAGTTGGGCGACGGGGACATCGTGCTCGTCGACGGCGGCGGCATCCCGCACACCCCGCTCTCCAGCGGTCCCGACATGGGCGACGAGACCGACTCGCTCTGCGAGCCCGAGCCGTGGCGCAAGATGCGGGCGCACTGGCAGCCGTTCACCGGCGGTGCGCCGCCGTGCGTGCTGCTCTCCACCGACGGGCTCTCCAAGAGCTTCGCCGACCACCAGGGTTTCCTGGACTTCGCCACCGGCCTCGGCGAGCGCGCCGCGGGGCAGGGCGTGGCGGCGGTCCAGTCCCAGCTCCCGGACTGGCTGGCGCGGGCCGCCAAGTACTCCGGGGACGACACGACGCTCGTGGGCGCCATAGCGGTGCCCGAGCAGACGCAGTAGCAGGCGCAATAGCAGACGCAGCAGCAGACGCAGGGCAGAGAGGAACAGAATGGTGAACGGCATGCTCGCCGCCGGAAAGACCCTGGTGGCCGAGTCGGGGGAGAAGCTCAAGGTCGCCGAGCTCTTCGGCTCCGGCGGCCAGGGCGAGGTCTACCGCGTCCAGACGCCCACCGGGGACCGCGCGGTCAAGTGGTACTACCCCCAGCTCGCCGACGCCCGGCAGCGCGAGATCCTCGAAGGGCTCATCGCCAAGGGCTGGGACGACCCCCGCTTCCTGTGGCCCCGCTCCATCGTGATGGACCCCGAGGGCAAGCAGCCCGGCTTCGGCTATCTCATGGACGTACGCCCCGCACGCTTCTGCGACCTGCCCGCGCTCTTCCGCCGCGACCCCTCGGTGGCGTCCGCGACGATGCGGACCCTCGTGACCGTGGCGCTGCACACCGTCGAGGCCTACCGCGCCCTGCACTCCCGCGGCATCGCCTACCGCGACATCAACTGGGGCAACATCTTCTTCGACCCGCGCACCGGCGACGTTCTCGTCTGCGACAACGACAACGCCGTCGTCGAGGGCGCCGAGGCCGCCGTCGCGGGCACCATGGACTTCATGGCGCCCGAACTGGTCCGCGGCGACAAGGGCAAACAGCCCGGCACCCAGAGCGACCTGCACTCCCTGGCCGTGCTGCTCTTCCTGCTCCTCATGAACGACCACCCGTTCAACGGCGCCCTCGCCCTCAGCATCCGCTGCATGGACGAGGCCGCCAAACGCCGCCTGTACGGCACCGACCCGGTCTTCGTCTACGACCCGACCGACCTCCGCAACCGCCCCGTGCCCGGTGAGCAGCCGACCGTCGAGGCGACGTGGGGAGCGCTGCCGCAGATCCTGCGGGACCTGTTCGTCCAGACGTTCACGGACGGCCTGCGCAACCCCGCGCTGCGCGTGCGCGAGTCACAGTGGCGCGACGCGCTCAGCCAGGTCCTCGACGCCATCACACAGTGCGGCGCCTGCGGCAAGCAGAACCTCACACAGCCCGACGGCGCGCCCCCCACCTGCTGGAAGTGCCGCACCGTCATCACGCTGCCGCCCCGCCTCGAACTCGTCACCGGCACGGGGACCCTGCGCACCAAGCGCGGCATCCGGCTCGCCCCGAGCGCCCGCGTCTACGCCCACCACCTGCGCGACGACCCCGAACGCCACGACTTCTCCGCCGTGGTCGGCGAGGTGACCGAACACCCGCAGCAGCGTGGGCGGTTCGGCCTCACCAACCGCACCAAGTCGGTGTGGACGGCCCGCAAGGACGACGGGACGGTGCGGGATGTGGACCCGGGCAAGACGATCGCGCTCCGGTCGGGGCTGCTGATCGAGTTCGGCGGGGGGACGGAGGCCGTGGTCAAGGAGTAGGCCGCACGGCCCCGCACGCCACCCGGCGCAATCAACTCGGCGCCCGGTCGAGCTCGTTCAGGACCACCGGCCGCGCCAGCGTCGCCACCACGTGCCCCAGCGGGACGGCGGGGGCGGCGCCGGGGGAGGCGGGGGCAGGGGCGCGGCGGGCAGGGTCGCGCGGGCCGGCCCCGTGTCGATCGACACGGCGTCGGGGCGGGGGAGCGGCGTCACCGTGATGGCGCACTCGTCGGCCGACACGGGCAGGTCGACGGGTCGTCCCGCCCGGTGCGCGCTGCGCGCGACCCGCCGTTCGCCGCCGCGCAGCCCGTCGGTCCACGCGACGTGCACCAGGACCGCGGGCTCCGGCCAGTCGAAGCGCAGCTCGGCGCGGTCCGCGGCCACCCGACGTACGCGTAACCCCCTTATGGCAGCCGGGTGTTCGATCACCACGCTCGGACCGGACACGGCACGCCCGCCCAGCACGCTCACCGCCGTCACGCGCATCCGCCGCTCGGGTTCCGGTGTCAGCTCGGCGCGGGACTCGGCGCCGACCGCGGTCGCCGGGATCCGGTCCACGCCGCTCACGACGTCGGACACGTCTGTGCCCGGCGCGACCGGGGCCGTCGTCCAGGGAAGGAGCAGGCCGTCGCCGAGTTCGGGCGGCCGCCACGCGATGGTCACCCGCTCGCCGTCCGGGTTCCGGCGCACGCTGAGCTCCTCGACGGGGGACGGCCACTGTTCGGCGCGGGCCGTGACGGTCACGCCGCGGGACCAGACGAGGTCGCCGTCCGGATCGCGGTAGCCGCAGCGCACTTCGTACGTGTACGTCCCCGGGGCGAGCGGCGCGTCCCGTACCCTGTCGTGCTCGCAGGGGACCCGGACCAGCGACGACGCTCCCCAACCGCCGGCGTCCGTCTCCGTTGCCGACCGTGTCACCCGCACCTCGGCCGCCGCGGGATCGGGCCGCCACCGCAGGTGCAGCCCGCCCGGCACGAGCGTGCAGCGCAGCTCCGTCGCCACCGGAGTGAGCAGCACGGGAGCGGTGACGCGCGGCACTCCGGCGATGCGGTCCCGGTCCCCCTGGAGGGGGACGACGGCGTACCGCACGGGGCGGCCGACGGGGGCGTCCGGGTCGACGGACGCGGGCCGCAGCTCGCCCGCCGCTGTCTCCACGGCGAGGTCGGGCGCGCCGTCGGGGAAGCGCAGGACGCGGTACGTCACCTCGGCGTCCCGCGCGGGCGCGCACCAGGACAGGCGTACGGCGCGGTCCTCGGGGACGGCCGTCACCGCGGAGCCCACGGGGCTCGCGGGGTCGTCGGCGAGGATCGCGGCGACGCGCAGCAGGCCCGTCTGGGCCGCCGGGTCGTCCCGGGCGAGGCGGAGCGCCCCCAGCCAGGCGTCGGCCGCGGCGCGCGGCGCGCCGGTGGCTTCCGCCGCGGCACCGTCGGCGGTCAGGCGGGCGACCTCGGTGGACCGGGCGCGGACGCCGTCGACGAGCGCGGCGAGGCGGTGGTCGTCGGGGCCGTCGGCGTACGCGGAGGCGCGCGGGAGCCGGGCCACGAGCCGTTCCGCCTCGCGCAGCCGCACGCCGGGCCAGACGTCGTTGAGGGTCTCGGCGGCGTGCCGGGCCGGGCCGGTCGCGGGGAATCCGGCCGCGACGGCGGAGGCGAGCAGTCCCGCCTCGGCGCGGTGCACGCCCAGGGCGACGGCGTCCGACTCGACGGGGCGCTCGCCGCCGTCCCGCAACAGGCAGCACACCTCCCACAGGACCAGCCGCCGCAGCCCTTGCGCGTCGTCCCGCACCAGGGTCTCCAGGGTGTCGACCACGGCGGCCGCGGAGTCGGCGCGCGGATCCGGCGAGGACAGCCACCGGCCGCGCGCCCGCCGCACGTACGACACGTCGACGCGGTGCCAGATGCCGCCGCGGCCCGGGAACCAGAGGCCGTCGAGGACGCGGAACCCGTCGTCCGTGGCGGCCTTGGGCAGCGTGCCGAAGACGGCGTCGTGGGCGGGGGCGGGTTCGGGCGCGCGCAGGGCGTCGGCGGCGTGCCGGAATCCCAAATCGGTGATGTCGGCGTGCAGGTGCAGGTAGCCCCGCAGGCCGGGGCAGCGTGGCAGCGCGGGCAGGGGCGGCCGTGCGCCGCTCGCCTTCGGGTGCTCGCCGGGACGCAGGACGGCCATGGCTCAGCCGCCCGGCGCGGTGTAGAAGTAGACGCGGACCACGGCGGTCTCCGCGCGTTCGCCGAGGTTGTGGTAGTCGTCCGTTGCCGTCTTCCCGGTGAACATCTCCGGACGGGCCTTGCCGAGGAGCCCGTTGACGCGGTGGGCGTAGACCGTGCCGTTCGAACTCCCGCCGAAGGTGAGGACGAGCGCGGCCTCACGGCCCGACCACTTGCGGGTGTCCTTCGCGATCTGCTTCACGAGGTCGCCCTTGTTCCGCCCGGCCACCTCGAACTCCTGGGGGTGCCGGTCCACGGCGCGCGGCCCCGTCGGAGTGGGGGGTTCGGTCGTCTCGGACTTCGACGGCTCGGGAGTGGGCCGGTCGTCCGCCTTCGGGTCCGGCCGGTCGGCCATCGACACGAGCGCGAGCACGAGCAGCAGATCGGCGAAGAGCCACCCCGCGAGCACGACGACCCCGGGCCGCCCGCCGCGCCGCCGCTCCTCGCGCCCTCGACTCACGCGCTCCCCCCGCTCCGGGGCCGGGGCGGCGGCAGCCGCGTGGTCGGCGCGTCGAGGGGCGCGTCGGCGGGCGGATCCAGGGGTGCGTCCGGTGGGGCGGCGGAGACCGGTCCCGGAGCGGCTGCGCTCTCCGGGGGAGTGGCGGCGGGGGCGTGCGCGGAGGCCGCGTGGGGCGTGCGCCCGCCGGTCCCGGAGTCGCCGCTCATGGCGTACGCCTCGTTCGCGGAGCCGCCACCGGTGCCGTACCCACCGGCTGCGGAACGGCCGCGGTCGTACGGCCCCGTCGCGGGGCCGGTACCGGTGCGATGCGCACCGCTCGTGTCGTACCCGCCGGTTGCGGTGTCGCCGCCGGATCCGTAGGGACCGTTCGCGGGGTCGCGGCCCGTGCCGTACCCCCCGTTCGTCGCGGCACTGCCCGCGCCGTACGCCCCGTTCGCGGAGCCGTACCCCCCACTCGTCGGTGTCGCAGCCGACATCGGAAGCGTCCTCGCCAGGGCGGCCATCCTCGCGTCGAGGCGGGCCGCCGCGTCCTGCCAGTGGGCCGCCGCCGCGTCCCAGCGTTCCGTGGCCTCCCGCATGCCGTCCACCGCGTCGCCGGTGCGGCCCGCGCTCGTCACCAGGGCCTGCGACGCCAGTTCCGTCGCCTTCGCCACCGACTCGGACTTGGTCACGAGGGACTGCTGGGCCGCGACCAGCGCCTTCAGGGACGCCTCGACCGTGTCGCCCGCCGTCTTGACGTGGTCGACGATGCCGCGCGCGGCCTGCGCGTTGGCGCGGCCCGCCTTGGCGGTTTCCTCCGTGCCGTTGCGCAGCGTCGTGTTGATGCGGTCCGCCGCGTCGCCGAGCTTCGGCACCTCCTTGGTGAGGGACTGGGCAGCCAGCCGCAGGGCGTCGGCCGCCTGGACCGCCGACGCCGTCGCGCCCGTCAGCGCGTTGTGGCTGCGCTCGGCCTTGATCGTCACCTGCTGCATCTTCTGGGCGGCCGCCGTGAGCTGCGCGGTGAACTGCTGGGGCGACGCGCTGCGGTGCGAGGCGAGCAGCATCTGCGTGCGCGTCAGCACCGCCGCGAGCTCGGCGAGGAGCCGATCCTGCTCCGCCTCCCGCGCGTCCTCGGCGCGCTCCGTACGCACCCGCACGCGCGCGTGCCACACCGAAAGTCCCACGAGCAGGGCGATCAGGAGGACCGCCATCAGGGCCACGTTCTCGAAGCGGCCGAGCGACGACAGGTGCCCGCCGAAGCCCGACTGCCAGAGCTGCAGGAAGGGGCGCGTGGCCTGTTCGGGGTTCTCGTCGGCCAGCTCCCCGTATGCCCGCACCGCCTCCCGCAGACCGAACCAGGTGATCAGCAGGGGGATGAAGACGAGGACCCCGAGCGCGGCCTCCAGCAGGCGGTCGTGCCGGCCCGAGGACCGGTCGAGGGGCGCACGGACGCTCTCGGGGCGTACGTAGGCCTGGACGAGGTCGATCTCCGCCCACCGGTCGAGCTGGTTCGACCCGCCCAGATCCTGGTGCAGCACGGACAGTTCGGCCGAGCGCGGCTTCAGCGCGGGCAGGGCCGCCAGCCGCCGCAACTCCTTGACGATCAAGGCTTTGTCGAGCAGTTGTGCGGGCGTCAAACGGTTCCCTCCCTGACTCACGGGATGCTTCACGGGGGTGGTTCGAGTGGCCTCTGTCCGAGGACGTCCCCCCTGCCGCGCCGGTTCCTTCCGTCACGGTTCAATCGCCTCAACAGCGCATCCGCCTCGGCGTGTTCAGGGTCCCACGTGAGGCACTTCCCCAGGGCCTCAATCGCCTCATCCCGTTCTCCGCGCCGGTCCAGCTCGACGGCGTGCCGGAACGTGCGCTCGGCGAGCAGCCCGCGCACCCGGACGTTCGTCGGATCGTGGTTGTACGCGCAGTTGAGCCACTGCTCCGCGTCGGCGAAGTGCTCCGGCGCCATGTCCGCCATCGCCGCCGCGCAGTGCACGTCGATCATCGCGTCCAGCATCTCGGCCCCCGCGGGCCGGGTCGCCGCGTCCTGCCATGCGATGTGGGAGGCCTGCACGGCGTGGTCGTACCGGCCGAGGGAGAGCAGCGCACGGGCGCGGGAGATCTGCCGCTGCGACGCGTAGTCGAGCACGGGAGCGGGGGTCGGGCCCGCCGACGGGGGCGGCGGGGACGACGAAAGCCGCTGGGCCGCGGCGTCGGCCGGAGGCAGGGAACGTGGCCGCGGCGCCCGCCGGGTCAGGCCGTCCAGCAGCTCCTGCGCCTCCGCGATGACCCCGCGCAGCACCGCGGCCGCCTCCTCCTCCCGCCCCTCCCGCACGAGCCGCCGCGCCCCCTCCAGATCCCGGGCCCCGCCCCCCGGCTCCGCCGCCCCCACCAGCGTCGCCGTGAGCGGAGGCGCGTCGGAGAGGGTGTCGTGGGTGGTGGTGGCCGGTTCCAGCGGGCCCTCCTCCAGGGCGGCGGGACCCGAGGACGCCGCGCCGCCCGCCAACCGCACCGCGTGTTTCAGCGCGCCGAGCGCGAGAAGCTCGGGCGGCGCCTGCACGCTCTCCCCGCCGACGAGTGCGGAGGCCCGCGCACGCACCTGCTCCATCCGGGTGCTGCCGCCGACGAGCAGCAACGTGTCGACGTCCTGCGGCGTCATCCCCGACTGGCCGAGCAGCGTCAGCGCCCGTTCGAGCGTGCGCTCCACATGCCGCTCCAGATAGGCGTCCAGGTCGGGCCGCGCGATCCGCACCCACAGCGCGGGCCCGGCCCCCAGTTCGAGATCGAGCACCGCCGCCTCGGGCCCGTCCGGCACCCCGAGCGCCTCCCGCGCCTCCTGCCCCCGTGCGCGCAGCCCCTGCCACACGGCCGCGTCGACCCGATGGACCGAGCCCGCGCCCCGGTGCCTGCGCAGCAGCCGGGCCGCCGACGACAGCATCGCCGTGTCGAACGCGCGCCCTCCCGTCGTCGCCCCGCCCTCGTAGCCGAGCGACCGGAAGTGCCCGCGGACGCTGCGGACCAGGCCGATCTCGAACCCCTCGTACCCCATGCCGTAGACCAGGCACGTGCCGCTGTCCCGCTCCGTCATGTGGCCGATGACCGCGGCCATCGAGTCGTTGACCAGGCGTGCCGGGTCGAGGCCCGCCTCGCGCGCCGCGTCCCGCAGCGCCGCCCGCTGGGCCGAGCCGAACCGCGCGGGCACGCTGATCACCGTCTGCGCCACCCGGCCGTGCGCCGCCGCCTCGACCCGCTCCCGCACCGACCGCAGCAGCCGTACGACGACCCGGTCCGCGTCCAGCGGCTTTCCGCCGATGTGCACCGGACGCCCGCTGCCCAGACGGCTCTTGAGGCTCGGGAACGTCACCGGGAGTTCACCGGTCTCCGCCTGCTCGCACAGCAGCCACGGCCCGTCGCCCCACTCCGCGTCGAGACGCCGTCCCGGCCCGTCCGGCGGCGCGTAGAGCGCACGGATGCCCGTCGCGCCGAAGTCGATGCCGAGGCTGACGGGGACCGGCGCCCCCCGCGCGGGCCCTGACTCTGTCATCCGCCCGCCGTCTCTTCCGCGAAGCGGAGGATGCCCTCGTAGTCGGGCCGGTCGGGCAGCGTCGGCACGGCCCGCTCGGACTGGGCGACCGCCACCAGGTTCACCAGGTTGCGCGCCTGCTGGGCGGTGCCGACGCTGTTGCCCTGCCGGTGCGCCTGCTTCACGTACTCCACCGCTTCGTTGATCCGCCGGACCGTCTCCGGCGGCGCGCCCTCCGAGGCCAGCTCGGCCTGCCGGAACTGGCTGGCGAGGCCGCACTGCCGGTACATGTCGTCGAGCAGCAGCTCGGTGAGCCGCTTGTACTCACCGCTGTCGCCCATCGCGGCCGCCCGCTGGGCCTGCTCGATGTCGCGGCGCACCTTCATCGCCTGTACGGGCTCGATGTACGGCCCGTACCGCTTCAGGAAGCTGTCGGCCTCCCGCTCGGCGTACCCCAGCTGCTCGCGCAGCGCCGCGCTGTCGAGGACCTCGACGGGCTCGGGCGGCGGTGTGCGCGGCTTCTCCCGGTTGGGGGTGGCCTCCAGGACCATGTCCGTGCCGCGCACGGAGATCTTCACCGTGATGATGCGGTCCGCCGAGTAGTTGAAGGAGACGTCGACCTGGCGGTTGATCTCGATCTCCTGCGGCAGCTCGAACTCGACCACGCCCTGCTCGTGGTTCTCGCTCGCCACCTTGCTGTCGCCCTCGTAGACCGGCACGCGGATGCGGCGGCTGTCAGTGGCGTGGAAGGTGCGCTGACGCGGCTCGGAGAGCGGATAGGGCGAGCCCGCCTCGATGATCTCGACGAATACGTCGCGCTGGCTGCCCTTGATCGCCGCGATGCCCATCGCCATCGGTGTCGACTCGTACAGCCCCGTGTCGCCCTTGGACCGCCCGTCGGCCAGACTGCGGCCGCACTCCGTGCAGGCGTCCGCCCCGTACTCGTTGACCTTCGCGCACTCCGGGTCCGAGCACTCCACACCGCGCAGCGTCTCGGCGAGCACGCCCGCGCCGAAGGCCACGCACTCCATGGGATTGATGTTCCTGCGGACCTTGTCGGCGCCGAAGAACGCCTCCACGGCCTCGTACACGGGCCGGGTCAGGGTGCCGCCGCCCACCAGCAGGACGTCGGAGATGTCGTCGGTGGAGAGTTCGTAGCGCGCCAGGGACTCCTGGACGAGGTTCATGGTGCGGGCCACCAGCGGCGCGATCATCCCCTGGAACTCGCCGCGCGTCAGCTTCATCTCGACGTCCAGGACGCCGTTCTCGCTGCGGTACGCGGCCGGGATCACGATGTACGTCTCGGGCAGGTCGTTCAGCTCGCGCTTGGCGCGCTCGGCGGCCTTCTTCGCCTGGAACAGGAACGCCTTGTCGCCGGCCGGGTCCACGTGGTGCTGCTCGCGCATCCACGCGATGATCCGCTCCACGATCGCCAGGTCGAAGTCGTCCCCGCCCAGCCAGATGTCGCCCGCCGACCGCAGGACCTGGAACTGGCTCCGGCCCTCCTGGTCCTTGACCGCGTTGAGGATCGAGATGTCGAAGGTGCCGCCGCCCAGGTCGTAGACGAGCACGCGGCTGCGGGCGCCGCCCGGCTTGTGCAGACCGAAGGCGACCGCCGCCGCCGTAGGCTCGTCGACGATCTTCTTGACCACGAGGCCCGCCTGCTCCGCGGCCTCGCGCGTCGCGGCACGCTGGGCGTCGCGGAAGTACGCGGGCACGGTGATCACGGCGTGCGTCACGGGCTCGCCGAGGACCCGCGAGGCGTCCCTGACCAGCTTGTCCAGGATGACGCTGGAGATCTCCGCCGGGGTGCGGGCCCGCCCGCCGAGCAGCACGTGCGCGCGGGGGTCCTCGTCGGGGCCCGCCACGATCTCGTAGCTCATCCGGTCGCGCGCCTGCACGACCGACGCGTCCGCGAAGTCCCGCCCCATCAGCCGCTTCACGGAGACGATGGTTTCCTTCGGCTGCCTGATCGCCCAGTTCAGCGCGTCCTCGCCGACCAGCGGCTGGTCCTTGCCGTCGCGGCGCACGACCCCGACGACGGACGGCGTGAGCCGCTCGCCCTTGCTGTTGGTGAGCACGGCGATGTCCGCGCGGTGCGGATCGTGGGCGGCCACCGCGCTGTTCGTGGTGCCGAGGTCGATGCCGATGGCCTTCATTCCCGTACCGTCCCTTGTTCCGTGCCGCCGTCGACGGCGACGACCACCCGGGCGGCGCGCAGCACTTGCCCCCGGTATCGATACCCGCGCTGGAGGATCTCGAGGACCTCGTCGCCGTCCGTGCCGGGCGGTGCGGCGCGGACGGCCTCGACGTGGTGCGTGGCGGGCTCGGCCCGCTCGCCGACCCGCCCGACCCGTTCGAGCCCCTCCTCGGCGAGGTCCCTCTCCAGCTGCCCGGCGATCAGGGCCAGGCTCCCGCGGTAGGTGTCCACGTCGCCCGCCGCGCCGTCGGCGAGGAGCCGGTCGAACGAGTCCAGGGCGTCGGCGCAGCGCAGCAGCAGGCGTTCGGTGAGCGCGCGGTGGACGGAGTCGCGGGCGGCCAGGGCGCGGGCGTGCTCGTAGGCGAGCCGGGCCGCCGCGTCAGACATCGAACCGGATCAGGTCGATGAGGGTGTCGTCCGGACGGACCGCGGTGCCGCTCCGCGGCGGGTCCGGTTCCGCGGCGAGCGCGCGGTCGATGTCCTCGACGGCCACCGGGAGTTCGGCGGTGAGGTCGACGTCGTAGAGCATCAGGTCGACGAGGAGCCTGCGGCGTACGCTGCGCAGCTCGTCCCACGCCTCCTGGGTGACCGGCGTCATCAGATGCCGGGCGAGCAGCTCGAAGGACACGTCCTGCATGTCCTTGTGCGACGTCCAGGGGGTGACGCCGGCCGGGGCGAGCAGCTCGTAGGGGGAGAGGTTCGACGGTCCTGTCCCGTTCGCGGAAGGGTCCTTGATCACGCGACGCTGCCTCCTGCTTCGTTCTCTTCGTCGTCTTGGGCGTCTTCGTCGTCTCGGTTCTCAGGAGGCCTGGCTTCGGGAGTTCCGCGGGTGAGTTCGGCGAGCCAGCGGTTCACCGCGTCGAGCAGGGCCTGTCTGATCCGGCTGTCGGTGGGATTCGCGCGGGTGGCGCGGATCAGGTGGTGCAGCGCCCACAGGATGTCGCCGTCGCGCAGGGCGTGTTCCGCCCGGCGCGTCAACTCCTCGGCCCAGGAGGCGAGATCGGTCTCGTCGGGCGGCGGCTCCCGGCCGTCGCTGCGGATCAGGTCGCCCATGCCCTTGACGCCGAGGTGCCGGGTGAGCAGCTTCTCCATCTCGTCGAGCGCCTCGGCTAGCGTCTCGCGGTACCGGTGCGTCAGCGCCTGCCCGAGGCCCACGTCGAGGAGGCCGAGCGCGTCGTGGAGCAGCTTCAGGCGGGCCGGCACCTCGTACGTCCGCTCGTCGAGCGTGAACACGAAGGCGCGGGCGAGGTTGTCGCGCGCGTGGCTCGACTCCGGATTGATGGCCAGGGCGCGGCGCAGGTCGGTCTCCGCGCCGTGCATGTCGGATCGCATGCCGTGCTTGGTGCGGGTGTAGCCGCGCCACACGCCCCGCATGGACAGCAACGCCGAGAGTTTGGCGTTCAGTTGACTCATCAGCTCGCGGTCGAGCGGATGCAGCGCGGTGATCACGGACTCGACGAGCGTGACGGCCTCGTCGAGGCAGCCGCCGAGCTGCACGCCCTCCTCGTCGGCGAGCGCCTCGACGCGGCCGAGCACGGTGCGCACGACCGCCTTCTTCGAGCGGGCCTGCATCCCGGCGTTACGGGACACCTTCACCAGCTCGCCCCAGTGGGCCAGGGCCTCGTCGAGCCCGCCGTCGCCGCGTGTCAGGGCCGTCCTGGCGAGCGCGAGACGGACGTGCACGGCCAGCTCGACGCCGTCCTGGAGGAGCCGGGCGTGGCGCCTCGGGAGGCGTACGTACGCGGGGTTGCGCCGCAGGAAGTCCTTGCAGGGGCCGCACTCCTGGGTGTGCGCCGCCTGCCCGGCGGGCCCGGCGCAGTCGTCCGGCAGCGTGGTCAGGGTGGGGAAGGCAGGCAGCGCGCGCAGCGCCGCCTCGAACTTCCGCACCTCGGAGAGGGCGAAGCTCCGCGCCAACTCCGAGAAGGCCCAACGCAGTTCCCGTACGGCGTACTCGCCCGGGTCCTTGCCCTGCTGGGCGGCGGCGTCGAGCGTGGCGGCGAGCTCGGCGAGCGGCTCGTGCAGGCACAGCAGCCGCAGATACCGGGGCCCGCACGCGAGCGTGCCGCCGGAGCCCGGCACGGACGGCAGCCCGCCCACGTCCTTCAGGACGCGCGCGCCACCGAGCTCGGACTCGAGCAGTGCGGCCAGAGCCTGGTAGGCGTCGGCCTGTTGGGGCCGGTCCTGCTCGGTGTGGCGCTGCTCGTACGCCGAAAGCTGCCCGAAGAGGTGCTGGCTGAGCTCCCAGCGCAGCGACGCCATGTCGTCGTGCGTCAGATCGCGTTCGTAGGCGGTCGCACGCTCGGACCGCCAGCCGTCCCAGTACTCGTCGTCGCTGAGCAGCGTCGCCCAGTACGCGAGCGCCGACTCCCAGGCGTGCACCGCGTGTTCCCACGCGCCGCTCTGCTCCAGCTCCTGCGCCTGCCACAGCCGCGCCACGGCGAGCCCGTGCACCACCGCCATGTCACCGGGCGCCTCCTTCAGACGCCGCTCCCACTCGGCGGCGGCGGCCTCGCGGTCCCGCGCGAGGAGCAGCAGCAGCGGCGCGTCCTGCGGCGAGCGTGCGCACAAGGCTTCCAGAAGCCCGGGGCCCTCGTCCGGCGAGAGCGTGGAGAGGGCGTCGCGCAGGGCGGCGGGGGAGTGCCAGCGGTAGAGCAGCGCGTCCAGCTGGAGGCGCCGACCCGGCAGCCGCAGCCGCTCCAGCGCGACGCGCTCGTGCCAGGACATGGTGCCGCGTTCGAGGAGGGCGTACGAGGCGTTCTTGACGACGTCCATCGAGGCGCCGGGGTCCACCCCCGCGTCACGCAGGGCGAGATAGGGAAAGGCCTGGTCCCGCACGGCGAAGGGGTCGGCGACCAGCGGGGCGCCGGTCAGCCCGTCCGCCCACGGGAGCAGCCCGATGAGCCGCCGCAGCCTGCGGCACCGCACGTCGGCCCGGTCGAGCACGCCGCCCGCCTTCTCGTACGCGGCGACGGCGGCGCTCCACCGCCCGTCCGCCTCCAGCAACCTGCCCTCCGCGTAGGCGAGATGGGCGTCGGCGTCCCGGTGGCCCGTGCACTGCCGGAACGCGTCGGCGGCGCGCTGCCACTCCTGGTGGGCGTCGGCGAGACGGCCGCGCGCGTAGGCGGCGACGGCGGGCGCGTCGCGATGCGCCCCGAGCGCGTCGGCCTCGGCGGCCACGCAGGCCCAGTCACCCTCCGCCTCGGCGGCCCGCACGCGCGCGTACCGCCCCCGCGCGCCGACGTCCACCCCCGCCACGCCGTCCCGCTCCAGCGCCTCATAGGCCTCGGCGACGCCCTGCCACCCCTCTCCGCCCTCTGCGGCCCCCTCGGCGACCCGAGCCCGCACATAGCGCAGCCGCACCCCGACATCGCCCCACGAGTCGTCCCCGACCGACCGATAGCCGTCCACGGCTTCCTGCCACCGCTCACGCTGCTCGTGGGTGCGGGCGAGGGCGTAGTGGTAGAGGGGGGCGGCTTCGGGATCGGGGTCGGTGCCGGGCGCCGCCTCGGGGGAGGGAGGTACGCCACCGGGGAACGCCCGGGCGTAGATCGCGCAGGCCGTGGGCCAGTCGTCGTTCTCCTCCGCGCGGCGGCCCTCGGCCTTGCGGCGGAGTGCGGCCACCGCGCCCTCGCGTGCCGCGTCCGGTACGCCGGTCAGGAGGCTGAGGACAGCCGCCCAGTCGCCGCGCCGATCGGCGGCGACGCGTGCGCGCGCGTAGAGGCGCCGGACGCCGACCTCGCCGTCCGCGTAGCCGTCGGGGAGCCGGCCGAACCCGTCGATGACGCCGTCCCACTCCTCCCGTGCGTCGGCGGCACGCCCCCGCGCGTACAGCACCCGGTCGGACACGTCCCCGAGCCCGCCCGGCAGCCCGGCGAACAACGCGAGCGCGTCGTCCCACAGCCCCCGCATCTCACAGAGCCGCCCGCGGGCGTACGCACAGAGGTCCCGGGCATCGCCGGGCACGTCCCCCGCGGCGCCGACCGCCCCGCCGACCGCCACCCGGCCTGCCCTGCCGCCGGGTTCCCGTGTCCGCCCCCGCGCGTTCGCGTGCTCCCCGGCCCCGGCACCGGCACCGGCGTCGGCCCCGGGCTGCCCGTCGCCCCCACAACCCCCATCCCCATCTTCATCCCCATCCACATCCCGACCCCCACCCCCGACACACTCCTCGAACGCCTCCGCGGCCGACGCCCACTCGTCCGCCGCTGCCGCGAGGCGGCCCTCCGCGTAGCGCCTGAGCGGGTGCGTGGCGTGGTAGTCGGGCGGGAGCGGGGACAGATGGGTGAGCACGGCCGGCCAGTCGCCGGAGTCCCTCGCCGACAGGGCCGCCTCGTAGACCCCGCGGCGCAGCCCGCTCAGCCACGGTTCGGTGTCCCAGCCCTGCGCGGCCGCCGTGGAAAGGGCCGTCAGCGCCTCGGCGTGGCGGCCCGCCTCCGCCGCGCCGCGCCCCCGTGCGAACAGGAGACGTACCCCGCTGTCCAGGAAACCGTCCGCCGCCGCGTACGCCTCCTCCGCCGCGCCCCACGCACCCGCCGCGTCCGCGGCACGACCGACGCAGTACACCTGCCAGGCCCGGCTGTCGGGCCCCGCCTGCGCGAAGGCGTCCCGCGCCGCCGCCCACTCCCCGTCCTCCGCCGCGGCCCGCCCCCGCGCGTACGCCGAACGCCCCGCCGCGTCGTCGAGGCCCGCGCACACCGCGTACGCCGCCTCGGCCGCGGGCCAGTCCTCCCGCGACTCCGCGGCCCGGCCCGCCACATAGGACGACCACGCCGTGGCCACGACATGGCCGGGGCGGAGCGCGAGGACGGCCGCGTAGCCGTCGGCCGCCGCGCTCCAGTCACCCGAGAGCCGTGCCCGCTCCGCCGCCTCGCAGACCCGCGCCACATGCAGCTCGTCGCGCGCCGCGGCAAGCCGTTCCGTGACGTCCCGCAGCCCGCCAGGCCGCACGGCGAGCACCTCCTCGTAGCGCCCGATGGCCGTGGCCCAGTCCGCCCCCGCCTCCGCCGCGCGGGCCTCGTCGACGAGCGAGACGAGCCTGCGCAGCCCGGCGACCTCCGCCGCGAGCGCGCCGGGCAACGGTCCCGGCAGCAGCTCGCGCACCACGTCGAGCTGCGCCTGTGCCCCCGACGCGTCCCGCTCCCCGGCGAGGAGCGCGCACAGCTTCTCCAGCTCGGGCCAGGCCAGTTCGAACGCCGCCTCGGCCCGCATCCGGCGCCGCTCATCGGCGTAACTCTGCGTCGGCGTACGCAGGATGCGCTGCACCTGTGTCCAGTTCCCCAGGTCGCGCTGGAAGCGTGCCGCGCCGATCAGCGCCGCGGAGCCGACGTGGCCGACGGGGCTCTGGAAGGTCCGCAGCGCGTCCTCGCCCTCGCGCAGCGGATCCGCGACGGCCGCGCCGCCCGCACCGAACTCGTCGTCCCTTACCTCGCGCGCCTTGAACAGCCAGCCCTGCCTGCACCCCTCGTGCAGGAACAGCGCGGGGGTCGCCCACTCCACCGCCGTGTGCTCCGGCAGGTGCGAGATCCGCAGCCGCGCGGCGGCCACCGCCTCGTCGACGGTCTTGTTCGCCGCGATGCCCTTGAGCAGCTCGGGCCCGAACGCACCCGCCGACACGTCGCTCACCCGCCCCCGCATCGCCACCACGGCGGGCACGCCCCCGCCGATCAGCGCCTGCGCGAGCCCGGAGAAGGGTTCCAGGTGTGAACTGTCCGCACCCGCACAGAGGTTGAGGGCGACGAACCTGAGGCGCTGCGCCTTCAGGAGGATCGCGGCGAGCAGATCCGCGGGCACCCGGTCGACGTCACCGTTCTCCGTCTCCAGGGACACCACGCCCTTGCCGATCTCCCGGTCGTACGTCCCGTGCGCGATGACTAGGACAGCCGTGGGCAGTTCGGAGTGGACGCCCAGCGCGTCCTCCAGGCTCGCGCGCGTCGCCCGCTCCACCACCACGGTCTGGACGGCCACTTCGGGCAGGTCGTTGCGGATCGCGGCGACCTCCGGGGCCATCCGCAGCGGCGGGAGCCCACGGGGCGACGCGCACACCACCAGAAGCCGGATCACGCTCGGCTCGTCCGCCGGCTCCGGCAGGCGCTGCCCCAGGGGGCCGCCGGCGAGTGAACGGGCCAGCGAGTACCCGTGGTTGAGGGCGAGCGACTGCTGCGGGCTGCCGGGCGGTGCGCAGAGCGACTCCAGGGGGAGGTCGCGCAGCTCGGGCGGCAGGTCGAAGCGGAGCCGCAGCCCGCGCGCGGGACGCATGCCCTGGGCGCGGCCGAGCGCGGTGTCGACGCATGCCCCGATACGCCCGCCTACGGCGTCCTCACCGGACCCGTCCGCGCCCCTACCCCCACTCCCAGCTCCGCCTCCGCTCCCGGCCCTGCTCTCGTCCTCCGCCGCGTCGCCGAACAGCAGCCGGAAGACACCGCGCCCGAGCGCCCGCAGCTGCGCCACGGTGTGCTGCTCGCCCATCGGCGCGTACCCGAGCTCCGCCGCGATCAGCCGGTCCCACTGCTCCCGGAACGCCTCGGGCTCCCCGTCGACCGCCATCACCTCGGCCGCGCACGCGGGCCCGCCCGCCGTCACCAGGTAGCGGGAGGCGCCGACACGGCGGACCCGGATGCGCAGTTCCTCGTAACCGAGCACGGGCGTCACTGCTCGCTCTCGTCGGGCTGCCACATGACGTGGTCGAGGTCCGCGACGGCGGCTTCCCGCAGCTCCTCCAGGTCGGGTTCGTCCGGGAAGAGCGCCAGGGCGGCGGTGAGTTGGTCGACGGCCTCGCGCAGGGTGTCGCGTGCCCCCGACAGGCTGCCGGAGCTCCAGCGGGCGGCGGCGAGCCCGCGCAGCACGATGCCGAGGCTGACCTGCGCCCGCAGCAGGTGCGGGTTGAACGCCACGGAGCGGCGCAGGTCGGCGGCGGGCCGGTCGAGCAGTGCCTCCGCGTCGTTGGCCACGGAGATGCCGCGGTCGGCGAGCACGCGCGCCAACTGCCCTTCGAGCCGCCCGCGTTCGTTCGCGCCGATCACCGACCTCGTCGCGTCGAGCGTCGACACGGCGAGGCTCAGCCGCCCGTCGCGATGCGCCGCCCGCGCCGCGCCGAGCGCCATGTCGACGATGGCGGTCTGCGTCTCGCGGTACCGGTCGATCTCCCTGCTGTGCACGAGGGCGCGACGCCAGTACGCGGCCGCCGCGCCGAAGTCGGGCCGCGCGGACGTCATTTCGGACCGACCCATACTGAGTCGCGCCTCCAGCGCGAGCCCGCGCGCGTCGAGTGACAGACGGAGGTGTTTGTCGGGGACTCCGGCATACCCGGGATTCAGCTCGTCGAAGCGCCCGCACGCAGGTTCGCAGACGGCCCCGGCCCCCGGCCCGCCGCGAGCCCGACAGCTTGGGCAGCGCAGCTCGGAGAGGGCGGCGAGGGCGTCGACCGCTTTGTCCTGTCCCAGGAGGAGCCGGGCGAAGCCGAGTTCGGAGAAGGCGTAGGTGAGGGAGGTGGAGGCGGCTGAGGGGGTTGCTGTTGCTGTTGCTGTTGCTGTTTCGGCTTCGGCTTCGGCTTCGGCTTCGGCTCCGGCTTCGGGTCCGGTTTCGGTCTCGGCTTCGACTTCGGCTGAGGTGGCAGAGACTGCCGCGAAGGACTGCGCCCGCGCGTCGACTGAGGCTGAAGCTGAGGCCGTCCGCGCGATCGCGAAGGATTGCTCCCAGGCGGCCGCGAACGCGCCGAACTCCGCCGACCTGCCGAGCTCCGCGATGCGCAGGGGCCCGCAGAACAGCGGTGCTCCACCGCCCCCCGCCGCCGGAAAGCCCCCGATGGCGGCGAGCAGCTTGGCCGCGTCGGCCTCACGCTGGAGCAGCGGCCCGAGGGCGACACGGGTGCCCGCGTCGTCGGGCAAGCACCGTTCGAGCGCCTCGCGCAGCCCGGCGCGCAGCACGGGTACGAGGGAGGGCTCGACGCCGACGCCGTACCGCCGGGAAGCGGATTCCAGGACGTGCGCCCAGAAACCGGCGTCGTGCAGCAGCGCGGCCCACGCGGCGACACAACGCTCCCAAGTCGAACCGCTCCCCGCGTCCCCTGAGTTGAGAAGCCCCACCGCAAGGGTGTGCGTAACCCGGTGATCGGAGGGATCGTCCCGGACGGCGTCATCCAGCAGAGCTACGGCGGCGGCCCGATACCCGCCACGCACCAGAGCCACGGCGTACAACGGTGAGGAGGACCAGCTCCCTGGGTCGAGCCCCCGCGCGGCGACGAGGAGCGCAGCGGCCCGCCGCCGGAGCTCGTCGCCGTCGTGGCCCCCGAGTGCCGCGAGGGCAGCCCTGCGCAGCCGCAGAGCCACCTCGCGCGTGGAGCCCCCGGCGAGGACGGCGAACAGCCAGCGCGCCTCGTCGTCCAGGGGCCCGGCCGACGCCGCGGCCCGCAGGTCGCCGAGGGCGGAGTCGGGGTTGCCCGCGCGGGCGTGCACATAGGCGCGCTGGACGAGGCTGCGGCCGTGCGGGACCGCGCAGGCGAGGGAGGCGGTGAGGTGGCGCTCCGCGGCCGCGAGGTCGCCGCGGTGCGCGGCGGCGCAGCCCAGCCAGTGCAAGGGGCCCGCCGCCGAGGGCCGCAGCGCGTGCGCCCGCGCGAACTCGGCCTCGGCACCCGCACCCTCCCCCCGAGCGAGCCACACCCGCCCCACCCCGGTCCACGCCCGCGCGACGACCCGCGCGGCACCCTCGGGGAGGGGGCTGTGCGCGGGGTTTCCGGTGGCGGGCCCACGCGTGGGGCTTCCGGCACCGGGGCCGTACATGCCACGGTCGGTGTCGGACCCGCCCGTCGAGCCTCGGGCGCCAAGACCGTACGCGTCGCGCTCGACGTCGCGCCCGGGCACAGGGGCCGCCGCGTTGAGGCCGTCTGTGTCGGTTTCGGCGTCGGGCCCGTGCACGAGAGTTCCCGCGTTGCGGTCGGCTGCGTGGCTTTCGGCGGCGGGGACGCCCGTGGGTCCACCGGTACCGAGGTCGTACGTGTCGGGGCCGTGCGGGGGGCCTCCGGTGCCGGGGCTGCCGCACGCAGGGCCTCCCGCGTCGACGCCGTACGCGTCACTTCCGACGTCGATGCCGCGCTCAGGGCCCCCGGCGTCCACAGCGTCCACGGCGTGTGCGTCGCCTTGGGCGTCGTGGCCCCACCCATCGCCGCCCCGCCCATCGCCCTCGGTCGCCCCGCCGTCCCCGACCCCCGCGAGCCGCAGCGCCCTCGTGAAGAGGTTCTCGGCGGCACTCGTGTCGCCCCGCTCCAGTGCCGATTCGCCCTCCGCGCACGCCTGTTCGGCCTGGGACAGGTCCGTTCTCGTTTTCGTGGTCTGCGTCGTCACAGTCGGCCCCCGATTCCGGTCCGTGGCGGCCGGGTCAGCCGGCGGCCTCGTCGAGGAGCGAACGCCAGCGGCCCCGGTCGCGGTCGTAGTGCAGCGGCCCCACCGCGAACTCCGCGAGGTCGAGCGTGGTGAGCCGCTCGTACGCCTCGGCCGGAAGGTCGGGCTCCAGCACGATGTCGAGGCCGCTGGACGCGTCCTGGAGCACGATCGGCCGCGCCGCACCCTCCGCACGGGGCTCACGTACCTCCGGCCGCGCGGTCCTTCGTACGACACCCTTGAACGCCTCGTACGCGTCCTTGACCGCCTCCGCACCCAGCCCGGTGAGGAACGCCTGCAGAGGCAGCGAGGCGAGGACGATCCACGGGATGTCGGCGGCGCCGCGGTGGTCGACGGTGTGCCGGACCCGGACCGGCGGAGCGCCGAGTCCTTCGAAGGCGGCGACCAGCTCGCGGCGCAGTTCTTCGGGGACCTCGCGGTCCAGGAGCAGCTCCGCTCGCAGCGGCGCATCGGTCATGGACGTGTTTCCTTCCGAGGGCATCGTCGGCAGCCTAGAGGCGTGAACGGTGCGCACGAGGGGAAACCCAGGATTCGCAGGCGCGGAACCGGGCGGCCCTTCGCACGTCTTTGCCTCTCTCGAAGGCGAAGTGACCCCGGTTCACGCGATGGTGCGATCATCGGGCATCACACGGATGCCTGCGGGGAGCCCCGGGTAGGGCCGGGCACATGACGCAGCCGTTCGAACTGCCGCACTTCTACATGCCGTACGCCGCGAGGCTCAACCCCCACCTGGAGGAGGCCCGCGCGCACTCCACCCGGTGGGCGCGGGACATGGGCATGCTGGAGGGTTCCGGCATCTGGGAGCAGAGCGACCTCGACGCGCACGACTACGGCCTGTTGTGCGCGTACACCCACCCCGACTGCGACGGCCCGGCGCTGTCGCTGATCACCGACTGGTACGTGTGGGTGTTCTTCTTCGACGACCACTTCCTGGACATGTACAAACGCACCCAGGACACGTCCGCGGGCAAGGCGCACCTCGACCGCCTGCCCCTCTTCATGCCCATGGACCTGTCGACCGCCGTGCCCGAGCCGCGCAACCCGGTGGAGGCGGGCCTCGCCGACCTGTGGGCGCGCACCGTGCCCGCGATGTCCAGAGACTGGCGCCGCCGCTTCGCCGAATCGACGGAGCACCTGCTCAACGAGTCGATGTGGGAGCTCTCCAACATCAACGAGGGCCGGATCGCCAACCCCGTCGAGTACATCGAGATGCGCCGCAAGGTCGGCGGCGCACCCTGGTCGGCGGGCCTCATCGAGTACGCGACGGCGGAGGTGCCCGCGTCGGTCGCGGGGACGAGGCCGCTGCGCGTGCTCATGGAGACCTTCGCCGACGCCGTCCACCTGCGGAACGACCTCTTCTCGTACCAGCGCGAGGTGCAGGACGAGGGCGAGCTCAGCAACGGAGTGCTCGTACTGGAGACCTTCTTCGACTGCACCACCCAGGAGGCGGCCGACACCGTCAACGACGTGTTGACCTCGCGCCTGCACCAGTTCGAGCACACGGCGGCGACCGAAGTACCCGCCGTCGCCCTGGAGAAAGGTCTCACCCCGCCCGAGGTGGCGGCCGTCGCCGCGTACACGAAAGGTCTTCAGGACTGGCAGTCGGGCGGCCACGAGTGGCATCTGCGCTCCAGCCGGTACATGAACGAAGGGGCGGCCGTCGCCGCCCCGGGTTCGCCGCTCGCCGGCCCCACTGGCCTCGGGACGTCGGGGACCGACATCGCGTCGCTGCTCTCCGCCGCCGGGGCGGAACGGATGCGGTCCTTCACGCACGTTCCCTTCCAGAAGGTGGGCCCTTCCCGCATCCCCGACCTGTCCATGCCGTTCCCGTTGCGGCTCAACCCCGGCCTCGACACCGCGCGGCAGCGCATCACCGGGTGGGCGCACGAAATGGGCATCCTGGAGGAGGGCGTCTGGGACGAGGACAAGCTCGACGCGTACGACCTGCCGCTGTGCGCCGCGGGTCTCGACCCGGACGGCACACAACAGGCACTCGACCTCAGCACGCAGTGGCTCGTATGGGGCACGTACGGCGACGACTACTACCCCCTCGTCTTCGGCCGCCGCCACGACCTCGCCGCCGCGAAGCTCTGCACCGAACGCCTCTCCGCCTGCATGACACTCGCCGGCGAGCCCGCCCCGGTACCCGTGAACGCCATGGAGCGCGGCCTCGTCGACCTGTGGTCGCGCACGACCCGCGACATGACCGACCGACAGCGCAAGGTGCTGCGCGACGCCGTCGACGTCATGACGGAGAGCTGGGTGTGGGAGATCTTCAACCAGCTGCACCACCGCGTGCCCGACCCGGTCGACTACCTGGAGATGCGCCGCGCCACGTTCGGCGCCGACCTGACGATGAGCCTGTGCCGGATGGGCCACGGGCCCGCCGTGCCGCCCGCGGTCTACCGCAGCGGCCCCGTCCGCTCCCTGGAGAACGCCGCCGTCGACTACGCCATGCTCGTGAACGACATCTTCTCGTACCAGAAGGAGATCGAGTACGAGGGCGAGTTCCACAACGGCATCCTCGTCGTGCAGAACTTCTTCGGCTGCGACTACCCGTCGGCGCTGCGCGTCGTCCACGATCTGACGACCCAGCGCCTGCGCCAGTTCGAGCATGTCTGCGCTCATGAACTGCCGTCCCTGTACGAGGACTTCGCGCTGTCGCGCGAGGGCCGCGCCGTCATGGACGGTTACGTCGCCGACCTGAAGAACTGGATGGCGGGCATCCTCAACTGGCACCACGGCTGTCGGCGCTACGGCGCGCAGGACCTGGCCGGGCGCGCGCACGGCTTCCTGCCCGATCGCGCGCCCCGCGGTGCTCCGACAAGCCCCCTTCGGATGGTTTCATCCGGAATGGAGGATTCGTGGAACTTCGGTGGGGCGCCGGGAGTCTTCTGAAGTGAAGGCGGTCGTCGGGCGGCCGCGAAACGGGGGAAAAACACGGGGGTGTTCGATCTTGACCGACATCATTGAGCGCGGCACGGAAGAGTCGCCGGATGCGGAAGTGGCCGGCAGGGAAGGCGTCGGCCCGGAAGCTGCCGGGGCGGAACCGGCGGGGACGGGTGCCGCCGACGGGGAACTGGCGCCGTTCGTCTCGCCGTTGACCGTCCCACCGGTTCTGCGGCCCGCATCCGCCGACGTGCCGGAGGAGACCGAGATCGCGCTGCGGCCGACGTGGGTGCGCCTGCACCCGCAGCTCCCGCCGACCCTGATGTGGGGGTATGACGGCTCGGTGCCGGGCCCCACCATCGAGGTGCGGCGCGGGCAGCGCGTCCGGATCGCATGGACCAACCGCATTCCGCAGGGCGAGTATCCCGTCACGGCCGTCGAGGCCCCGCGCGGCGACCCGCAGAAGGACCCGCCGCCCAACACCCTGCCGGGCCGCGGGGGCATCGAGCCGAACAAGGACGTGGCGGCGCTGCCCGCCTGGTCGGTGACGCATCTGCACGGCGCGCAGACGGGCGGCGGCAACGACGGCTGGGCGGACAACGCCGTGGGGTACGGAGACGCACAGCTCTCCGAGTACCCGAACGACCACCAGGCGGTGCAGTGGTGGTACCACGACCATGCCATGAACATCACGCGCTGGAACGTGATGGCGGGTCTGTACGGCACCTATCTGGTCAGGGACGACGAGGAGGACGCGCTGCAACTGCCCTGCGGCGAGCGGGAGATCCCGCTGCTCATCGCCGACAGGAACCTGGACACGGACGAGGGGGACGGCCGGCTGAACGGCCGCCTCCTGCACAAGACCACCATCGTCGACCCCAAAAACGCCGAGACGGGCAAGCCGGTCACCCTGCCCTTCTCGGGTCCCTACACGACGGTCAACGGCCGCATCTGGCCGTACGCGGACGTGGACCCGGCCTGGTACCGCTTCCGCCTGGTCAACGCGTCGAACGCCCGCATCTACGACCTCGTGCTCGTCGACGAGGACAACAACCCCGTGCGGGGCGTCCTCCACCAGATCGGCAGCGACGGCGGGCTCCTGCCGCGCCCCGTGCCCGTCGACTTCGAAGGGGCGCTGCCCACGCTCACCGTCGCCCCGGCCGAGCGCATGGACCTGCTCATCGACTTCCGGGAGCTCGCCGGGCAGCGGCTGCGGCTGGTCAACAAGGGGCGGGCGCAGCCGCCCGGCGTTCCCGACGTGGCGAACGACGTGCGCTATCCGCAGGTCATGGAGTTCCGGGTGGGCGAGTGCGCGGAGCCGGACACCTTCGAACTGCCGGAGGTCCTCTCGGGCTCCTTCCGCCCGCTCACGCACGACATCGCGCACGGCCACCGGCTGATCGTGCTCACCCCGCCCGCCACCAAGGGAGGCGGCGGCCACCCGGAGATCTGGGAGATGGCCGAGGTCGAGAAGCCGGGTGACGTCCAGGTGCCGACCGAGGGGATCATCCAGCTGCGCGGGGACGACGGCAAGGTCAAGACGTACCGAAGGATCGCCCGCACGTTCAACGACGGCCTCGGCATCACCATCGCCGAGGGCAGCCACGAACAGTGGACGTTCCTGAACCTCGCCGCGAACCCGCCGGTGCTGCACCCGATGCACATCCACCTGGCGGACTTCCAGCTCCTCGGCAGGGACACCTGCGACGTCTCGGGCTTCGACGTCACCATCGGCGGTACGCGCGCGCCCATCGCCGTCGACCCGCGGCGGCCCGCGCCGCTGGCCCCGAACGAGCGCGGCTGGAAGGACGTCTTCCGCGTGCCCGGCGGTCAGATGCTGCGCGTCATGGGCAAGTTCGACGGGGCGTACGGCCGCTTCATGTACCACTGCCACTTCCTGGAGCACGAGGACATGGGGATGATGCGGCCCTTCGTGGTGATGCCCAAGGAGGCCCTGAAGTTCGACCACGGCGCCGGGCACGGGGGTGGTCACGGGGACCACGACGGCTAGCCGGCGGCCAGTCGGCCGGATGGAATCACGCGGCCACGCCCGCGTGCCGGACGGCGGCTCGTGCCAGGGCCCGCACGATCGGGTGCGGCCGCGAGCCGTCGCCGGACAGCTCCGGCTGGAAGAGGGAGGCCAGGAAGAAGGGGTGGCCGGGGAGTTCGGCCATCCGCACCTGGCCCTCCTCGTCCTCACCGGAGAACCGCAGGCCGTGCGCGCGCAGCGTGTCGAGGTGGGCGGTGGGGCCGTACGAGCAGTGGTAGCGCTCGATCGACCTGCGGGCGCCCACGACGGACTCGGCGAGCGAGCCCTCCGCGATGGTCACCGTGCCCTCGTGGCCGACCAGCGAGCAGGCGAGCGGGGTGAGGAGCAGGTCGTCGGCGTCGGGATCGTTCTCGGCGTGGGCGACGTCGGTCAGGCCGCACACGTTCCGGGCGTACTCCAGGAGCGTGTGCTGGAAGCCGCCGCACGTACCGAGGAACGGCACGCCGTCCTCGCGCGCCGCGCGGATCGCGGCGAGCGCCCCGGCCTCGCTGCGGTAGGGGCTGCCCGGCACCACCCACACGGCGTCGAAGCCGCGCACGGCGTCCGGCTCCTCGGCGTCCTCGGTCGGGATCCAGTACGCGTCGAGGACGAGGCGGTCCTGGGCGGCGAGGGCGTCCAGGAGGAGCGGGATCCGGGTGTGGGAGGTGACGTTGGGGGAGCGGTCGCCGACGAGGGCGAGGCGGGCGGCGCGGGTGTCTGTGGTCATGCGGTCATCCTGGTCGGGCGCCTCAGTTCACGTCCAACGATGATTGCTGCATGCTCCATCAGCGTTCCTGATGGCAGTGATGGCGGTGATGGCGATGGGCAGGCGGCCGCAGGACGGCGGCCGGGCATCCACCCTGGTGATCGTGGCCCCGGCCGCCGGGGGATCCTTGCGGCCATGGACCCGCACCTCCTGCGCACGTACGTGACGGTCGCCCGCCTCGCCTCCTTCTCCGAGGCTGCCCGCGAGCTCGGCTACACCCAGTCCGCCGTCTCCCAGCACATCGCCGCCCTGGAGCAGGACCTCGGCGCGGCCCTGCTCACCCGCCGACCGGTGGCCCCCACCCCGGCGGGCGCCCGTCTCCTGGAGCACGCGGGCCCACTGCTGCTGCGCCTGGACGCGGCCCGCGCGGAGGTCGTCCGCATGGCGGCCGCGCCCGAGCAGGGGCTGACGCTCGCGGCCACGTCGACCGCGCTGACACCGCGTACGGTGCGTGCGCTCCCCGCGGCGGGCGTCACCCTCGCCGTGCTGCCGCGCGACGAGGTCCCCGGGGCCGTCGCGACGGGCGCCGCCGACCTCGGCCTGGTCGACGGACTCGCGGCGCCCAGCGACCCCCTGCGCCTGCCGGACGTCGCCCCGCTGGGCGTGCGGGGCCTCGGTGAGGAACCCGTGGCCGTGCTCCTCACCGAGGACCACCCGCTGGCCCGCCGCAGGGGTCTGCGCCTCGGTGACCTGGTGGACGCCCGCTGGATCGACGCCCCCGACACGGGGCTGCCGCTGGCCCAACTCCGCGCCGCGTCCGGCACGTCGGGCTTCCGCCCCGCCCTGCGCTACGACGGCACGGACCTGCGCACCCTCACCGCGCTGGTCGCCGCGGGCCACGGCCTCGCCCTGCTGCCGCGGTGGGTGGCGGAGGAGTCACGGGGCACCGTCGCCGTACCCCTGACGACACCCCGCGTCGTCCACCGCACGGAACTCCTCCACACCGGCACGCTCCGAGGCCCCGCCCGAACGCTGACCGCTCAGCTGGACATCACCCGTTCGTGAGGCGTCGACGAGGGCTCACTCCGGGTAGAGCTGTGGCCGGAGGCGCCCCATGGACCACACCACGTTCCGTCCCAAGCCGATGCCTGGCCGAAACCCCGCCCGCACCCCCGACCCGGCTCCCGGCGAGGGCTCCGACCGGGGTCCGGATCGGGGCCCGGGCTGGGGCTTGGACCAGGACTCGGCCTGGGGTTCCGGCCAGGACATGGATGGGGGATCTGGCCCCGGTGCGGGCGGGGGGTCCGGTGGGGGTTCCGACCCAGGCATGGGTCAGGGGTCATGCCGGGATACCGACCGGGCCCGGCGTCGGGATGGGGGCCGGGGCTTCGGCCGGGGTTCTGAACAGGAGGTGGGCGAGGGTTCTGGCCGCGCTCCCGGCTGGGACTCGGTGGGGGGCCCTGGCCGGGATGCCGGTAGGAGGACGGGGGAGGGGCGTGGCTGGGACTCGGGTTGGGACATGGTCCAGGGCGCTGGTCGGGGGCCCGGTCAGGACATGGGCGGGGAGTCGGGCCGAGAGGACGCCGACTGGGGCCAGGGCGGGAGTCGTGGCCGGGAGTCCGGCCGGGATTCGGCCGTGGGGCTCGGTGGAGGTGTCGGCCAGGGGCAGGGGGCTGGGCAGGCTTTCGGCTGGGGGGAAGGCTCGGAGTGGGAGGTCGGCCCTGGGGTGCGTGAGGGGTCTGGGCGGCACGCTGCCCGGAGTTCAGGCGTACCCGCTGACGCGGGCGACCTGGGCAGCAGCCCAGGCCCGAGCCCCGCGCGTACCGCCCCCGCCCACACCCCCGCCCCACGTCTCCGCCGGCTGCGTACGCCTCGCGGAACCCACCGCCCCCACGCCGCCCGGCGTCGCGGCAGGCGGTTGACGACGCTGCTCCTCGGGCTCCTCTGCGCTGCCGCCCTCGTGCTCTCGGGCATCGGCATCGGAACCGTGAGCGCCACCGTCATCGGCATGAGCAAGCTCGCCGGGACGCAGAAGGCGGCGGCCGGGCGCGCCGGGCCGGGGGCCGCCCCCGGGCCCGGCACACCGTTGGCCGCCCCGGAACGCCCCACCCCCGGCCCTCGCGCCTCCGCACCGCGTCCACGCCCTCCCGCCGCCGCCCTCGGCATCGAAGCCGTCGACGCCCCCCGCGGCGCGGGCGGTGCCCTGCTCGTCGGGGTGCACGTGCCGGGGCCCGGACACGCCGCGGGACTCGTGCGCGGCGACACCGTGGTCGTGTTCGGCGGGGCCCGGATCGGCTCGGCCGCCGAGCTCGCCATGCGGGTCGGTCGAGCCCGGGCCGGCAGCACCGTGACCCTGACGGTGCGCCACGCGAGCGGTGCGCGCCAAGTCCTGGCGGCGCGGCCCGGCGTAGTGACCTGAGGGCCCCTCTCACAATCCCCGCCCCGGGCTCGCGGTCCCGCGCGGCGAGGGGCAGGATCTCTGGCGTGGACTACAGGGAGGTCACCATGAGCAGCGCGCCCGCGCCCTTCACCGCCGACGACTACCGAGCACGTATGGAGCGGGCCGCCGCCACGGCCGCGGACGCGGGTCTGGCGGGCCTGCTCGTCGCCCCGGGGCCCGACCTCGTGTGGCTCACCGGCTACCGGCCGACCGCGGACACCGAGCGCCTGACGCTCCTCGTGCTCGCGGCCGGACAGGACCCCGTCCTCGTCGTGCCGACCCTGGAGGCACCGGACGCCGCACGCGCCGCGGGCGCCCCCGCGCTCACCCTGCGGGACTGGACGGACGGCAAGGACCCGTATGCCGTCACCGCGCCCCTCCTGGACGTATCGGGTCGCTTCGGAGTGAGCGACAACGCCTGGGCGATGCACCTGCTCGGCTTCCAGCAGGCACTGCCCGGCACCTCCTACGTCTCGCTCACACAGGCGCTGCCCATGCTCCGCGCGGTGAAGGACGAGGCCGAGCTGGAGCGCCTCGCGGCTGCGGGCGCGGCGGCCGACGCGGCGTACGAGGAGATCCAGAAGGTGTCCTTCGCGGGCCGCAGGGAGACGGACGTCGCCGCTGATCTCGCCGATCTGCTGCGGCGGTTCGGGCATGCGCAGGTGGACTTCACCGTCGTCGGCTCAGGGCCCAACGGCGCCAACCCGCACCACGAGGCGGGCGACCGCGTCATCGAACGGGGCGACATGGTCGTCCTCGACTTCGGCGGGCTGCTGCACGGCTACGGCTCGGACACCTCCCGCACCGTCCACGTCGGGGAGCCGACCGCCGAGGAGCAGCGCGTCCACGACGTGGTGCGCGAGGCGCAGGCGGCAGGCTGCGCGGCGGTGCGGCCCGGCGTGGCCTGCCAGGACATCGACCGCGCGGCCCGCGACGTGATCACCGAGTTCGGCTACGGCGAGTACTTCATCCACCGCACCGGACACGGCATCGGGGTCACCACCCACGAACCGCCCTACATGATCGAGGGCGAGGAGCAGCCCCTCGTGCCCGGCATGTGCTTCTCCGTGGAGCCCGGCATCTACCTGCCGGGCCGCTTCGGAGTGCGCATCGAGGACATCGTGACGGTCACCGAGGGCGGCGGCCGGCGGCTCAACACCACCGCCCGCGAGATGGCGATCGTCGACTGACTCGCGGCCAGTAGCCGTCCGAAGGACAAGGGCAGCGGTCAGCTGTTGTCGGTGCGCGGGCCGACCCGCGGCTCGCGGCCCGGGTAGTGCGCGAGGACGTTGTACGGGTAGGGCAGCGGCCGGGCGCTCGCCTCCGTGAGCCGCTCCCGCTGCCCTTCCGTCAACTCCCATTCCACGCAACCCAGGTTGTCGGTCAGCTGCTCGACGGAGCGGGCCCCGACGATCGGCGCGGTCACACCGGGCTGCTGGAGGAGCCAGCGCAGCGCCACCTGCGCCGGGGAGCGCCCGGTCTCCCCGGCGACCTCCAGGACCGCGTCGACGACCCGCCACGTGTCCTCCGTGGCCTGCTCCTCCCAGCTGCCCGCGCCCCGCGTGCCCTCCGGCGGGGCCGTCATGCCCCGCCGGAACTTGCCCGAGAGCCAGCCGCCGTGCAGCGGGCTGTACGGGATGACGCCGACGCCCTCCGCCTCGCTGAGCGGCAGCAGCTCCCACTCGATGTCACGCCCGAGCAGGTTGTAGAACGGCTGCAGGCACGCGTACGGCTCCCAGTCGTGCGCCCGCGCCACGTCGAGGGCCTTCTGCAGCTGTGCTCCGGAGTGGTTGCTCGCGCCCAGGTAGCGGACCTTGCCCGCTTTCACGAGGGTGTCCAGGGTGGACAGGGTCTCCTCAACGGGCGTCGTCGCGTCCCACACGTGCGTCTGGTAGAGGTCGATGTAGTCGGTGCCGAGCCGCCGCAGGCTCGCGTCGACGGCGGACACGATGTGTTTGCGGCTCAGGCCGCCGGCGTTCGGCGCGTCGCTCATCGTGGCGAACACCTTGGTGGCGACGACGAGTTCGTCCCTGCGGCGGCCCTTGAGCCAGCGGCCGAGGATCTCCTCCGACAGACCGCGTCCGTACATGTCGGCCGTGTCGACGAACGTGCCGCCGGCCTCCGTGAACGTGTCCAGCATGCGGTGCGACGTCGCCTCGTCCGCGCCGCTGCCGAACGTCATCGCGCCGAAGCAGAGTTCGCTGACGCGCAGCCCGGTCCGGCCCAGGAATCGTTGCTTCATGTCCCGTGATCCGCCTCCCGTAGGTGGGCTCCGACGTTACGCGGTCGCGAGGATCACGCCGTTGCCAGGATCACGCACGATTCGGCCGGCAGTCGCACCACTCCGTCCGCGCCGGGCGCCTGGACCGGCTCCCACGCGGCGAGCACGCGCGCGTGGCGCCCGTCCAGCGGCACGGTGACGGGCTCCTTGCCGAAGTTCACGGCGATCCGCAGATCCCCGCGCCGGTACGCGAACCAGCGGGCTCCCTCGTCGTACACGACCCGCACCGCCGCGAGGTCGGGGTCGGTCAAATCGCCGCGGGCGCGCCGCAGGGCGATCAGTTCCCGGTGCCAGGCGAGGAGCCGCGCGTGGTGGCCCTTCGCCGGCTCGGACCAGTCCAGGCACGACCGGTCGCGGGTCCCGTGGTCCTGCGGGTCGGGGATGTCCTCCGCGGCCCACCCGTGCGCCGCGAACTCCCTGCGCCTGCCCCGGCGTACGGCCTCCGCGAGTTCGGGGTCCGTGTGGTCGGTGAAGAACTGCCAGGGCGTCGTGGCGCCCCACTCCTCGCCCATGAAGAGCATCGGTGTGAACGGGCTCGTCAGGGTGAGCGCGGCCGCGCAGGCGAGCAGGCCGGGGGAGAGGGAGGCCGAAAGCCGGTCTCCCAGGGCGCGGTTGCCGATCTGGTCGTGCGTCTGCGCGTAGCCGAGGAAGCGGTACGCGGGGGTCCGCGCGCGGTCCACCGGGCGTCCGTGGGCGCGGCCGCGGAACGTCGAGTACGTCCCGTCGTGGAAGAAGCCGCGTGTCAGCGTCTTGGCGAGAGCGGCCAGCGGTGCGCGAGCGAAGTCTTCGTAGTAGCCCTGCGCCTCGCCGGTGAGCGTGGTGTGCAGCGCGTGGTGGAAGTCGTCGTTCCACTGCGCCTGGAGACCGAGGCCGCCCCTCGCGCGCGGGGTGACGATCCGCGGGTCGCCCAGGTCCGACTCGGCGATCAGGGCCAGCGGCCGGTCGAGCTCGGCGGCCAAGGAGTCGACGGCGACGGAGAGTTCCTCCAGGAAGTGGCACGCGCGCGTGTCCACCAGCGCGTGCACCGCGTCGAGGCGGAGGCCGTCGATGCGGTAGTCGCGCAGCCAGGCCAGGGCGCTGCCCGTCAGATACGCGCGCACCTCGTCCGAGCCGGGCGCGTCCAGGTTGACGGCGGCGCCCCACGGCGTCTGGTGCGTCTCGGTGAAGTACGGCCCGAACGCGGGCAGGTAGTTGCCGGAGGGGCCGAGGTGGTTGTGGACGACGTCCAGGACGACGCCGAGGCCGTGCGCGTGCGCCGCGTCGACAAATCGTTTCAGCGCCTCGGGCCCGCCGTACGGCTCGTGCACCGCCCAGAGCGACACCCCCTCGTACCCCCAGCCGTACCGCCCGGGGAACGGGCACAGCGGCATCAGCTCCACGTGCGTGATGCCCAGCTCCGCCAGGTGTCCGAGCCGGTCGGCTGCCGCGTCGAGCGTCCCTTCGCGCGTGTACGTCCCCACGTGCAGCTCGTACAGGACCGCGTCCCGCACCCCGCGCCCCGCCCACGGCGTGCGCCACGCGTACCGGTCGTGGTCGACGACCGCGCTGAGCCCGTCGGGCCCCTCCGGCTGGCGGCGCGAGCGCGGGTCGGGCAGGACCGGCCCGCCGTCCACCGAGAAGCCGTACAGGGTGCCGTCCTCGGCCGCCGCTTCCCCCGACCACCACCCCGCGCGGCCCCCGTCGCGCTCCAGCGCGCGCGTGGCCCCCGCGCACTCCAGCACGACCCGCTCGGCATCCGGCGCCCACACTTCGAACCTCACCGACGGTTCTCCCTCGTCCGCTGTCCGTCACACCGTGTGTCCCATGGTGCGTCAGAAACCCTCGGTCCGTGGGGGGATCCGTCCGGAAATCGATCGAACGGCGCTCGAACTCCCCGTTCTGGACACCCGGGCCGCGAGTGACGGACAATTCCCTGGTGACATCCTCTTTCGAGTTCTCCACGTACCCCGCGCGGGTGACGGACGCGGAGCGCGACAGGGCGCTGGACGCACTCAAGGAGGGCGCGGCCGTCGGCAGGCTCTCGCACGACACGTTCCTGCGGCGCATGGAGCTCGTGCTCGCCGCCAGGCGGCCCGACGAACTGGCCGCCCTCACCGACGACCTGCGGACCGAGGGCCGCTGGTCGCGCATGGTGCTCGGCGGTGTGGGAGCGGTCTCCGGGTTCACGATGAAGCTGCGCAGGGCCTGGCAGGCCGAGCGGCTGCCGAAGCTGCTGCTGCCCTCACCCGACAGCGCCTTCCCGCTGCGGATCGGCCGCGACCCCGCCAACGGCCTGCGGCTGAGCCACGACACGGTCTCCCGGGTCCACGCCGAGCTGCGGCGGCAGGGCGGTGTGTGGGTGCTGCGCGACCTCGGCTCGACGAACGGCACGTCCGTGAACGGCCGCAGGGTGACCGGGGCGGCGATCGTCCAGGACGGCGACTCGGTGAGCTTCGGCCGGATGGCGTTCCGTCTCTCGACGACCTGAGAACCGCTCGCGGACGCAGGCGGTCGGGCGTGGGCGTCAAAGCGCCGCGCGGTCGCCGTCGGCCTCCACGCGCGCGTGCCACGCGGCGGCGACCGTGGTGCGCGACTGGTGTTCCACCTGGTCCTCCAGCGGCACCCAGCGGGCTCTGAACCGCTCGGCGAACGCCTCGCTCCACTGCGCCACGAGCATCTCAAGACGTGGCGCCGCACGGTCGCCGGCCTCGTCGAGGACCCGCAGCAGCATGGCCGCGGCCCGCAGCGGCAGGCGCCTGCCGAAGGCGTCGACGCTTCCGATGTACGCCCGGGACGTGTCGGCGGGCGGCAGCCGCCGCCAGTCGTCGGCGAGGCCCGGCACCAACGCGAGCGCCCACCGCGCGGCCCGCAGCAGCGGCCCGTCGAGGCCACCGGCGCCGCCGTCGTGGGAGAGCCGTGGCAGGGCCTCGGCCAGGATGTCCTCCACCAGGCGCGCGTCCCGCCGCAGCCGCACCGCTAGCGTCCGCATCGCCCGCGCGGGCGCCGGGTGCGTCTGCGGGTCGTCGACCAGGTCGCTGGCCCACATCGGGACCTCGATGATCGCGGTGCGTCCGCCGTAGCGGTGGGTGCGGTGCCAGGTGGTGCGCCGGGCGTCCTCGGGCAGGCTCGGGTACGCCGCGTCGGTGCCGGGGTGCGGCAGCACATGGACGCCCGGTCCCGAGACCGGCCAGCCCGCGGCGTCAGACGCCCCCGTCTCCACCGGAATGTGCAGTTCCGCAGCCGATTTGGCGAACGGCTCCGCGAGGCCGGGAATGTCCTTCGTGAGCTGTATCCAGCTGCCGCCCAGGTCGGTGCAGTGCAACGACACCTGCAAGTAGGGGCGCAGTTCGTCGATGACGGCGTTCAGGGCGCGGGTCTCCGGCGGCAGCCGGTCGGGCGGCAGGACGGAGGGCGACCACTCCGGCTGCTCGGGACCCGCGGGGCGGAAGAAGTTCCGGTGGTAGTCGAGGAGGGTGCGCGGGGCGGGTGTGCGGTGCAGGCTCGCGCCGTCCGGGTCCGCGCAGAGCAGGAAGTGCCAGGAGGTGTCGCCGCGCAGCCGTGGATCGCGCAGGGTCCGCTCGGCGATGTGCAGCAGCGTGGAACCGCCGGTCGGCTCGTTGGCGTGTGCGCCCGCGACGACGAGGACGGCGCGCGGGCGGGGTGCTGTGGAGAGCGGACGGTGCCCTATGGAGAGCAGGTGCAGGGGCCGCCCCGCGCGCGAGGTTCCCACTTCGCGCAGGGAAGCCAGTTCGGGACGGTGAGCTGCCAACTGTCGCGCGGAGAAGACGAGTTCAGGAACACTCGGATAGTGCTGCACCGCCAGTTGGCCCCCCGTCCGGTTCACCACTGAGGCAATCGAAGTACCCCATGCCCCGGTAGACGTGTCAAGGACGCGTCGGCCGTCCCGACGCGACGGCGGCCCTCACTCGAACGGACGTACGCGAACTGCGGCGGAGGCCGCCGAGTGATCTCCTGGATCACACCCGCGCGGCCGCTCGCCGCGCCGACGCACAGGTGGGAGCCCCGCGGTGCGCTGCCCTCCCGTCCCGCCGGACGGCCCGATACCCCCGCCGGAAACACGTCCCGCTCCGCGCGTCCCGTCCGCTCTGAGCACCGGTTCCGCAGCGGCAGCCGTGCGCCCCCCGCCGTTCATGTCGTGCGCCCCCGTGGACACCCGGCCCCGGGCGTCGCGGGCGCCCCGGGCGGCGCCGCCCAGCCTCGCGTCGCCCGGCGTCGCGAGCGACCCGTACCCCGTGTTCCGCGTGCTGCGCGAGAGCTTTCCGCTGGTGCGGGACGAACTGCTCGGGGCGTGGGTCGTGAGCCGGTACGCGGACGTGTGCGGGGCGCTCGGCCAGGAGGGCCTCGTCGCGGTGCCGCCGGGGCGGACCCTCACGCACATGGAGGGCGACACGCACCGCGCCCACCGCGCCCTGGTCGAGCCCGCGCTGCGGGGCCGCGCCGTCGCCGCCCTGGCCGCGGGCGCCTCCCGCACCGCCTACGTGCTGGCCCGCCGCATCGCCGCCCGCGAGGAGGCCGACCTCTTCACCGAGTTCTGCCAGTGGTTGCCGACCGCCGCGGTCATGGCGGCCCTGGGCCTGCCCTACGAAGACACCGCCCGCGTCCAGGAGTGGTGCCGCGGCGGCCTCACCCACCTCGGCGGCCACCACCACGAACTGGACGCCTGCCTGCGCCCGCACCTGGCGCGCCGCAGGACCCGACCGGGCGCCGACCTGCTGTCCGTGCTGTGCGGCGCCGAGGTCGACGGCAGGCCGCTCTCCGACGAGGCCGTGTGCGGACTCGTCGGCTCGCTGCTCGGCGGCGGCGGAGAGGCCACCGCCCTCGCCTTCGCCTCGTTCCTCGCCAACCTCCTCGACGACCCGGACCAACTGGCCCTCCTCCGCGCACGCCGCGCGCTGATCCCCGCCGCCTGGGCGGAGTCCCTGCGCCGCGACCCGCCCGCCCCCGTGGTGCTGCGCCGCGCGGTCCGCCCCGTCACCGTGGCCGGTGCGCCCCTGCCCGCGGGAACGGTCGTGGCCTGCCTGGTCGGCGCGGCGAACCGGGACCCCGCCCGGTTCGCCCACCCGGACCGCTACGACATCCTCCGCTCGGACCCAGGACGTCTCGCCCTCGGCGCCGGCCGCCACGCCTGCCCGGGCGCCGAGCTCGCCGCCCGCACCGCCGAGTACGGCCTGCGCGCCCTGCTCGACGCCCTGCCGGGGCTGCGTTGGGCGTCCGGGTTCAGACCGGCTCCCCGGGGGCTGCTGACCCGCGGTCCGCGGACTCTCCTCGTACGGCCCCAGTAGGAGCCTCACCGGCCGCAAGGGGAGCCTCCCCGGCCTCCCCGGCATCCCCGACCTCGTCGGCTTCGGAGGCGCGCGCGAGGAGCGCCACAGGCGACGTGGCGAAAAGCTCCTCCACGCGCGCGTGCCCCTCGAACCCCCGCTCCGGAGCGAGCAGATCGGACCAGCGGCCCGGTGGGAGCGCGAGCTCCGTCCCCCGCCAGCCCCCCGCGTCCGCGAGCCGCAGCGACAGCCGTGTCACGGCCGTCACGATCTCCCCGGAGCGGACGAACGCCACACAGTGCCCGGCGCCGGGCCCCTCGGCGGCCAGCGGCTCGTACGTCGCCCCGCCGCCGAACAGCTCGGGCCGCTGCCCCCGCAACCGCAGGGCCGTCGCGGTGAGCGCCAGCTTCTCCTCCGAGAGGTCCCAGCGCTCCCGCTGCGCGTCGAGCCGCTCCAGGACGTGCGGCTGGAAGCGGGCGGGCCGCCGGTTGTCCGGGTCGACCAGCGCGCGGTACTCGCCCTCCGTGCCCTGGTAGACGTCGGGCACGCCGGGCATCGTCAGGTGCAGCAGCGCCGCCCCCAGGACGTTCGCCCGCACGTGGGCGTCCATCTCCCGCGCGAAGGACGCCACCGCGTAGAGCGGCGGCCCGCAGGGGCCCGCCTCCACGAACGCGGCCACCGCCTTCTCGTATGCCTCGTTCTGCTCGGTCCAGCTCGTGTGCAGGCCCGCCTCGCGCACGTGCTTCAGGAGGGCGTTCTGCAGCCGCTGGTCGTAGGGGAAGCCGAAGCCGACGGCCGTCTGCCAGGCCGCCCAGGCCAGTTGGGGGTCGGGCGCGCCCGTGCCGCCCATCCGCGAGGTCTGCTCGGTGACCTCGGCGAGCAGGTCGGCCCACCGGCCCGGGCACTGCGTCAGGACCGAGATGCCGGCCCGCACGTCCGCGCTGCGCTTGGTGTCGTGGGTCGTCAGGACCGTGCCCGAGTAGGGCCAGTCGCGCTGCACGCGCGCGCAGTACGCGTGGAACTCCTCCACGGGCACCGCGGGCCGTTCGGGGGCGCCGCCGACCTCCGCGGCCGACAGCAGCGGCGCGTGCCGGTAGAACGCGGTGTCCTCGACGGCCTTGGCGCGCAGCGCGGACGCGGTCTGCGCGAAACGGGCGCGGAACTCCTCCATGGCGCCCGCGGCCTCCACGGCCTCTCCGACCGCCCTGATGCGGCCCAGTGCCAAGTCCCGTACGACATCGACCGCCCGGGCCTCCTCGGGCACGCTGAAGGCCGTCCTGGCCTCTTCGGCGGCACGCTCGGTGAGGACCGTCTCGGGCGCGTCGCCCCCGGAGACGTACGGCCGGTAGACGGGAAGCCGGACGAGCAGCTCCCTGAGGGCGGTGCGCAGCGCCCACGGTGCGTGGTCGCGCAGCGCGGGGACGGCCGCACAGATCGCGCCCGCCGCGCGCGTCAGGCGGTCCACCTCCGCGGCCAGTTCGCGGGTGACGACCTTGTACGCGGCCCGGCGCACCGTCGCGTCCCAGTCGCCGCCCCGGTCGGCGGGCGCCGCGGCGAAGCGCCGGTACTGGCCGAGGAGTTCACCGGCACCGGCCGGGTCGGCGAGGACGCCGTCGATGTGGCGCAGCGCGTCGTAGCCGGTGGTGCCGGCCACGGGCCAGGCGGCGGGCAGACGCTCTCCGTCGGCGAGGATCTTCTCGACGACCGTCCACCGCCCACCGGTCGCCTCGTGCAGCTTCTGGAGGTACGCCCCGGGGTCCGCGAGGCCGTCCGGGTGGTCGATCCGCAGCCCGTCGACGACACCCTCGCGCAGCAGCCGCAGGATCGTCCCGTGTGTCGCGTCGAAGACGTCCGGGTCCTCGACGCGCACCCCGATGAGATCGGAAATGGTGAAGAAGCGCCGGTAGTTGAGCTCGGTGCGGGCCAGCCGCCACCAGGACAGGCGGTACCACTGGGCGTCCAGGAGCTGCGGGAGCGGCAGCCCCGCCGTGCCCTCCCGGAGGGGGAACGCGTGGTCGTGATAGCGCAGTACGTCGCCGTCGACCCGCAGCTGCCCGAGCTCGTCGCCGAGCCTGCCGCCGAGGAAGGGCATGAGGACGCGCCCGCCGCCCGCGTCCCAGTCGATGTCGAACCAGCGCGCGTAGGGCGAGCGGGGCCCCTCGCGCAGCACCTCCCAGAGAGCGCGGTTGTGCCGGGGCACCGCCGCCATGTGGTTCGGCACGATGTCCACGACCAGACCCAGCCCGGACTGCCGGGCGGTACGGGACAGGGACCGCAGCCCGTCCTCGCCGCCCAGCTCGTCCCGCACGCGCGCGTGGTCCACGACGTCATAGCCGTGCGTGGAACCGGGCACGGCTTCCAGCACCGGCGACAGGTGCAGATGCGAGACACCGAGCGAGGCCAGATGGGGGACGGCCGCCTCGGCGGCCGCGAAGGGGAAGTCCGGCTGCAGCTGGAGCCGGTACGTGGCGGTGGGCGGCGGCGGTACCGCGGGGCCGGGGCGCTCCGGCGTCATGCGCGTCATGCGAACGTACGTACCCGCTCGGGAGGCTTTCGTGTCATCGACTCATGCGTGTCGGGGCGACGGCGTCGTTAGCGTCGGACGATGGCTGAGAAGACACGGGACGCGTACCGCACAGTGCTCCGGATGACGGGGGTGCCGCTCCCCGTCGTCTCGTTCCTCGGCAGGCTTCCCGTGGCCATGATCCAGTTCGGCAGTGTGCTGCTGGTGACCGAGACCAGTGGATCGCTGGCCACCGGCGGGATCGTCGCCTGCGCGCTCGCGCTCGGTCAGGTGACCCTGGGCCCGTTCGTCGGGCGCCTCGCGGACCGGCGCGGTCAGCGCTCCGTCGTCCTCGCCTTCTCCCTCGTCAACGCCGTGGCCATCGCGGCGTACACGCTGGGCGCCCTCGCCGACCTGCCCACACCGGCCCTCGTCGCCCTCGGCGCGCTGGCGGGCGCGACGATCCCGGGGATCGGCCCACTGGCGAGGGCCCGTGTCGTCCCGCTGGTCCGCGCCAAGGGCGGCGACGACCGGCTCGCCGGGACGGTGCTGTCGCTGGAGAGCACCATGGACGAGCTGTCCTTCGTCCTCGGGCCCGCCCTGGTGGGCCTCGCGTCCGTCGCGGGCCACCCGGCGTACGCCTTCGGCCTCGCCTCGCTCCTGGTCGCCGTCTGCGGCACGGCCTTCGCCCTGCACCCGACGGGACGTACGCCCAAGGCGGCCGCCGAGGGCCCCGCACGCGCGCGTGGCGGACGCCCGCGCCTTCCGCGCTCCGTGTATGTGGTGCGGGTGGGGCTCCTGTTTCTGGGGGTGCTGCTCGGAGCATGTGGCGCGGGCATCACCGCGCTCACCGACGAGCTCGGCCGGCCGGGCCAGGCGGGTCTCGTGTACGCGGCGATGGGTGTAATGAGCGCGGTGGTCGGCCTCTCCATGGCCGCCCTGCCCGAGCGCTTCGGGCTGATCGCGCGCTGGCGCGTGGCGACGGCCGCCGCGGCGCTCCTGTCGCTGCCCCTGGTGTGGACGGACAGCCTGATGGGCCTCTACACAGTGGTCACTCTGTTCGGTGCGATCTACGCCCCGAACCTGATCACCGGCTTCGCGCTGACGGAGCGCGCCGTGCCGCCGCAGCGGCTCGCCGAGGGCATGACGTTCGCGGCGAGCGCGTTCGTCGGGGGCCAGGCGGTGACGCTCGCGGTGGCCGGACGCCTCGCGGAGTCGCACGGGGCGGGGGCGGCGTTCGCCCTCGGGAGCGCGGCCGCGGCGGTCGCGTTCGTCATCGCCCTGATCGCCCGCCACGACCCGCACCGCCCCGACCCGTCACACCACCCCTATGAGGCGCACCACCCCGATGAGGCGCACCGCACGGCCACGGACACCGCCTCCGTCACGCCGGACGCTGCAGCACCGTGAGGCTCCGGTCGGCCAGCGTGAGCCGGTCGCCCGCCCGCACCTTCGGCCCCGGCTCCGGCGGCACCCCGTCCTCGTGCGCCGTGTCGATCACGAGCTGCCACTGGCGGCCGTGATTGACCGGGACCACGAACTCGATCGGCTCCGGGGACGCGTTGAAAAGCAGCAGGAACGAGTCGTCGGAGATCCGCTCCCCGCGTGGTCCCGGCTCCGAGATGGCGTTGCCGTTCAGGAACACGCTGAGCGCCCGCGCCTGCGACGAGTCCCAGTCCGGCTGCTCCATCTCGTCCCCCTCAGGGGTGAACCAGGCGATGTCGGACAGTTCGTCGTGCGTGCCCTGGACCGGCCGGCCGTGGAAGAACCGGCGCCTGCGGAAGACCGGATGGTCGCGCCGGAGCATCGCCATCGTGCGGGTGAAGGTGAGGAGGGAGTTCTCGCCGTCCGGCCAGCGCACCCATGCCAGCTCGTTGTCCTGGCAGTACGCGTTGTTGTTGCCGGACTGCGTGCGTGCGAACTCGTCGCCGTGACTGAGCATGGGTACGCCCTGGGAGAGCATCAGCGTGGCGGTGAAGTTCCGCATCTGCCGCGCGCGCAGCGCGATGATGTCCGGATCGTCCGTCTCGCCCTCGGCGCCGCAGTTCCATGAGCGGTTGTGGCTCTCGCCGTCCTGGTTGTCCTCGCCGTTGGCGTGGTTGTGCTTCTCGTTGTACGAGACGAGGTCGTGCAGGGTGAAACCGTCGTGGCAGGTGGTGAAGTTGATGGACGCGAGCGGGCGCCGCCCGTCGTCCTGGTAGAGGTCGGACGAGCCGGTGAGACGGGACGCGAACTCCGCGAGGGTGCGCTGCTCGCCGCGCCACAGATCGCGCACCGTGTCGCGGTACATGCCGTTCCACTCGGTCCACAGGGGCGGGAAGTTGCCCACCTGGTAGCCGCCCTCGCCGACGTCCCAGGGCTCGGCGATCAGCTTCACCTGGCTCACGATCGGGTCCTGCTGCACGAGGTCGAAGAAGGACGACAGCCGGTCCACCTCGTGGAACTGGCGCGCCAACGTCGCCGCGAGGTCGAAGCGGAACCCGTCCACATGCATGTCCGTGACCCAGTGCCGCAGCGAATCCATGATCATCTGGAGCACGTGCGGCGAGCGCATCAGGAGCGAGTTGCCGGTCCCCGTGGTGTCCATGTAGTAGCGGGAGTCGTTGGTGAGGCGGTAGTACGAGGCGTTGTCGAGGCCCTTGTAGGAGAGCGTCGGACCCAGGTGGTTGCCCTCGGCGGTGTGGTTGTAGACGACGTCGAGGATCACCTCGATGTCCGCCTCGTGGAGGGCCTTCACGGCCTGCTTGAACTCCAGGACCTGCTCGCCGCGGTCGCCCCAGGAGGCGTACGCGTTGTGCGGGGCGAAGAAGCCGATGGTGTTGTAGCCCCAGTAGTTGTTGAGGCCCATGTCGACCAGACGGTGGTCGTTCACGAACTGGTGGACCGGCATCAGCTCCAGAGCGGTGACGCCGAGGCCGGTGAGGTGCTCGATGATCGCCGGGTGTCCCAGCGCCGCGTACGAGCCGCGGAGCTCCTCCGGAAGGTCCGGATGCAGCATCGTCAGGCCCTTGACGTGCGCTTCGTAGAGCACTGTTTCGTGGTACGGGGTGCGTGGGGGCCGGTCGTCGCCCCAGTCGAAGTAGGGGTTGACCACGACCGACGTCATCATGTGGGGCGCCGAGTCCATGTCGTTGCGCTCGTCGGGTTCGTCGAAGTGGTAGCCGTACACCTCCTCCCCCCAGTCGATGCGACCGCTCACCGCGCGCGCGTACGGATCGAGGAGCAGCTTGGCGGAGTTGCACCGGTGCCCCTGCTCCGGGGCGTACGGGCCGTGCACCCGGAAGCCGTACCGCTGGCCCGGCATGATGCCGGGCAGGTACGCGTGCCGCACGAACGCGTCGGACTCGCGCAGCTCGACGGCGGTCTCCGAGCCGTCGTCGTGCAGCAGACACAGCTCCACTCGCTCTGCGGCCTCGGAGAAGACCGCGAAATTCGTGCCCGCTCCGTCGTACGTGGCACCTAAGGGATACGCCTGCCCAGGCCAGACCTGCATGTATGCGACTCTTCCACTCACGCCCCCTCGAGACGGGGCCACTTCGGCCAGAGTGTGCCCGAAAGTGGGGCAACCACCCAGGAGTTGTACCCGTCTAACCGTCTGACCACATACTCGGCATGCCCATGAATGGGGCGCCAGGGGAGTAGGGGGAGTAGTGCGAGAGATAGTCAGACGCCACCTGGGGAAGGTGGTGGCAGGCACGACGGTCGCGGTCGCCGCGGCTGCCGTGCTGGTGGGCGTCAATCTGTCGGGGTCCGAGGCGGGTGGGTCGGGGGACCGCCAGGCCAACGCGGCAGCGGCGAAGCAGGACGCCATCGCGAAGGACGGCGTCGTGGAGGCGGCGCCCGAGGAAGGCGCGAAGGGAGTCGGCAGCGACCCGCTGACCGACGAGGAGATCGAGCGGGCCGAGAAGGCCTCGGTGTCGGGTCAGATGCGTTCCAGCGCCCGGGACGTCGAGGGGGACCGCGGACCGCAGCTGCTGTCCACCAACCTCAGCGAGCCGGACCCGAACGGCGGCGACGCGCCGCGCAGCGCCGAAGTCGTGTACTACGACTACAAGAAGGACACCGTCATCACCAAGACGGTCAACTTGGAGACCGGCAAGGTGGCCGACACGGTCACCACCAAGAACGTGCAGCCGCCGCCCAGCCAGGAAGAGCTGGCCGAGGGCGCCAGGCTGCTGATCGCCGATCCGCTCGGCAAGGGCTTGAAGAAGGACTTCAAGCACGCCACGGGCAAGGCGCTCACCGGCCCCGACCAGCTTCAGCTGAGCGGCATGGTCTTCCGCAAGGAGACCGTGAAGCGCGTGCCGTCCAGCCTCGACGCGTGCGGGAAGAACCGGTGCCTGCAGGTCGTCACCAAGGTCAAGAGCGGCCCGTGGATCGACACCAGGGCCCTCGTCGTCGACCTGAGCACCCGCACGGTGGGCCGCCTCGGCTGACGCCGGCCACCCGCTCACGAGACCACACGCCACCTTCTCCTCGGACGAGGGAGTCCACTTCACCATGCACGTCAACAGACTTTCGCGCGCCCGAAAGAGGGCCACGATGGCCCTCGCGGTCTCCGCGCTCGTCGGCGGCGCCGTCACCGTCGCCGGACCCGCGACAGCGGCCCCGCGGGCCCCGCAGGCGCCGACCGCCGCGGCCGACTGCAGCGACGCCTACAAGATCGAGCAGACCGTCGACGGCGGCACGACCTGGCGCATGTGCTGGCACTACAACACGCTCTCCGGTCTGATCCTCGACAAGATCAGCTACCAGCCGAAGGGCGAGGCGAAGCCGATCCCGGTCCTCACCAGCGCCCGGCTCGCCCAGGTCCACGTCCCCTACGACGACGGCCAGGCCGAGTACGACGACGTCACCGGCACCGACTTCGGCCAGGCCCTGCAGAACCTCAACCCCGGCGAGTGCCCCGGCGGCACCATCAAGACCGTCAAGGTCCCGCACCGCGGCAACGTGAAGGGCCTGTGCGCCACCACGCGCGCGCGTGGGCACGCGTACCGCCTCAACGACGACGCGAGCACCGGCGGCACCGGCAAGACCTACACGGGCCAGGGCAAGGACCTGCTCGTGTACACCGTGAACAAGGCCTCCTGGTACGAGTACATAACGGAGTGGCGCTTCTCCTCCGACGGCACCATCACCTCCAACGTCGGCGCCACCGGCAGCCTCTCGCCGTACGACTACGACGGCGGCGACGACCGCGGCTGGCCCATCGGCAAGGGCGACCAGGCCAAGGCCGAGAGCCACGCCCACAACGTCTTCTGGCGCCTCAACTTCGGCCTGGACGGCTCCCCGAAGGCCAAGGTCGAGCAGTACGACTCCAAGGTCACCCCGCCCACCGGCGACGGCAGCCCCACCACGAAGACCACCCGCACCAAGGTCACCAAGGAGCTCACCGGCGACCGCAAGGACATGCGCTGGTGGCGTGTGGTCAGCAACACCGGCAAGAACAAGGACGGCCACCCGCGCTCGTACGAGATCGTGCCAGGACCCAGCACCAAGCACGCGGGACGCGAGTTCACCAAGCACGACGTGTACTTCACCCAGTACAAGAAGTGCGAGCAGTACGCGAGCAACAACCCGGGCTGCCCCAACGGCACCCCGGACAGCGTCGACAAGTGGGTGAACGGCCAGGCCATGGACCACCCGGTCACCTGGGTCCACGTCGGCTTCCACCACATCGCGCGGGACGAGGACCAGCAGCCCATGCCGGTCCACTGGCAGGGCTTCTCGCTGGCCGCGCGCGACGTCACGGCTATGAGCCCGCTCACTCCGCAGGACCTCGCCAACCAGAACGGCCAGCCGCCGCTGGGCGGTTGAGAAACTGCCCGGGCCATCGGGCTGCACCGCCCGCCGCTCCCGGAGTACCCTTCCTTGATCGTTGACCGGGGGAGTGTTCGCGGGAGCGGAAGGCGGTGCGCGGGTGAGCTCGGGCGGGCGGGAGCTGCCCCCTGGTGACGAGGGTCACGAGGGGAGCTCCGCGGACGTACCCCCTGGAGCGGTGTCCCTGGCCCGGCCGATGGAGATGGGATCTCAGATCGGACCGGAACTGGACTGGGACGCCGACGCCTGGCGCGAGGTCCGTACGCGCGCACAGCGCGCGGGGCGGGCCTACATCTGGCTGAACCTGGTGGAGCAGCGGCTGCGCGCGGTCGTGGCCGCTGTTCTGCGTCCCGTCTACGAACCCGTCCACGCCGACGACTGGGTCGTCGCCGCGGCGGGCCCCGCCGGGCAGGAGTGGGTGCAGCGGGCCGTCGCCGTGCGCGAGGTGAGCCGCCGCAAGGGCTACCTGCTCGACCCCGCCGACGACAACGTCCTCAGCTTCCTGACGCTGCCGCAGCTGCGCGAGCTGATGGTGCAGCACTGGCCGTGCTTCGAGCCGTACTTCGACGACCGGCGCGACGTCGAGCTCGCCCTCGACGAGCTGGAGGTCACCCGGAACGTCGTCTCCCGCAACCGCGCCCTTTCCGAGACCGTCCTCGCCCAGGCCGAGCGCGCTTCCGCCCGCCTCCTGGACATACTCGGCTCGGGCACCGACACGCCCTCCGCGCGGCGGCTGCCCGTCGACGCCGTCGAGGACCTGGTCGGCGACCGGTACGCGGACGTGGTGGCCGTGCACTCGGACCGGGTGCGGCTCATGCGCCGGTTCCCCGCGGAGGACATGTTCGGCGGCGCCCGCCGGCTCGACGCCATCGGCATAGGTCTCAATCTCCTCGTGCAGAACTTCTCCGGGCGGCGCCTGGTCAGGCTCGCCGAGTCCGGGTGCCGGACGCGGCTGCTCTTCCTCAACCCGGCCAGCAGCGCGGTCAAGCGCCGGGAGCGCGAACTGGGGATAAAAAAGGGGGAGTTGAGCCGGTCCGTCGAGATGAACATCCTGCACATGCGCCGGGTCAGGGCGCGACTGCGGGACCCCGGCGCCTTCGAGATCCAGGTGTTCGACGAGACGCCGCGCTTCACCGCCTATCTGGTCGACGGGGACGGTGCGGACGGCATCGGTGTCGTCCAGTCGTACCTGCGCAGGACCCGGGGGATGGAGGCGCCGGTGCTCGTGCTGCGGGGCGGCAGCCGGGTGGTCAAGTCGGGCGATCCGGGCGATGGCGGCCTTTTCGCCACATACCGCGAGGAGTTCGAGACGGCCTGGGCGGACTCCCGCCCGGTGTCGTGAGCCCGCGGGCCATCGCTGGGGACGTTGAAGCGGAATGCGCCCCTCGGATTGTCAGTGGCCCATGGGATCGTGGTGGTCACTGGGGGAAAGCACCACGAAGAAGGGGGCGGCCATGGGCTGGCACCAGGAGCTGCTGATCGGTTTCGACCTGGAGACGACAGGGACGGATCCGAACGAGGCGCGCATCGTCACGGGCGCGGTCATCGAGGTCAAGGCGGGCGAGACGCTGGGGCGCCGCACCTGGCTCGCGGACCCGGGGGTTCCGATCCCGGCGGACGCGGTGGCCGTGCACGGCATCACCGACGAACGGGCCGCGGCCGAGGGCAGGCCCGCCGCCGAGGTGGCGGACGCGCTCGCCGACGCCCTCACGTCGTACTGGATGTCGGGCGTCCCGGTCGTGGCGTACAACGCGGTCTTCGACCTGAGCCTGCTCTCCGCCGAGCTCCGCAGGCACGGCCTGCGGTCCCTGAGGGACCGGCTCGGCGGCACCGCCCCCGGCCCGGTGATCGACCCGTACACGATCGACCGCTCCGTCGACCGCTACCGCAGGGGCAAGCGGAACCTGGAGGCGGTCTGCACGGAGTACGGAGTGCGGCTGGAGTCCGCCCACGACGCCGCGGCCGACGCCCAGGCCGCAGCGCGCCTGGCCTGCGCGATAGCCGACCGCCACCCGAAGATCGCGTCCCTCGGCCCCGCGGACCTCCACCGCAGCCAGATCGGGTGGTACGCGGAATGGGCGGCGGACTTCCAGAACTTCCTGCGCAAGAAGGGCAACGCGGACGCGGTCGTGGACGGGGTGTGGCCACTCCGCGCGGAGAGCTGAGGGCTCAGACCCCATCTCGGGAATCCGCGATGGGGTCTCCCTCCCTTGGCGCCAGCCGCGCGACCGACTGCGCCACGCACAGATCAGGAGCCTCGACGTTGTCCTGGTGGGTTCAGGGGCATGACTTTGCCTCGACGCGACGGGCGTTGGCGCGCATTTGCCGTGCGGCTGAGTCCTCCGAGACGGCCCTTTCACTGAATCTGATCCTCTGGGGCAGGCGCCGAAAAAGCGGCTTGGCCGACAGCGTCTGATTCAGCGCTCTCCTACGGCTGACGAGACGTCACTGAAGAGAGAATGCGCGCTCTCTTGTCATCGGGGGCGGCCACCATCGCCAATTCCTGTTTCCCTGCGGATTTGGACGCTACAGACACCGCTCCGCGATGGCGCACCTTCCCCTGTAGGGAAGGGTCGCTGTAGTTCACGACCATCGCGTCCTTGGCGCATGACAGTGACGCCCAGATCTTGCTCCCGTGAGAGCCGGATCCCGAAGACTTCAGGTATGGACCATGGGGGATCTCGGTCGTCCCTTCGCCCTTCTCAGGCCAGGCCGTTCGGATATGCAGGATGTCGCGTGCCGGGTCGCCGTCAGAAACAACAAGCAAGCCGCATACGTCTTTCTCTGCGTACAGCACGACGCGGTCCTCGCCTGCGCGTACCTCGCCGACAACCCTGCGCTTTTTTGCGGAAGACCCCTCATCGAGATCTGCGAAGACATCGGAATTCAGTGAAACACTCGGAAGACTAAGCAGACGTGATGTTTCGGCTGGTGCAGACGAACTCGCCGAGCTCTCCGGGTCGCTGCTTCCGGAGCTGCAGGCGGAGAGGACCCCGAGGCCGGCACAGGCCGCGACGAGCGCAAGCGTACTTCGGTTCACGGAGCCCCTTCCACGGCTACAACGTGCCAGGTCAACTGGCCCACTGATTAAAGCAGACGCCCACGGGCCGGAGCGCAGTGCCCTCGCCCTTCTTCTTCGACCCCTGATAGATGGAGAACGTGTACTTGTCGTACAGGGGGTAGGCCTCGATGTAGCCGAACTTGTTCTTGGGGACCTCAAAGCGCGTCTGGTCCTCGACGGTGTAACTCTTCGTCACCTTGAAGCCGACTGCGGCTGAGACAATCTTGTAGTCGATACCGACTTCTGTGCTCACCTCGGAGGAAACGCTCTTCGAGACCGTCATCACGAGGGTGGTCTTACCTCTGCCGCTGGTCTTCTGAATCTTCCTGAGGCCGCACAGCTCGCCCTGGTACTTGACCTTCTTCACCTTCTTCGCGGCGGCGCGCTTGGCGTCCGAACCGCCAATGAGGCCACTCGCGCTTTCGGCGGGGATCTCTCCGACAGCCACGTTTCGCTTGACTGTCGTGTCAGCGCCCGGCACGAAACCTGCCGTGGACCCGGAAGGGACATTCACCTCGTCGCCGCTGGTCGGCACGTCAGAAGCGAAGGCCGATCCGGCCGCCCCTACGGTCAGAAGCATCGTGCTCGCTATCACGGCAGCCTTGACTGCAGACTTCACTTTTCTCCCCATTTTCTCGCCCGGCTGGTCAAGTCGGGCTTCGTGATCTTGAAGGTAATGAGGTGAACTCCCCAAGGGCAACATGAGCTGTGTCACAACAATTACGGAGAGTGAGAAACGCGGGCTTGGCCTCGGATGAATCAGCCTGTTCTGGAACCCGTCCTTAAACCCTCCGTCGGCGAGTGGATCGGGCTGACACCATCTCTGGATGATTCCGTTGGTACCCGAGTCCTGGGCCCGTATCGAGACATGGCTTGCTCGGCATGCGCCCCGCACGTTCGCCGCTCTTGAGCCCCCGGCAGAGCGCTCGGACATAGCCGTTGCCGAACAGATCATCGGCCAGCCGTTTCCCGAGCCCCTGGTGCAGTCGCTGCTTCGGCACAACGGCACGGGCGATGACGTCCTGCTGCCCCCGTACTGGCGGCTCCTCAACACGCACATCATCGCCAGTGACTGGCAACTGGGGATGAGGATCTACCACGATGTGTTCGAGGGCGTCGAGGAGAGTGACTTCGGCGACGACTGGGGGCCGTGGTGGCACTCCCGCTGGATCCCTTTCGCCACCAGTGGCGGTGGTGACACCCTCGTCGTCGATCAGCGCCCGTACCGCCGCCGCGGACGCATCGGGGAGGCCGACCACGAGCAGGGCACTCGCTTCAGCTCTCATCCCATGTGGTCGTCGCTGCCGGCACTTATGGACGCCACAGCCACAGCCCTGGAGACAGGACAAGCCGTAGACGGCTGCCTGCCCGTGGTAGCCGACGGGACGGAACTGAGCTGGGAGATCCTCTGAGGGCCCCTGAGGAACCTCTGCTTTGAAGGGTCCAAAACGGTTTCAGAAGGGGTACCAGCGGACCTCCGTGTCCCCCTCCCTGAGGGACGCCACCCGTCTGCGGAATTCGGCGAGTGCCTTCGGGTTGGACGGTGCGTGCTGCGCGACCCACGCGCAGCTGGCCGTCTCGCGGGCGCCCCGCAGCACGGCGCACCCGTCCCACTCCCGAACGTCCCAGCCGTACGTGGACACGAACCCGTCGTACGCCTCCGGCGCGAGACCGTACCGGTCGCGGGAGAGAGCCATGACGACCAGATCGTGCTCGCGCAGATCGTAGGAGAAGGTCTCCAGGTCGACGAGCGCCGGCCCGTCCGGGCCGACCAGGACGTTGCGGGGCAGCGCGTCCCCGTGGATGGGGCCCGGCGCGAGCCGGGGCGTCAGCGCCGCGGCGGCCGCCGCGAACCCGTCCCTGCGCTCGCGCAGATAGTCCGCGTCGGCCGGGTCGACCGCGTCACCCGCGAGCCGCAGCCACCGCTCCACACCACCGAGCAGTTCACGGCGGGGGAGCTCGAAGGAGGGGGGATCGAGATCGTGCACGCGACGGATCAGCGCGGCGAGGTCGCGCGGCTCGGCGGGGCGCACCGCCTCCGGCAGCCGGTGCCAGAGCGTCACCGGATGGCCGTCCACCAGGCGTGCCTCGGGCTCGGCGGCCCGCACGGCCGGGACATCCGCCTGCTCCAGCCAGCGGGCGACGGCCGTCTCGCGCCGCGCCCGCGCGAGGAGCTCGGGGGCGGCACGGCCGACCTTGACGACCAGCTCGCCGACGGCGAACACCGCGTTCTCGCCGAGAGCGAGCAGCCGGGCCCCGCCCGCCGGAACCGGCAGGTCCGCCGCGTCCAGTACGTCCCGTGCCCGCGCCTCGTCCATCCCGTGCCTCCCGCACCCGTTGCCCCGTTCGCCCGACAGTCTCGCATTCGCACAGGCCAACCGGTGTGCGAGGGCGCGCAGCTGCTTGACGTATCAAGACCGCGTCAGCACGATGACGGAGGCCGCCGGGGCGGCCGGACCCGCACAAGCCGCCCGAAGGAGCCGATCCCGTGACATTGGCGACCGCGACGAAGCGGTCAGCGAGAGGGAAGCCGGGACGCGGAGTCGCGGACCACGGCGCGTGGTTCCTCGTGCTGCCCGCCCTCATCCCGATCCTCGTCCTCAGCGTCGGCCCGCTCCTCTACGGCATCGCGCTGGCCTTCACCGACTCGCAGTCGGGCCGCACCGAGCCCACCCAGTGGGTCGGCGCCCTCAACTTCCAGGATCTGCTGCACGACACGCTGTTCTGGGACTCGTTCCGGATCGGTCTGCTCTGGGCGTTCGGCGTCACCGTGCCGCAGTTCTTCCTCGCGCTCGGTCTCGCCCTCCTGCTCAACCAGCCGCTGCGGATGCGCTGGCTCGCGCGGGCGCTGGCGATCATCCCGTGGGCGATGCCCGAGGTGGTCGTCGGCATCATGTGGCGGCTCGTCTACCACCCGGACGCCGGCGTGCTCAACGAAACGCTCTCCAACCTGGGCCTCGGGGACGGCAAGGACTGGCTGACGGGCACGGCCACCGCACTCTTCGCCGTCATCGTCGTCGGCGTGTGGGCCGGCATGCCGCAGACCACCGTCGCGCTGCTCGCCGGACTGCAGAACACCCCGCGCGAACTGCACGAGGCCGCCGCCATGGACGGCGCCGGCGCCTGGCGCCGCTTCCGCACGGTCACCTGGCCGGCGATCAAGCCGATCGCCCTCGCCATCACGGCGCTCAACTTCATCTGGAACTTCAACTCGTTCGCCCTGGTCTACGTCCTGACCCAGGGCGGCCCCGGCGGCCGCACCCGCCTCCCCATGCTCTTCGCCTACGAAGAGGCGTTCCGCTACGGCCAGTTCGGCTACGCGGCGGCGATGGGCTGCGTGATGGTCGCGGTCATCTCCGTCATCCTCGCCGTCTACCTCGTGGGCCGTCTGAAGGGAGGCGACGAGGCATGATGCGCACGACCAAGCCGGCACGCGCCGCACAGTACGTGGCACTCGCCGCCTACCTGGTCTTCCTCGCCTTCCCGTTCCTCTGGCTGATCTCCACGGCCTTCAAGCCCGCACGGGAACTGGGCAGCCTGCACCCCACCTGGATCCCCAAGGATCCGACCCTGGACAACTTCCGCCAGGCCTTCGACGAACAGCCGCTCCTCCAGGCCGCGGGCAACTCCCTGATCGCGGCGCTCAGCGCGTCCCTGATCGCGGTCGTCATCGCGACCCCGATGGCGTACGTGATGGCCAGGCACCGCAACCGCGTCGCGAAGGCGGCCACCGGCTGGGTGGTGATCAGCCAGGCGTTCCCGTTCGTCCTGATCATCATCCCGCTCTTCCTGATCCTGAAGAACCTGCACCTGATCAACTCGCTCATCGGCCTGATCATGGTCTACGTGGTGTGGTCGCTGCCGTTCGCGCTGTGGATGCTCGTCGGGTACGTCCGCGCGGTCCCCACCGAGCTGGAGGAGGCCGCCGCGGTGGACGGCGCGAGCAAGGTGCGGACCTTCGTCTCGGTCGTCGCGCCACTGCTCGCCCCCGGCATCGTCGCCACCGCGATGTTCGCCTTCATCACCGCATGGAACGAGTTCTTCTTCGCGCTCGTCCTGCTCAAGACCCCGGAGAAGCAGACGTTGCCGGTCATCCTCAACCGCTTCATCGGCACGGAGGGCGTCGCCGACCTCGGCCCGCTCGCGGCGGCGGCGTTCCTCGCGACCATCCCCTCGCTCGTCATCTTCGCGATCATCCAGAAGCGGATCACGGGCGGCATGCTGGCGGGGGCGGTGAAGGCGTGATGAGCACGGCACCGCGTACGGGACCTCGCTCGGCCCCCCGCACGGCATCCCGTCTGGCCGCCGCTGTCGCCGCGCTCGCGCTGCTGCTCGCCGGATGCAGCGGCGACTCCGGGGACGACGACGGGAAGATCACCCTCCAGTTCCAGTCCCTGGCCTGGCAGAAGGAGTCCGTCGACGCCAACAAGGCGCTCGTCGAGGAGTGGAACGCCACCCACCCCGACGTCGAGGTCGAGTACATCCAGGGCAGCTGGGACAGCGTCCACGACCAGCTGCTCACCTCCTTCGAGGGCGGCGAGGCGCCGGACATCATCCACGACGCGTCGGACGACCTCGCCGACTTCGCCTACGGCGGGTATCTCGCGGACATCGGCGACCTCCTGCCCGAGCGCCTCAAGGCGGACATCCCGGGGCGCAGCTGGGAGACGGCGACCTTCGACGGGAAGGTCTACGGAGTGCCGTTCCTGCAGGAGCCGCGCGTCCTGATCGCCAACGCCAAGTGGCTGAAGAAGTCGGGCGTACGCATCCCGACGCCCGAGAAGCCGTGGAGCTGGCCGGAGTTCCGGAGGATCACCAAGGAGCTCGGCGACGGCACGGACGGCAAGTACGGCGTCGCCTGGCCGCTGAAGGAGCCGGTCTCCGCCACGCTCAACCTCTCCCTGTCGACCGGCGGGAAGATGTTCCACCGGGGCGCGGACGGCAAGGTCGACGTCCGCTTCGACGCGCCCGACCAGGTCATGCCGCGCACGGTCCACGACCAGGTCAACGTCGACAGGAGCGCGTCCGGCAGCACCCTAGGCATGGGCGGCTCCGACACGCTGCCCGGCTTCTTCGGCGGCAAGTACGCGATGGTCCCGCTCGGCTTCTCGTACCGCCAGCAGATCGTCCAGCAGGCGCCGAAGGGCTTCGAGTGGCAGGTGCTGCCCGCCCCGGCCGGGGCGGAAGGGCTCGCGCAGGGCGTCAGCCCGCAGACCCTGTCCGTCTCCGAGGACAGCGCCCACAAGAAGGAGGCGGCCGAGTTCATCGACTTCTTCCTCCAGCCGGACAACATGGTGAAGCTCGCGCGCGGCGACTGGATGCTGCCGACCGGCGAGCAGGCGCTGAAGGACCCGGCCCTGCGCACGGAGAAGAACGGCTGGTCCGCGGGTACGGCCCTCTCCGAGGACCTCCGCCCGGCCCCCGCCCAGTCCGTGCGCGGCTACCCCGAGTGGAAGGACAAGGTTGCGACGCCTGCGCTCCAGGAGTACTACAGCGGGGCGATCGACCTCGACGAACTGGAGAAGCGGCTGGTGAAGGACGGGAATCTGGTCCTGGCGCGGTACCAGCGCTGAAGGTCTGGGGGGGGTGTTACAGCCCCGCGCCGGGCTGTCCCGCCCGGACGAGCCCCGACTCGTACGCCGCGATGACCGCCTGCGCGCGGTCGCGGACGCCGAGCTTGGCGAAGATGCCGGTGGCGTGGTTCTTCACGGTCTGGACGCCGATCGCCATCCGGTGCGCGATCTCGGTGTTGTCGAGACCCGCGGCGATCAGGCGCAGCACCTCCACCTCGCGCGGTGTGAGCCGGGAGAGGTCCGCGCCGGGTGGGGCCGGTACCGGTGCCGGGGACACGAACGTGGCGAGCAGCCGGGTGAGGAGCCGCGGGGCGACGACGGCCTCGCCGCGGTGGACGGTGCGCAGCGCGGCGACCAGTTCCTCCGGCGAGACGTCCTTGGGTAGGAACCCCGATGCGCCCGCCCGCAGGGCGCCGACCACGTGCTCGTCCATGTCGAAGGTGCTGAGCGCGAGGACCCGGCACCGGGGCAGCTCGGCGCTCAGACGCTCGGTGGCCCGCACCCCGTCGAGCACCGGCATGCGGATGTCCATCAGGACGACGTCCGGGCGGAGTTCGTGGGCCGCGGCGATGGCCTGCGCTCCGTCGTCCACCTCGCCGACGACCTCGATGGCGGGGTCCGAGCGCAGGATGAGGGAGAGACCACGGCGTACGAGGGGCTGGTCGTCGGCGATGAGCACGGTGATCCGCTCGGGCGGGGTGGCAGAGGTCATCGGGGCGTCCCGTCCTTCTCGTGCGTCTCGTGCGTCTCGTCCATCGTGTGCTGCACGTACTGAACGTGCTGCTCCTGCTCGTCGTGCGTGTCCGCGGGCAGCGGCACTTCCGCGGTCACCGCGAAGCCGCCCTCCGGGCGATTGCCGACGTGCAGGGAACCGTCGTGCAGAGCGATGCGTTCCCGCATGCCGAGGAGACCGTATCCGCCGCCGGAGCGGGCCGTGCCCGGGTCCCCGCCGCCGGCGCCGTCGTCGGTCACCTCGACGGTCACCCGGTCGGGGAGGTAGCCGATCCGCACCGTCGCGCGGGCGGGCCCCGCGTGCTTGCGGGCGTTGGTCAACGCCTCCTGGACGATGCGGTAGAGGGTGAGGCCGACGGTCATCGGCAGCGGCCGGGCCCGCCCGGTGACGTGGAATTCGGTCGGTAGACCCGCGGCGGCCGAGTCGGCAACGAGCCGCTCGATGTCGTGCACGCCGGGCTGCGGTTCGGACGGGGCCTCCTCCGCCGTCTCGGTGCTGCGCAGGACGCCGAGGAGCTGCCGCATCTCGTGCAGGGCCGTGCGGCCGGAGTCCTCCAGGGTCACCAGCGCCTCGCGGGCCGTCTCCGGATCGCGGTCCATGGTCGACCTGGCGCCGCCGGACATCAGGTACATGGTGGTGATGTGGTGGGCGACGATGTCATGGAGTTCCCGTGCGATGCGGCGCCGCTCCTCCGTCACCGCGCGGTCGGCCAGCAGCGTGCGGTTGATGTTCAGCTGGTGCTGCCACTGCCGCACGGCCAGGGCGATGCCGACGATGAGGCAGGGCGTCACCATCAGGTCGGTGATGCCCATGCCCAGGAAGGGCACGTCGTTCTGCCAGTGCCGCGCGAGCTGCACCGGCGCGGTGGCGACGACCCCCAGCACCACGGGCCATCGCCCGCAGTACCTGGCCACGGTGTAGAGCCCGACCGTGACGGCGGCGCCGTACGTGTTCGACACCGGGTCGCCCGGTTCGACGGCGAGCCCCAGATTGACGGCCATCTGCACGGCGAGGGCCGCGCCGAGGGCCGGCACGGGATGGTGGCGCCTGAAGAGGAGCGGGATCACGGAGACGACGATGAGCAGGACGCCGAGCACGGTGACCGGTGCGCCGGGACCCTCCTCGCCCGGGACGAGATAGGCCAGCAGGTCGAGCGTCACGGCGAGGCCGGCGACCACCACATCCCCCGGCGTCGGCCGCACCCCGCGCGTGGGCGGTACCGGCGGGAAGAAGTCACGGGCCATGCGGCCGCCTCCAAGTCGAACGTCTGCCGGGCCCTGACGTCCCGTCTCTCCGCACCATTACATCCCGCCCGAAAGGGTCCCGGATCAGCGCGGTGGCGGTTCTTGGACCAGTACTGGAGTACTGCCTGCGGCGGAGTAGCCGGACCACGGTCACGGGCGCGGACCCTTCCGGCGGCCGACGTGTTCAAGGGGCCCCGGATGATGAGCTTTTGGCATGATCCGCAAGCTGACCTCTTTCTCCACCCGGCACCGATGGCTGACCGTCATCGTGTGGACCGTCCTCGGGGCGGCGCTGTCCGTCGTGGGGAATTCGATGATGTACGACGTCACCGATTCCCAGGCCGGGGATTTCCTGCCCAAGAAGTACGACTCGGCCGTGGCGCTGCGCATAGCGGAGGAGGATTTTGGTACCAAGCCGGACCCCAACGCGCTGACCGTGCTCGTCGCCAGGGACGACGGCGGGAAGCTCACGCCGGCCGACCAGCGGCGGATCGCCGGCACCGCGGCCGACCTGGGCCGGGAGCGGGTGACCGCGCCCGAGCCCGAGCCGCTGATGAAGGATCACTCGCAGACCCCGCGGGTTTCCCCGGGCGCCGTGTCCCCGGACAAGAGTTTCCGGCTCCTGACGGTGTCGCTCGACGGAAATCCGACCGACCCCGGTCTGCAGGACGTCTACAAGAAATTCCGCGACCGTGCGGAGAAGGAATTCGCGACGGCGGATCTGCGCGTCGGTTTCACCGGTGGAATCGCCTCCACCGTCGATGACATGGACGCCGAGGAAACCACCGGGAAAGTCGTGTCCACGCTGACGATGGGCCTCATCGTCCTGCTGAACGTCCTGGTGTTCCGCAGCCTGGCGGCCGCATTCGTGCCCCTGATCGCGGTGGCCCTCATCGGCGGTGTCGCCTCGGGAGCCGTCGTCGGTGCGGCGAAACTCTTCGCCATCGACCTCGACTCGTCCACTCCCTCCCTGATCGGTGTCGTACTCCTGGGAATCGGGATCGACTACTTCCTCTTCCTGATGTTCCGGTTCCGGGAGCAACTGCGGAACCACCCCGAGCAGAACGCGCGGGCCGCCGCGGCCGAGACGACCGGACGGGTGGGCGGCGCGATCACGTCCGCGGCCCTGACGATCGTGGCGGCCTTCGCGACGCTGGGCCTCGCGAGCTTCGGCCAGTTCCGGGTCCTCGGCCCCGCCATCGCGATCTCCGTACTGGTGATGCTCCTCGCGAGCCTCACCCTCATGCCCGCGCTCCTCGCCGTGTTCGGACGCGGCATGTTCTGGCCCGCACGCGCCTGGAAGAAGCAGCACACCGGCGGGATCGCCGCCCGCCTCGGCGACGCGGTGAGCAGCCGTCCGCTGCGCCACGCCGTCGGCAGCCTGGTGCTGCTCGGCGCGCTCGGTGCCGGCGCGGTCGGCATCAAGATGAGTTACGACCAGCAGGGAGCGCACGAGACCGCCGCCGTCAGGACCGCCGAACAGATCTCCCGCAGCCTCCCCGCCGGAGTCTCCGACCCGCACAGTGTCTACGTACGGAGCACGAACGGTGCCGCCATCGAGCCCGGTTCACTCACCGAGATGACCCGTTCCCTCACCAAGGCCGAGGGCGTCGGCGAGGTCGGCAAGCCGGTGCTCAACAAGGACCGCACCGCCGCGCGCGTCGATCTGTTCCTGAGCGTCGAGTCCGACACGCAGAAGGCCCGCGACCTGGTCTCCGGGCCGGTCAGGGAGACGGCGGCGCGCACGGCCCCCGAGGGCACCAAGGCGTACGTCACGGGAACGGCGGCCGTCTTCGCCGACATCTCGACGGCCGTGGAGAAGGACCTGCGCCTCGTGTTCCCGGTCGCGGCCCTGCTGATCGCCGTCATCCTCTTCCTGCTGCTGCGCTCCCTGCTCGCGCCGGTCGTCCTGATGATCGCCGTCGGGCTCGGGTTCGTGGCCACGCTCGGCGCGAGCACGCTGCTCTTCCAGCACGGACTCGACCGGCCCGGGGTGTCGTTCACGCTGCCGCTCGTGCTGTTCCTCTTCGTCGTCGCCCTCGGCACCGACTACAACATCCTGATCACCGACCGGATCAGGGAGGAGATGGCGAAGCCGGTCTCGGCCCGGCAGGCGGTGGCGCAGGCCGTACGGCACACCGCGCCCGCCATCGCCACGGCCGGCATCGTGCTCGCCGGGTCCTTCGCCAGCCTCGCCGCGAGCCCCGCGACGCAGGAGATCGGCTTCGCCACGGGCCTCGGCATCATCCTCTCCTCGCTCGTGCTCTCCCTCGTCCTGGTCCCCGCGCTGGCCACGATGCTCGGCCGCGGACTGTGGTGGCCCCGCAGGCCGCGCCGGACGCCGGAGCACGACTACCAGGAGCACCACCAGCACCACCAGCCCTCCGTAGACCAGCAGCCGCAGTACGCAGCCGCCCCGGCAGACCACCAGCAGCAGTACGCGGCCCCGGCGCGTTTCGCCCAGCACGATCAGCAAGGACGCAGATGAACACCGCACCCCGCACCACCAACCCCCGTACCGCCCTGCTCGCCGTCGCCGCCACCCTCGCCCTGGCCGCCGGGGTGACCGGCTGCGCGAAGGCGACCGTGCCGGCCGACACCGCCGCGTACACGACCACCCTGAAGGGACTCGACCGCTACTACCAGCAGCGCCTCGACTGGGGCCCGTGCAAGGACCCCGAGCTGACCAAGACCGGCACGCGGTGCGCGAAGGTCGTCGTCCCGCTCGACTACACCGCGCCGAAGGGTCCCACCCTCTCCCTCACCGTCTCGCGCATGAAGGCGACGGGTTCGGAACGTGAGCGACGCGGCATCATCCAGACCAACCCCGGCGGGCCCGGTGGCCACGGGCTCGGGATGCCCGCGCAGCTGCGGGCCAAGATGACGCCGCGCGTGGCTGCCGCGTACGACGTCATCGGCATGGACACCCGCGGCCTCGGCGAGAGTTCACCGCTCGACTGCGGTCTCGACGGCATGTCCTGGTTCCGGGGGGTGGGCTTCGACCGTGCCTCGTTCGACCGGGTGGCGAAGAAGTCGGTGGACGACGCGCGCAAGTGCGGCGAGAAGTACGGTGACCGGCTCGCCCACTACTCGACGCGCAACATCGCACGGGACGTGGACGTCATACGCGGCGCGCTCGGCGAGCGGAAGACGTCCTGGTTCGGCCAGTCGTACGGAACCTATCTGGGCGCGGTCTACGCGAACATGTTCCCCGGCAAGGTGGACCGGCTCGTCCTCGACAGCGCCATGAACCCCAGCGACTACGGCCTCAAGATGTTCCAGGCCATGGGCCCGGCCAACGAGAAGGCGCTCGACGACGTGGCGCGGTGGGCCGCGCCGCGTGACGCCGAGTACCACCTGGGGAAGACGCCCGCCGCCGTGCGGGCCACGGTGGAAGGGCTGGTCCGCCGGGCCGCGCAGCGGCCGATCGAGATCGGCGGTGACCGGCTCGACCACGAGTCGCTGCCGCTCATCCTCTATGTCCTCGGTACGGACGACGTCGACAACGCCGAGTACACGCGCACGCTGCGGCTGCTCGTCGACGCCGCGGCCGGCCGCTCCGTCGAGCCGTCGGAGCGTCTTGCCGGGCTCCTCGGCGCCATGTTCCGCACGGACGAGACGGGCACCGCCAGGGACTACGCCTCCACCCTGGCCGTCCTGTGCGCCGACAGCACCGTGCCGGGCAACGCCGAATGGTACCGCAAGGCCATCGAGAAGGCCCGGCCGAAGCAGCCCGTGTTCGGTCCCTTCCACAACGCGCCGATGCCGTGCGGCTGGTGGAGGACGAAGCCGAGCGAGTCGCCCACCAAGATCTCCAGCGACCTGCCCGTGCTCCAGATCCAGGCCACGGGGGACACCCGCACCACGTACGAGCAGGGCCTCGGCATGCACAAGGCGATGCGCGGTTCGAAGCTGGTGACCGTCCCGGCCCGCACCCACGCGGTGTTCACCGGCTACTCCAACGCCTGCGCCGACAAGGCGGTCAACGACTACCTGTTGACCGGGAAGCTGCCGTCCGAGGACTACACCTGCGGGACGTGACTCCGGCCGGGACGTGACTCCGGCCGGGACGTGATCCCGGCCGGGACGCCCCCCGGTGGGAGGAGTCACACCGCGACCGACTCCTCCATCTCCTCCTCCTGGGCCTCCTGGGCCTCATGCGCCTCCCGCTCGTGGGCGCGTGCCGCGTGCCGGGCGGTGGCAGGGGCCGGGAGGGGGCGGTGTCGTCGTTCCCAGAGGGCCGCTACGGTGACGACGAGCAGGCCGAGCACCAGCCAGCCGGCCAGCGTCCACACGTGCTGACCGAGCCCCTGGCCGCCGAAGTACAGGTGGCTGCGGATGCCCTCGACGAAGCCCGCGCCGTTCCAGAAGGCGTGCAGGGAGCCGAAGAAGCCGTTCTGCAGCTCGGGCTTGAACAGGCCGCCGGACGTCGTGAAGTTGAGCATCACGAAGAGCACCATCATCGCCAGCGTCGTCCAGCGTTTCAGGAACGTGTGCAGGCCGAGGCCGATGAAGAGGATCCCCGCCGCGTACAGCCACGCCATGGCCCACACGCCCCACAGGCCGTGGTGCGCCAGGTGGAAGATCGGGCCCGCGAGTGCCGCGCCGATCAGGCTGACGGCGAAGGAGACCCCCACGACGAGTCCCGCCCTGGCCCGCATCCGCAGGCCCGCCCCCGCCGCGCCGAGCACGGCGACCGACGCGTACGAGCCGATGCTCACGGCGACGAGCAGGAAGAACAGGCCCTGGCCCGTGGGGTCGTCCTCGACGGGCGGCGCCACGTCCGTGACCTTGAGCGGCAGGCCCTGCTCCGCGGCCATCGGGGTGAAGAGCTTCTGGGCCGCCGTGGCGCTCATGTCGGAACCGGCGGTGGCCACGATCAGCTCGGGCGACTTCGCGTCGGGGACATAGGCGCCGGCGATGTCGAGGGACTTCAGCGCGTCGACCGCCTGCTCGCGGTCGGCGAGCGTGCGCACGTCCAGTGCGTCGCCCGCCTTGTCCTTGATGTTCTGGGCCAGGACCTGGGTCTGCTGGCCCGATCCGACGACGGCGACCGGCATGTCGTTGGGTTCGGGCGTCACGAACGCGCCCATGTACGCCAGGCCCATGCCGAGGCACATCAGCAGCGGTGTGACGAGGTGGAGGAGGACGTGGCGCAGGGCGTCGCGCAGTCGGGGTGGGGTTTCCGCGGTGGCGGACATGGAGCGTCTCCGGACACGGTCGAAAGGTAGTTGGTATATACAACTCTCTACGATGTTGTACTCTACAACCATTCATGGAGAGGGAGAAATCGTGACCGATCGAGACAGGGGTGCGCCCGCAATCCGGGACGCGTCCATCGAGGTCATCCAGCGGGAGATGACCGCGTTCGCCCGGCGGGCGCGCGCCACCGCCGCACGCATGCACCCCGAGCTCTCGCTCGTGTCCTTCACCCTGCTCAGCCACCTCGAGCACCAGGGCGGCTGCCGCGCCACCGATCTGGCCGCGCACTACACGCTCGACAAGTCGACGATCAGCCGGCAGGTCGGGGCGCTGGAGAAGGTCGGGCTCGTCGAGCGGCGGCCCGACCCGGCCGATCAGCGGGTGCACGTGCTGCACCTCACCGAGCGGGGCGACGAGGTCCTCGCGCAGGTCGGCGAGGCGCGGCGGGTCGCCTTCCGGGGGCGGCTCGCGGGGTGGAGCGGGGAGGACCTGGAGCGGTTCGCCGGCTATCTGCTCCGTTACAACGAGGCGGTTGATGGCGGCGAGGGTCTGGCGTAGAGATCTCGGCACAGGGTTGCACGAGACGTCTCGTCTCGTTTAGTGTTCCGGCATGACCTCATCCCGGCCCGCCCACATCGCCATGTTCTCGATCGCCGCCCACGGGCACGTCAACCCGAGCCTCGAAGTGATCCGTGAGCTGGTCGCACGCGGTCACCGCGCCACGTACGCCGTTCCGCACGCCTTCGCGGAGAAGGTCGCCGAGACCGGCGCCGAGCCGCGGCCCTACATCACGACGCTGCCTTCCCCGGACGCCGACCCGGAGGCGTGGGGCACCGAGCTGATCGACAACATCGAACCGTTCCTCACCGACGCGATCACCGTCCTGCCCGAGCTGGCCCGCGCCTATGAGGGCGACGAGCCCGACCTCGTCCTGCACGACATCACCTCCTATCCGGCCCGCGTCCTCGCCCGCCGCTGGGGCGTCCCCGAGATCTCGCTCTCGCCGAACCTCGTCGCCTGGGACGGTTACGAGGAGGAGGTCGCCGAGCCGATGTACGCGGAGCTGAAGAAGACCGAACGCGGCAAGGCGTACTACGCGCGCTTCCGCGCGTGGCTGGCGGAGAACGGCGTCACCCAGCACCCCGACCCCTTCGTCGGCCGCCCGCCGCGCTCACTCGTGCTGATCCCGAAGGCGCTGCAGCCGCACGCCGACCGGGTCGACGAGAGCGTGCACACGTTCGTCGGCGCCTGCCAGGGCGACCGGGCGGCGCAGGGGGAGTGGGAGCGGCCCGCCGACGCCGAGAAGGTGCTGCTCGTCTCGCTCGGCTCGGCCTTCACCAAGCAGCCCGGTTTCTACCGCGCGTGTGCCGAGGCCTTCGGCGGCCTGCCCGGATGGCACGTGGTGCTCCAGGTCGGCCGGCACGTCGACCCGGCCGAGCTCGGCGAGCTGCCGGGGAACGTGGAGGTGCACCCGTGGGTTCCGCAGCTCGCGATCCTCAAGAAGGCGGACGCGTTCATCACGCACGCCGGCGCGGGTGGCAGCCAGGAAGGGCTCGCCACCGCGACACCGATGGTGGCCGTGCCGCAGGCCGTCGACCAGTTCGGCAACGCCGACATGCTCCAAGGGCTCGGCGTGGCCCGGCACCTCCCGATGGAGGACGCCACCGCCGAGGCGTTGCGTGAGGCCGTCCTCGCGCTGGTGGACGACCCCGAGGTGGCCCGTAGGCTCGGGGAGATCAAGGACGCGATGGCCGCGGAGGGCGGTACGAAGCAGGCGGCGGACCTCATCGAGGCGGAACTGCCGAAGCGCTGAGGGATGCAGCCGAAAGCTGCCTCTTCGGGCAGTGGAGGGGCCACCCCTCGGGGCATGCGTAACGCTCCGTGACGCGATTGGATAACGGAGCGGTCATTCGGTAACGCTCAGGTAACGCGGCACCATGCTGGAAGGGCCATTGACTCACCCTGAAAGGTTGACTGATACCCCCGGCCAAAGGTTGTACACGCCAGATCTTGTTCTCCTGCCCAACCACTTCCTAGCGTGAGATGAACTTTCGCCGAACGCCAGGAAGTTGAACCCCCATGCGTCGAGACATACCGCCCCTCGCCGAGGTGCGTCGCATCACCGAGAAGAAGCGCGACGCGTGGTGGACCGTGTTGCTGGTCGACCCGGTCGCCACGCCGCTCGTGCGGTTCACCGCGATGCGGACGCGTGTCACGCCCAACCAGATCACCTGGGGCGCGTTCATCCTCGGCCTCGGATCGGCGGCGTGCTTCGCGTTCGGCGACTGGAAGTGGCTCGCCCTCGGCGCGGTCATCTACCACTTCAGCTTCATCTTCGACTGCATGGACGGCAAGCTCGCCCGCCTCACCGGGCAGGGCTCCGTCTTCGGCGCCTGGCTGGACTTCGTCTTCGACCGCATCCGGGTGATGGTGTGCGGTGTGGCGCTCATGTGGGGTCAGTACGACCGCACCGGCGACACCTTCTACATCTGGCTCGCCCTCGGCGTCGTCGCGCTCGACACCCTGCGCTACATCAACTCGCTGGAGATCTTCAAGATCCGGCACACCATGCGCAAGCAGATCAAGGCGCGCATGCGGGCCGCGCGGCGCGCGCAGAACGAGGCGGAGCTCGCCTTCATGGAGGACCTGCTGCGGGACAACCCGTCGGCGGACATCGAGCAGGACCTTCAGCGGGCCGCGGGCGAGGCGGTGGGTTACGTCCAGCAGCCGTCGGACGACACCGTCGGCGCCGAGGCGGACGCGGAGGCCGCGCCGAAGCCCAAGGCCCAGGTGATCGACCTCCACCAGGAGTTCCGGCAGAAGTTCCCCGCTTATCTGCGGGTGCGCTCCTTCCTGCTGCGCCACCGTATTCGCGCGCACCTGGTGAGCGGAATCGAATTCCAGATGGGCGTCTTCATGATCGGCCCGCTCTTCGACGCGGTGATGCCCGTGACGATCGTCTCCGGGGCACTCCTTCTGGTCTTCGAACTCGCCATCATCTACAAGCTGCTTCTGTCGACGCGTGACTTCACGCGGACCATCGACTCCTTCGAGGAGCAGAAAGTCGTGACCGCGGCCTGACCCGCGTACGCACGCGATTCCGACGCCGGGCGGGCTGGACTCTCCAGCCGGCCCGGCGTTGCGCATGTGGCGCAAAGCGCCTTGTGTTACCGCGAGTTGGGGGCAATGTGGCCCGGGATGTCCGTTCCGTCGCTAGCGAGTCGGTTTGTTATTACGGAACCTTGTTGAACAAGTCACAGCTGTATGAAGGTATTGATCTGCGCGCGTCAATCGGACAGTGTTTCGTCCCAACACCCGGAGATCTTCCGGGCCGCAAGGGCTGTCGCAACGAACTTGTTGTCACGGCGGCGCCTTGGGCGACAGCTGAATAAATCCCCCCACATCCCCCCACACAGCACTGAGGAGATCCCTCTTCATGGCAACTCACAAGCGTGCCCGCACGATGAAGCTCACCGCCGCGATAGCCACCGCCGCCACCGCGGTCGGTGTCACCGTCTTCGCGACCTCCTTCGCCGGTGCGGCCACCCCCGCCGAGGGCAAGGTGTACGGCCTCGACGCCAAGGGCGCCGTCGCCGGCAGCTACATCGTGATGCTCGACGAGAAGGCCGACAAGGGCGCCAAGTCCGACCTCGCCAAGGAGTACGGCGGCGAGCTGAAGCGCAACTACTCCTCGGCGATCAACGGGTTCTCCGCCAAGGGCCTGACCGAGACCGAGGCCAAGCGCCTCGCCGCCGACCCGACCGTCGGCAAGGTCGTCCAGTCGAAGAAGTTCAGCATCGACGCCACCCAGGACAACCCGCCGTCGTGGGGCCTGGACCGCATCGACCAGGCGGACACCGCCGCGGACAAGAAGTACACGTACCCCGACGCCGCCGGTGAGGGCGCGACCGCGTACGTCATCGACACCGGCGTCCGCGTCAGCCACAAGGACTTCGGCGGCCGCGCCACCTCCGGCTTCGACGCCGTCGACAACGACGACAACGCCGACGACGGCAACGGCCACGGCACGCACGTCGCCGGCACCATCGCGGGTGACGCCCACGGCGTCGCCAAGAAGGCGAAGATCGTCGCCGTCCGTGTCCTGGACGACCAGGGTTCGGGCACCACCGAGCAGGTCGTCGCGGGCATCGACTGGGTCACCAAGAACCACAAGGGTCCCTCGGTCGCCAACATGAGCCTCGGCGGCGGCGCGGACGAAGCGCTCGACGCGGCCGTCCAGAAGTCGATCGACTCCGGCGTCACCTTCGCGGTGGCCGCGGGCAACGAGTCGACCGACGCCTCCCAGGGCTCCCCGGCCCGCGTGAAGGACGCCATCACGGTCGCCTCCTCCACCAAGGACGACGAGCAGTCGGACTTCTCCAACTACGGCTCCGTCGTGGACATCTACGCCCCGGGCTCGGACATCACGTCCGCCTGGAACACCGGTGACGACGCCACCAACACGATCTCCGGTACGTCGATGGCCACCCCGCACGTCGTCGGCGCCGCCGCCGTCTACGTCGCCGCCCACCCGGACGCCAAGCCCGCGGACGTCGCCAAGGCCCTGACCGATGGCGCGACCCCGGACAAGATCTCCAACCCGAGCGAGGGCACGCCCAACAAGCTCCTGAAGGTCGTCGAGTAATCTCGCCGCCCCACTGAGCCGCGGCCGTCGTGCCCACCCCCACGGGGCACGGCGGCCGCTTCGTCCTGCACGTCCATCCTGGCGCGTCCGGCATATCGTGGGCGTATGGCGATCAAGACATACGCGGCGCTGCTGCGCGGCATCAATGTGAGCGGCCACAAGAAGGTGCCGATGGCCGAGCTGCGCACCCTCCTCGAAGGGCTCGGGCACGGCGGCGTACGGACGTATCTGCAGAGCGGCAACGCGGTCTTCACGGCGGAAGGCGGCGACGAGGAGTCATGGGCCGCCGTCCTGCGCGCCGCCATCGAGGAGCACTTCGGCTTCGCCGTCGACGTCCTCGTCCGCGACCACGCCTATCTGAAGGCGATCGTCGACGCCTGCCCGTTCCCGGCGGCCGACCTCGAACCGAAGCAGCTGCACGTCACCTATTTCTCCGGCCCCGTCGACGCGGAGCGTTTCGCCTCCGTCGAGCAACCCTCCTTCCTGCCCGAGGAGTTCAGGCTCGGCGACCGCGCCCTGTATCTGTACGCCCCCGACGGCCTCGGCCGCTCCAAGCTCGCGGAGGTGCTGTCGCGGCCCCGCCTGGCCAAGGGCCTCGTCGCCACCTCCCGCAACTGGAACACGGTCACGCGCCTGGAGGAGATGACCCGTGCCTGATCCCGGATCCGGCCGTACCCCCGCCGTCGACGCCGCAATCGAGAGTGAACTGCGGCTCCTCGACCCCGACGTGCGCGTCTCGCCCGAGCTCTTCGGGGCGCTCCTGCACCCGGAGTTCAGGGAGTTCGGCGCCTCGGGCGCCTGCTGGGACCGCGCCTCGATCGTGCGGGTCCTCATGGCGTCCAAGGACCCCGGCACCACTCCGATCACCACCTCCCGCATGCGGGGCGTCCAGCTCGCCGACGACCTGGTGCACCTGACCTTCGACACGTCCGACGGCGGCCGCCGGGCCCACCGCAGCTCACTGTGGCGGCGCACGGAGGGCGGCTGGCAGCTCTGGTTCCACCAGGCCACCCCGTTCGACGGGACCGCGGGCCTCAGCCGGTGACCGTCGGTGCGGAGCGGTGGGAGATGAGGTGCAGGGTGACCTGGCCGTTCTCCTCGGGGATCTCGCGGGCCCGTACGTAGCCGAGGCGGGCGAGGACGGAGAGGGAGGGGGCGTTGGCCGCGTCGACCGTGGCGTGGACCTCGGTCAGGCCCAGCGTCTCGTGCCCGTACGCCGTGAGGAGCTCCGCGAGCTCCGTGCCGAGTCCCTGGCCCCAGGCGTCCCTGGCCAGGCCGTAGACGATCTCGGTGCCGTCGAGCCAGGTCTCCGGCGAGGGCTTGACCTCGGCGTGGCCGACGTACCGCCCCTCGTGCCGGACCGCCCAGACGGGATACCGCTCCTCGGCGTAGACGAGCGTGAAGATCCGGCCGAACAGCGCGCGGTCCTCCGCCTCGCTCTGCACGCCGTCCCCGAACCAGCGGCCCACGGCCTCGTCCTGGAAGAGCGTGACGAAGTCCGCCTCGTCGGTGTCGACATAGGGGGAGAGCGAGAGGCGCTCGGAGCGCAGTTCGGGGGTCACCCGCGTGACGCTAAGGGCGCCGGTACGGCGGGGCAAGCGAGTTCGGGCCCGCTCAGCCCGCCGCCCTCGGCAGTCCGATCGGGTTCGGGAACGGCAGGACGTCCGAGTCCAGGATGCGGCGGGACGCCGGGGCCAGTGCGGCCAGGAGTGCGTCCGCCTCGCCCCGGCCCAGTGGGCGGAGCAGTCGGGCCGCGAGCCGGTCGGTGTCCTCCTCGATCAACTCGCGCTTCGTCACGCCGTGTTCGGTGACGCGGCCGCTCGTGTCCAGCAGCCCCAGTACGTGCATCCGGTCCACGGAGACCGCCCACTCCTCCTCCGTCCAGCCGCGGTCCTGGCGGATGCCCGCCGTCTCCACCCGGTCCGTCGCCGCCGCGAGGACGAGACTCTCGCGGGCGTCGAGACCGTGGTCGGCGAGGACCGCGATGTGGGCGTCGCCCCTGAACTCGCGTACACACGTGGCCAGTTGCCAGAGGCGCTCGACCGGGTCCGAGCGGTGTGCCAGATCGCGGTTGGCGGCGAACAGCGGGCGGGCGAGTGAGGGCGCGTCCTCCACCATCGTCATCAACGGCTCGTTCACCTTGGCCGCCAACGCCTCGACGGTGGGGACGAGTTGGCGCAGCGCCGCGGCCGTGACGCGGGCGCGCTCCTCGACGACGCGGTCCGGCGACGCGTACTCCCACGCCGACGGCAGGGACCGCGCCACCATGTTCGGGGCGAAGACACCGAGCGCCGCAGTGGCCACCCCGGGCCCGACCCGCCCCATCGGCGCCGTACGGCCCGCGAAGTACCCCATCCAGAAGCCCTTGAGACCCACGGCCCTGCCGAGGCCGCGGCAGCGTTCCTCGAAATAGACCACCGCGTGCAGGGGTTCGGTGCGCAGCCACAACATGCGGGATCGGCTCGGGGTCATGAACCCACAAGCTAGGCCAGTGCGGGAGTCCGCGCCAGGGGAGCAACAGGGCACGTGTCGGGCGCATACGCCTCGTCATAGCGCCGTACCAGCAGACGCGCCACTTCCGGAGCCGGACCGAGGACGTCCGCGAGCACGTCGGCGCCGGCGGCGCCCCGCGCGATCCGGTCCGGCAGGAAGCCGGGGGCCAGGACATAGGGCGCGACGGCCACCCGCCGCACCCCGTCCACGTCCCGCAGCGCGCGCACGGCGTCCTCCGTGCGCGGCAGCGAAGCGGAGGCGAACGCAGGCCGCACGGCGCACCAACCGGTACGCCGCCACTCCCGCGCGATGTCAGCGATCACTGCGATCGCCTCCGGGTCCGACGACCCCGCCGAGGCCAGCACGACCCCGGTCGAGGACTTCTCGGCGGGGTCGAGCCCCGCCTCGTACAGCCGCCGCTCCAGCGCGGAGACGAGCAGCGGCGAAGGACCGAGCACCGCCGCCTGCCGGATGCGCAGCGCGGCGGGCGCCTCCCGCAGCACCGCGGGGATGTCCGTCTTCGCGTGGAACGCGCGGGTCAGAAGCAGCGGCTGGGCCACCACGTCGCGCACGCCCTCCGCCGCGAGCCGCTCCAGGACGCCGGAGACGGTCGGGGTGTCGAAGTCGAGGAAGCCCGTCTCCACCCGCAGACCGGGACGCAGCGACCGCACCCGGCGCACCAGCGCGCGCACGGTCGCGGCGTGCCGCGGGTCACGGCTGCCATGGGCGACGACGAGAAGGACGGGACGGTGCACGGTGGTTCAGCTCCTCCCGGCGAGGCCGCGGCTGCGCAGGACGCGCCGCTCCAGCGGGCTGAAGATCAGCAGGTCGATGGCGATGCCGACGATGAGGATGAGGAAGATGGCGAGGAAGACCATGGACATGGAGCTGGCGTTGCGGCCGTTCTCCAGGAGGACGCCGAGGCCGACGCCCAGGTCGGGCGAGGACGCGATGATCTCGGCGGCCATCAGCGAGCGCCAGGAGAACGCCCAGCCCTGCTTGAGGCCCGCGAGATAGCCGGGCAGCGCCGCGGGGAGCACGATGTGCCAGGTGTGCCGCAGGCCTGTCGCGCCGAGCGTGCGGCCCGCGCGCAGGAACAGCGGCGGCACCTGGTCGACGCCCGACACCAGGCCGTTGGCGATGGACGGCACGGCACCGAGCAGGATCACCGCGTACATCATCGAGTTGTCCAGGCCCAGCCAGATCACGGCCGGCGGCACCCACGCGACCGAGGGCAGGGACTGCAGACCGGAGAGGATCGGCCCGATGGCCGCCCGCACGAACCGCACCCGGGCCACGATCAGGCCGAGCGGCGTGCCGATGACCAGGGCGAACAGGAAGCCGAGCAGGCCGCGCGAGACGGACGTCCAGATGTAGTCGAGCAGGGTGCCCTGCAGCCACGCCTCGCGCACCTCGTCCCACACCGCGGACGGCGGGGGCAGCTTGGTGGGGTCGTCGACGATGTCGAAGGAGACGAGCGCCTGCCACACGAGCAGTATCAGCACCACCGCGGTGAACGGCGGCACCACCTTCTGCACCAGGACCTGGCGCACGGGCGTGCGGGTGGGGCCCGCGTGTGTGTCCAGCGCGTCGAGGCCCGCCTCCAGACCGGCGAGGTCCTGGCTGTCGCCGGACTCCTTGACCGGGCCGGTCGAAGTGTCAGTGGCCATGGCGGCGGATCTCCCCACGCAGTTGTTCGGTGATCTCGACGGACAGTTCCGCCACGGCGGTGTCCTCGATGCGGCGCGGGTGCGGGATGTCGACCCGCCACTCGTGCGCCACCCGGCCGGGGCGCGACGAGAGGAGCACGACGCGCTGGGCGAGGCGCACGGCCTCGCGCACGTTGTGCGTGACGAACAGGACGGAGACGTTCGTCTCGCGCCAGATGCGGGTCAGCTCGTCGTGCAGGACGTCACGGGTGATGGCGTCGAGCGCCGCGAACGGCTCGTCCATCAGCAGGAGCTTGCTGTCCTGGGCGAGTGCGCGGGCCAGGGCGACGCGCTGGCGCATGCCGCCGGACAGCTCGTGCACCCGCTTGCCGTACGCGCCCTGCAGCCGGACGAGTCCGAGGAGCTCCTCGGCCTTCGGACGCCGGTCCGCCTTCGGCACGCCGCGCAGCTTCAGGGCGAGTTCGATGTTCTTGCCCGCGGTCAGCCACGGGAACAGCGCGTGCTCCTGGAACATCAGGGCCGGACGGCCGTCCGTGGTGATGGTGCCCGCGGACGGCTCGTCGAGCCCGGCCACCAGGTTGAGCAGCGTCGACTTGCCGCAGCCCGAGGCTCCCAGGAGGGTGACGAACTCGCCGGGCGCGACATCGAGGGTGATGTCGTCCAGGACGAGCTGGGGTCCGGCGGGGCCGCCGAACGACTTCGAGACGTGCTCGATCCGTGCGGCGTGCTCGGCCGTGGTGCGGGTGTCCTCCGCGGCCTTGGCGAGAGTCGTGGCCATGGTCGTCACCTCCTGGGAACTGGGAACGTCGGCTGCCGGGTTACTTGACGCCGAGTCCGGCGTCGTCGACCGGGGACTCGCCCTCGGCCTTGAGGACCTTGTTCAGCGGGCCGAGGTCGTAGATGCCCTTGAGGTCGGGCTTCTCCAGGAGACCGGCCTTGACCGCGTGGTCGGCCTCGGCGTCGAGCGTCGCGGCCAGCGGGTCGTTCGTCGTCTGGATCGACTTCCACGCCGGGTCGAGCACCTCGGCGGGCAGCGGCTTCCCGGCGTCCGCCTTCAGCCGCGCGTTCGCGGCGGCCTTGGCCTTCTCCGGGTTCTTCGCGATCCACGCGTTGGTCTTCACGGCGCCGCGCAGCACGGCCTCGACGACCTTCGGGTGCTCCTTGAGGAACTCCTGCCGCACGATGATGTTGGTGATCACGAACTTCTTGTCCGGCCACAGGTCGGACTCGTCGAGCAGTACCTTGCCGCCCTCGGCGACCAGCTTCGACGCGGTCGGCTCCGGCACCCAGGCGCCGTCCAGGGAACCGGACTTGTAGGCGTCAGGGGTGACCTTGTTGTCGCTGCGGACCACCGACACGTCGCCCTTGCCGCTCTGCGCGTCGACCTTCCAGCCCCGCTCGGCGATCCAGTTGAGGAACGCCACGTCCTGGGTGTTGCCGAGCTGCGGGGTGGCGATCTTCTTGCCCTTGACGTCGTCCAGGGACTTGATCTTCTTCGGGTTCACGACGAGCTTCACGCCGCCGGACGCCGAGCCGCCGATGATGCGCAGGTTCTTGCCCTGCGACTTCGTGTAGCCGTTGATGGCGGGCGAGGGGCCGATCCAGCCGATGTCGATCGATCCCGCGTTCAGTGCCTCGATCTCCGAGGGGCCCGCGTTGAACTGCGCGTACTTGGCCTCGGTGCCGCCTAGCTCCTTCTGGAACAGGCCCTCCTGGTTGCCGACCAGGGCGGTGGCGTGGGTGAGGTTCGGGAAGTACCCGATCTTCACGCTGTCCAGGTCTTCGATCTTCTTCGCACCCTCGGCGACCTTCGACTTGCCGTCCTCGTCGGAGGCGTCGGAGCCGTAGCCGCAGGCGCCGAGCGCCAGGGCGAGGAGGGGCAGCGCCGCGATGGCGGCGAGTCGGGTACGTGGAGCAGGCACGGGAGGTGGTCCCCTCGTCGGCCCGGGCGCACGCCGTCAGGTCGTGGCCGGGAGATCGGTAGGTCTTCGTCTTCGGGATGACCGCGCACGGAGCGCGGGTACTGCGATCGCTGCGGATACGAGGAGAACGGGGGCGCACACGTGCTGTGCGCGCCCCGTTCCCGCCGGAGGCGTTACTCCGCACATCGCGCGACTCCGCCCTGCCCGCTGCCGAGGGCGCCGCTGCCGATGCGGCCGCCCTCCTTGGCGAACGTCGCGTAGACGTCTACGTAGGTCATGTCAGAAGTCCCAGCCCTCGTCCTCGGTGGCGGCGCCCGCCGCGGCCTGGTCGGCGGGCGTGGCGAACGCGTCGCCCGCCATTCCGGCCGCGAGCGTCGTGCCGTCCGACGGGTCGATCAGCAGGAAGGACCCGGTGCGGCGCGAGTCCGCGTATGAGTCGAGCGCGAGCGGCTCGGCCGTGCGGATCCTGACCCGGCCGATGTCGTTGGCGACGAGCCGGCCGGGCTCCGGGTGCTGGGAGAGGTCGTCGAGGGTCAGCCGCGACGGGATCTCCTTGACGATCGCCTTGACCGTGCGGGTGGTGTGCTTGAGCAGCACCCGCTGGCCGACGGAGAGCTCGGTGTCCGCGACGTGGCAGACCGTCGCCTCGACGTCCTGCGTGGTCGCGGGGGCGTCGCCGCTCGGCACGATCAGGTCGCCGCGGGAGACGTCGATGTCGTCCTCCAGGAGCAGCGTGACGGACTGCGGCGTCCACGCCACGTCCACCGGCTGCCCCAGCAGGTCGATCCCGGCGACCTTCGAGGTGCGGCCCGAGGGCAGCACCGTCACGGGTTCGCCGACCCGGAAGGCACCGGCCGCGATCTGGCCCGCGTAGCCGCGGTAGTCGGGGTGCTCGGCGGTCTGCGGGCGGATCACGTACTGCACGGGCAGGCGCGCGTGGCAGGTGGCGAGGTCGTGGCTGACCGGGACCGTCTCCAGGTGCTCCAGGACGGTCGGGCCGCCGTACCAGTCCATGTTGGAGGACGGCTCCACGACGTTGTCACCGGCCAGCGCCGAGATCGGGATCGCGGTGATCTCCGGTACGCCCAGTTCGCCTGCGTACGCGGTGAACTCCTCGGCGATCTTCGCGAAGACCGTCTCGTCGTACGCGACGAGGTCCATCTTGTTGACGGCGAGGACGACGTGCGGGACGCGGAGCAGCGCGGCCACCGCGGCGTGCCTGCGGGTCTGCTCGATGACGCCGTTGCGGGCGTCGACGAGGACCACGGCGAGGTCGGCCGTGGAGGCGCCGGTGACCATGTTGCGGGTGTACTGCACGTGGCCCGGGGTGTCGGCGAGGATGAACCGGCGCCGGGCCGTGGCGAAGTAGCGGTAGGCGACGTCGATGGTGATGCCCTGCTCGCGCTCGGCGCGCAGGCCGTCGGTGAGCAGTGCCAGGTCGGGGGCGTCGGCGCCGCGGCTCGCGGAGGCGCGCTCGACGGCCTCCAGCTGGTCGGTGAGGACCGACTTGGAGTCGTGGAGGAGGCGGCCCACCAGGGTGGACTTGCCGTCGTCGACGGAACCGGCGGTGGCGAACCGCAGCAGGGTGGTGGCCGACAACTGCTCGGTGGAGAGCGGCTTGACCGGCTCGGTGGTGCTGTTGCTCATGGTTAGAAGTACCCCTCGCGCTTGCGGTCTTCCATCGCGGCCTCGGACATCTTGTCGTCGGCGCGGGTCGCGCCGCGCTCGGTGAGGCGGGACGCGGCGATCTCGGTGATGACGGCGTCCAGCGTGGTGGCGTCGGAGTCGACGGCGCCGGTGCAGGACATGTCGCCGACCGTGCGGTAGCGCACGAGCCGCTTCTCGACGGTCTCGCTCTCCTTGGGGCCGCCCCACTCGCCCGCGGTCAGCCACATCCCGGAGCGCTGGAAGACGTCACGCTCGTGGGCGAAGTAGATTCCGGGGAGTTCGATGTCCTCGCGGGCGATGTACTGCCAGACGTCCAGCTCGGTCCAGTTGGAGAGCGGGAAGACGCGGACGTGCTCGCCCGGCGCGTGGCGGCCGTTGTAGAGCTGCCACAGTTCGGGGCGCTGGCGGCGCGGGTCCCACTGCGAGAACTCGTCGCGCAGCGAGAACACGCGCTCCTTGGCGCGGGCCTTCTCCTCGTCGCGGCGGCCGCCGCCGAAGACCGCGTCGAAGCGTTCGCTCTGGATCTTCTCCGTGAGCGGCAGCGTCTGGAGCGGGTTGCGGGTGCCGTCCGGGCGCTCCTTCAGGACACCGCGGTCGATGTAGTCCTGCACGGACGCGACATGCAGCCGCAGCCCGTGCTCGGCCACGACGCGGTCGCGGTATTCGAGCACCTCGGGGAAGTTGTGCCCCGTGTCCACGTGCAGCAGCGAGAAGGGGATCGCCGCGGGGGCGAACGCCTTCAGCGCCAGGTGCAGCATCAGGATCGAGTCCTTGCCGCCGGAGAACAGGATCACCGGGTTCTCGAACTCGCCCGCCACCTCGCGGAAGATGTGCACCGCCTCGGACTCCAGGGCGTCCAGGTGGCTGAGCGCGTACGGGCTGTCGGTGCCCTCGTCGGTCACTGTGGCGACGGTCGTCATGCGAGACCCCTTTCGCTGAGCAGCGCGTGAACCGCCGCCGCTGACTCCTGCACGGTCTGGTCCTGCGACTCGATGCGCAGATCGGGCGTCTGGGGCGCCTCGTAGGGGTCGTCGACCCCGGTGAGGCCGGAGATCTCGCCCGCGGCCTGCTTCGCGTACAGGCCCTTCACATCGCGTACGGAGCAGACCTCGACCGGCGTCGCGACGTGCACCTCCAGGTACGCGGTGCCCCCGGCCTGGTGGCGCTTGCGCACCGCCTCGCGGCTGTCGGCGAACGGCGCGATCACCGGCACCAGGGCCAGCACGCCGTTGCGCGCCAGGAGTTCGGCGACGAAGCCGATGCGCTGCACGTTCGTGTGCCGGTCCTCGCGGCTGAAGCCGAGGCCCGCCGAGAGGAACTCGCGGATCTCGTCGCCGTCGAGGACCTCCACGCGGCGGCCCTCGGCGCGCAGCCGACCCGCCAGTTCGTACGCGATGGTGGTCTTTCCGGCGCTGGGCAGGCCGGTGAGCCAGACGGTGGCTCCGGTCGTCACGTGGTTCTCCCGGGTCTGTGTCATCAGTGGATCCCGCACTCGGTCTTGGCGTTGCCGGCCCAGCGGCCCGCGCGGGCGTCCTCGCCCTCCAGGAGGCGGCGGGTGCAGGGGGCGCAGCCCACCGAGCCGTAGCCGTCCATCAGGAGCGGGTTGGTGAGGACACCGTGCTCGGTGACGTACGCGTCGACGTCGTCCTGGGTCCAGCGGGCGATCGGCGAGATCTTGACCTTGCCGCGCTTCTCGTCCCAGCCGACGACCGGGGTGTTCGCGCGGCTCGGCGAGTCGTCGCGGCGCAGCCCGGTGGCCCACGCGACGTACCCCGCGAGACCCTCCTCCAGGGGCTGGACCTTCCGCAGCTTGCAGCACAGGTCCGGGTTGCGGTCGTGGAGCTTCGCGCCGTACACCGAGTCCTGTTCGGCCACGGACTGACGGGGCGTCAAGGTGATGACGTTGACGTCCATGACGGCCTCGACGGCGTCACGGGTGCCGATGGTCTCCGGGAAGTGGTAGCCGGTGTCCAGGAACACGACGTCGACGCCGGGCCTGGCGCGCGAGGCGAGGTGGGCGACGACCGCGTCCTCCATCGAGGAGGTCACGCAGAAGCGTGCCCCGAAGGTGTCGGCGGCCCACTGGAGGATCTCCAGGGCGGAGGCGTCCTCCAGGTCGCGTCCGGCCTGCTCGGCGAGGGCCTTCAACTCGTCGTCCGTGCGCGCTTTCTGGTCCTGAGCAGTCGTCATATCTGGTTCTCTCCACTGCTGGTGTGCTGAACGCCCCGGGCGAGCAGCCCGAGGAACTTCAGCTGAAAGGCCCGGTTGCAGGCTCCGCATTCCCACGCGCCGTGTCCGGCCTCGTGGGGGCGCAGGTCCTCGTCGCCGCAGTAGGGGCAGTGGAACGGGGCGGCACGCTCGCTCACTTGAGGGCCTCCTCGGGTGCGCGGGCGGTCCACGTGGCGAAGCGCTCGCCGTCCTCGCGCTGCTCCTGGAAACGCTTGAGGACCCGCTCGACGTAGTCGGGGAGCTCGGTCGCGGTGACCTTCAGGCCGCGGACCTTGCGGCCGAATCCTGCGTCGAGTCCGAGGGCGCCGCCCAGGTGCACCTGGTAGCCCTCGACCTGGTTGCCCTCGTCGTCGAGTATGAGCTGGCCCTTGAGGCCGATGTCGGCGACCTGGATGCGGGCGCAGGCGTTCGGGCAGCCGTTGATGTTGATGGTGATCGGCTCGTCGAACTCCGGGATGCGGCGCTCCAGTTCGTCGATGAGCGAGGCACCGCGCGCCTTGGTCTCGACGATGGCGAGCTTGCAGAACTCGATGCCGGTGCAGGCCATGGTGCCGCGCCGGAACGGCGAGGCGTTGACCCGCAGGTCGAGTGCTTCGAGTGCGGAGACGAGCGAGTCGACCTGGTCCTGCTCGACGTCGAGCACGATCATCTTCTGCTCGGTGGTGGTGCGAAGGCGGCCCGAGCCGTGCGCGTCGGCGACCTCGGCGATCTTCGTGAGCGTGGTGCCGTCGACGCGGCCGACGCGCGGGGCGAAGCCGACGTAGAAGCGGCCGTCCCGCTGGCGGTGGACGCCGAGGTGGTCGCGCCAGGTGCCCGCGGGCTGCTCGGGGGCGGGCCCGTCGGCCAGCTTCCGGTGCAGGTACTCGTCCTCCAGGACCTGCCGGAACTTCTCCGGGCCCCAGTCGGCGACGAGGAACTTCAGGCGGGCGCGGTTGCGCAGCCGCCGGTAGCCGTAGTCGCGGAAGATGCCGATGACGCCGCCGAACACGTCCGGCACGTCGTCGAGCGGCACCCAGGTGCCCAGGCGCACGCCGAGCTTGGGGTTGGTGGAGAGGCCGCCGCCGACCCAGAGGTCGAAGCCGGGGCCGTGCTCGGGGTGGTGCACGCCGACGAAGGCGACGTCGTTGATCTCGTGGGCGACGTCGAGCTGCGGCGACCCGGAGATCGCCGTCTTGAACTTGCGCGGCAGGTTGGAGAACTCGGGGTTGCCGATGAAGCGGCGCTGGATCTCGTCGATGGCGGGGGAGCCGTCGATGATCTCGTTCTCGGCGACGCCTGCCACGGGGGAGCCGAGGATGACGCGGGGCGTGTCGCCGCACGCCTCGGTGGTCGAGAGGCCGACGGCTTCGAGGCGGCGCCAGATCTCGGGGACGTCCTCGATGCGGATCCAGTGGTACTGGATGTTCTGGCGGTCGGTGAGGTCGGCGGTGCCGCGCGCGAACTCCTGCGACACCTCGCCGATCACGCGCAGCTGCTCGGTGGTCAGCCGGCCGCCGTCGACGCGGACGCGGAGCATGAAGTACTCGTCGTCCAGCTCCTCCGGGGCGAGGACCGCGGTCTTGCCGCCGTCGATCCCGGGCTTGCGCTGGGTGTACAGCCCCCACCAGCGCATACGGCCGCGGAGGTCGTTCGGGTCGATGGAGTCGAATCCACGCTTCGAGTAGATCGTCTCAATACGTGTCCGCACATTGAGACCGTCGTCGTCCTTCTTGAACTGCTCGTTCCCGTTGAGCGGCGTGAAGTGACCGACGGCCCACTGACCCTCGCCGCGGTGACGGCTCACCTTGCGGCGGGGCGTTGCTGGGGCAGGCTTCTCTGGCGTGGCGGCCATGGCGGTACGTCCTTCGGGGCAGCGGGAAAGCGGCTCTGACCTGCGAAATCGGCACGTGACCGCGCATGGTGGACGCATGCGGGGACGTGCGCGCGGCGCTGCGCAGGGAGGGGGATCAGTGGATGGGGAGCGGCTGTGCTGAGTCGATCAGCAAGCCGGACACATGGCGCTGGACATGCGGCCGAGGTCGACGTGACGTCGACTCACCAAGGCGTTTCCAGTGCGATCCATGCCGGAAGCGTGTCACGGGACTTTCGGCCCAGTCCAGCATTATCCAAAATGTGGACACCCTTGTCCCGTATCGTGGACAAGGGTGTCGTCGGTCACAGCGGCCCGTGCGGCGTTCAGTCGCGGTCGGCCCCCGGCCACGGCCCCGGCGTCGGCACGTCCGCCTCCTCCTCGACCTTGGTGTCGAAGAGCCGGAACCCGCGCCGCCGGTAGTTGTCCATCGCGTGCTCGCCGTCCTTGGAGCAGGTGTGCAGCCAGACCCGCTCGGTCGGCGCGAGCCCCGGCCACCGCTCGGCCAGGTCCCAGGCGCGCGCGACGGCGTACGACAGCAGGTGGCCGCCGATGCGGCGCCCCCGGAAGGCGGGGATCAGCCCGAAGTAGACGATCTCGACGACGCCCTCCGCCGCGTCCCCGTTCTCGCCGCGAGCCGCCAGCTCCACGTACCCGGCCGGCGTCCCCTTCTCGTACGCGACCCACGTCTCCACACCCGGCCGCTCCAGCAGCTTCTGCCACTCCGCGTACGTGAGGGAGAGCCGGTCGGACCAGCGGATGTCCCCGCCGACGGACGCGTACAGGAACCGGCTGAACTCGGGCGAGGGAACCTCGGCGCGCGCGATCCGGACGTCCTCCCCGTCGGGCGCGGCGGCCGGTCGCAGGTCGGCCGGAGACGTCTGTTCGAGGGACCAGGTGGTGACTGTGATGCTCATGGCGCTCAGAGAATCATGCGCTGCCGCGCGGCGCGCACCGCGGGGGCCATCGAGTGGGGCAGGAGGTCCGCGGGGCGCTCCGGCATGACCACGTCGACGTCCACGTCCTCGTGCAAGCGGTACGGCCGGTGGGCGAGCAGCCCGCCCAGATAGCGCCGCACGCGGGAGAGCTCGGCGCGCACCGTCACCGTGCGCGCGGGATCGCCGAACATGTCCTCGGCGAGCCCCGAGGCGGTGCGTCCCGTGCGGTACGTACAGAGGAGATAGAGGAGCTCGGCGTGGCGCGGGCTCAGCTCGTGCGTCCAGTCGTGGGCGCCGCCGAGCACCGAGAGCGTCCACCGGCGCGGACTGCTCACGTCCAGGACGAGACGGGTCGCGGCGACCGGCCGCGGCACGTCACCCGGGTCCTCGGGGCGCAGCAGCCACCCGCCGGGCAGCGGCTCCACCAGGCAGGGGCCCAGCGACGGCAGCCAGGCGCGGCCCGCACCGAAGGACTTGGGGAGCGTGAGACGGTCCGCAGGGGGCATGCCCGTCACCGCGGCCGTCCAGCCGTGCACGTCCACCGCGAGCGCCCGACCGTCGAGCCGCGCGAGGACCGGCGCCGCCACCGCGCGCAGCCGGTCCAGCGCCGCCACGTGCCGCTCCCGCAGCCGCGCCTCCCCGAGCTTGGCGACCGCGTCGACCAGCGCGAGCGTCGCCGGGTGGATGGTCTGCAGCGGTCCGCTGATGTCGACCACGCCGAGGAGCCTGCCGTCCCGCGGATCGGTCAGCGGGGCGCCCGTGCACGTCCACGGGTGGTGGGTCCGCACGAAGTGCTCGGCGGAGAACACCTGCACCGGGCGCCGCACCACCAGTGACGTCCCTATGCCGTTCGTGCCCACGACGTTCTCGCCCCAGTCCGCGCCCGGCTCGAACCCGAGCGAGTCCGCCTTGCGGAGCACGGCGGCGCTGCCCTCGCGCCACAGCACACGTCCGTCCGCGTCGCTGACGGCCATGATGTGCTGCGCCGCGTCCGCCACGGAGACGAGACCGTCGCGCAGGACGGGCAGGATCTCCCGGAGCGGCGAGGTGCGGCGGCGCTCCTCCAGCTCCTCGTCGCTCAGCAGCCGGGACCTGAAGTCACGGTCCGGATCGACCCCGCCGAGGATCATCCGTCTCCACGAGTCGCCGATCACCGGACGCGGCAGCAGTCTGGGCGGCTGCCCGGACAGCGTGGCGTCGCGCACCCCCTTCAGGACGTGTGCGGCGTGCGCGAGGTCCATGGCGGACAGGCGCGCGAGGTCGATCGTCGCCGGGGTGTTCATGGCCACCGGGTCCTTTCCGGCCAGACCAGTGTGTGCGGGAGCATCCCTTCATCGTGCCCCCTGCGCCGCCTCCCCGGGTGCCGCATCGTCGATGAACCGGGTGGACCGCGCGGCGAGTTGCAACCTCCTGCAACCCTGGCCAAGGGCCGGACGGGGCCCGAATCTGGACAGCAACGCCGCCCGTGCGGTGTGCACGCTCCTCACGGGGCCTGAGTGACGGGGGTGGTGCCGTGTCGGCGCAGCACCACCTCCGTACCGGCCGGGACTTCCGACCCAGGCCCTAGACGCCGGGAGCGGCCCGCCGCACCACTGCCGCGAGGTCGAGGCTGTGCGGCAGCGTGCCGAACGCCGCGCCCCAGTCCCCGCCGAGCCGCGAGGCGCAGAACGCGTCGGCGACCTCCGGCGGCGCGTACCGCACCAGCAGCGATCCCTGGAGCACCAGCGCCATCCGCTCCACGAGCCGCCGCCCGCGCCCCTCGATGCCGTCCAGGTCCGCCAGTTCGGTCAGCAGATCCTTGATCGCGGCGTCCAGGCGGTGGTCGGCGCCGCGTGCCGTCCCGACCTCCTGGAGGAACGCGTTGAGGGCCTGCGGCTCGCGCTGCAGCGCCCGCAGCACGTCCAGCGCCTGGACGTTCCCCGACCCCTCCCAGATGGAGTTGAGCGGCGCCTCGCGCAGCAGCCGCGGCATGCCCGAGTCCTCCACGTAGCCGTTGCCGCCCAGGCATTCGAGCGCCTCGCCGGCCAGCGGCGTGCACCGCTTGGTCACCCAGTACTTCGCCGCGGGCACCGCGAGCCGCAGGAACGCCTGCTCCTGCTCGCCCCCGTCGTCGTAGGCCGCGGCGAGCCGCAGCGCCAGCGTCGTGGCCGCCTCCGACTCCAGCGCCAGATCGGCCAGTACGTTGCGCATGAGCGGCTTGTCGACGAGCCTGCCGCCGAACGCCTCCCGGTACGTGGCGTGGTGCACCGCCTGCGCGACGGCCTGCCGCATGAGCGCCGCGGAGCCGATCACGCAGTCGAGACGGGTCGCGGCCACCATCTCGATGATGGTGCGCACCCCGCGCCCCTCGTCTCCGACCCGCCGCGCCCACGTCCCGTCGAACTCGACCTCGCTCGACGCGTTGGACCTGTTGCCCAGCTTGTCCTTGAGCCGCTGGATGGCGAAGGCGTTCCGTGAGCCGTCATCGAGCACACGCGGCACGAGGAAGCACGTCAGCCCCTGCTCGGCCTGCGCGAGGACCAGGAACCCGTCCGACATGGGCGCGGAGCAGAACCACTTGTGCCCCGTCAGCGCATACGTCCCGTCCTCGGCGAGGGCCTGCGCGCGCGTCGTGTTGGCCCGTACGTCGCTGCCGCCCTGCTTCTCCGTCATGCCCATCCCGAAGACGGCGCCCGCCTTCCGGGACGCCGGGCGCAGCCCCTCGTCGTACACGGTCGAGGTGAGGCGCGGCTCCCACTCGGCGGCGAGCGCCGGGTCGGCGCGGAGCGCGGGCACCGCTGCGTGTGTCATCGAGACCGGGCAGCCGTGACCGCCCTCGACCTGCGTCCACACCAGGAACCCGGCCGCCCGGCGCAGATGGCCGCCGGGCCGCGTCCAGGCGGCCGTCAGGCCCGCGGAGACCGCCTTGCCGAGCAGCCGGTGCCACGCCGGGTGGAACTCGACCTCGTCCACCCGATGGCCGTACCGGTCATGTGTGTGCAGAACCGGAGGATTCGCGTTTGCCTGATCTCCCCACTTCTGTGCCTGGGCGGAACCCGCGGCCCGGCCGAGCAACGAGAGCTCGTCGCGGGCGGAATCGAGGAGCGCGGGATCGAGGTGCCGCTCGACCCCTTCCACTAGGGCCCGGTCGGACGTGAATACGTCATATCCCACCAGGGGCGGAGCCTGGTTGGTCACTGTGTGGGTGCTGGCTGCCATGCCGCTACGGTAAGGAGGTGCACCAGGCAAAAGAAACACCCGGGCGGCCGTCGGGCCGCTGGAACCGGGCCCGCGCTCTCTACCGGAACGTCTCCATGCGCAGGACCGCCTGGCTGCTGCTCAAGGACACCGTCAACTCGTGCATCGAGTACCGCATCCTGGGGCTCGCGGCCGAGGCGGCCTTCTTCACGCTGCTCTCCGTCCCGCCGCTGCTGCTGAGCCTCATCGGCCTGCTCGCGTACGTGGACCGGTGGACCGGCGCGGACACGATCGCCAGCGTGCAGAACAACATCCTGGAGGCGTCCCGCACGGTCCTCTCCGACCGGGGCGTCCACCAGATCGCCGAACCGATACTGGACGACGTGATGCGGGTCAGCCGCCCCGACGTCATCTCCATCGGCTTCCTGTTCGCCCTGTGGTCAGGATCGCGCGCCGTGAACGTCTTCATCGACACCATCACGGTGATGTACGGCCTCGACGGCGCGCGCGGCATCGTCAAGACCCGGATGCTCGCCTTCGGCCTCTTCATCGTGGCGCTGCTCATCGGGTCGGTGGCGCTGCCGCTGATGGTGGCGGGGCCCGACGCGGTGGTGAAACTGTTGCCGGGCTCGACGACGGTCGTCCAGATCCTCTACTGGCCGGTCGTCGTCATCCTCTCCGTGGTCTTCCTGACGACGCTGTATCACGTGTCAGTGCCGGTGCGTTCGCCATGGGTGGAGGACATGCCGGGCGCGCTGATCGCCCTCGCCATGTGGGTGCTCGGCAGCTTCCTGCTCCGCATCTACCTCACCAGCACGGTGGAGGGCCCCACCATCTACGGCTCACTGGCGGCGCCCGTCGCCGTGCTGTTGTGGATCGGCGTCTCGGCGTTCGCGGTCCTGGTCGGGGCCGCGGTCAACGCGGCCATCGACCGGGTCTGGCCGTCCGTCGCCACGGCCGCCGCGCGCGCCGCCAACGACCGCATGAGGGAGGCGCAGGCCGCCGAGGTGGTGGCCCGCGCGGCGGCGGCGCGGGAGGCGATGACGGACCCGGACGACCCCGACGACCCGGAGATGCCGTCGGAGTTCCCCGAGCGCTGGTCGCGCTTCCTGCCGCCGGACGACGTGTCGTCGCGGCTGCGGACGCCCGCGAAGCAGCCGAAGCACGCGAAACGCAACGGGAACGGGACGGGTGACACCCCTCCCGAGTGAGGACCGGAGTGCGGCGTTCAGGGCTCCGCCCCGGACCCCGCTCCTCAAACGCCGGAGGGGCTGAAAACGCCGGAGGGGCTGAGACTGCTCCACACCCCCGCCTGCGCGCATTCACGGGCGAAGTCCGCGAAATCCCTCGGGTCCCGGCCCAGTACCTCCCGCACCCCCTCGGAGAGCTTCGCGTTACGCCCGTCCAGGTTCGTCTCGAACAGCTCGACCAGGAACTCCACTTCCTCGGCGGGCACCCCGAACCCGGCGAGCGCCGTCCCGTACGCGCGGGCGGACACCGGCACGTACATCATCTCGCGCCCGGCCGCCGCCGCGATCTCCGCCACCGCCTGCCGGAACGACAGGAGCCGGGGCCCGGTGAGGTCGAGGGTGCGGCCCGTGAACCGGTCGCCGCCGGTCAGCGCGGCCACGACCACGTCCCCGATGTCGCGGGCGTCGATGAACGGTTCGAGCACCTCACCGGCCGGGAACACCAGCTCCCCGCCCCGCATCCCGTCGAGCAGCGGCCCCTCGCTGAGGTTCTGCGCGAACCAACTGGCCCGCACGACGGTCCACTCGGCCCCCGAGTCCCGTACCGCCTGCTCGGTCGCGTGCGCCTGCTCCTCGCCCCGCGCCGACAGCAGCGTCAGCCGCCGTACGCCCGCCGCCACCGCCTCGCGGGCGAACGCGCCGACCGTCCCCGCCGCGCCGGGCGCGCCCACGTCCGGCAGGTACGCGAGGTGCGCGGCGTCCGCGCCCCGCAGGGCGTCCGCCCACGTCGACCGGTCCGTCCAGTCGAACCGCACCGCGCCGGACCGCGAGGCGGCCCGCACCGTGAGCCCGGCCGCCTCGGCCGACTCCACGACCCGGCGCCCCACACGCCCGGTCGCCCCCGTCACCAGCACCGTCACACTCGTCTTCGTCGTCATGCGGATCAGTCAACCGCCGGGCCCGCGGGGGAACCATCGCCGAGGAGCTCACGGCCATACGCGTACGTCTACGCTTCCGGCATGGACGTACTCGCCGGACTCCTTGAAGGCCCGCGCGCCCGAGGGGCCTTCATGATCCGCGCGCTCTTCGACCCGCCCTGGTCCGTCCGCATCGCGGACGAGGCGCCGCTGTCCGTCATGGTCATGGTGCGCGGCGACGCCTGGATCACCCCCGCGGACGGCTCGCCCGCCCAGCGCATCCGCCCCGGCGACCTCGCGATCGCCCGCGGCCCCGACCACTACACGTGTGCCGGTGAACCCGCCACCGCCCCCTTCGCCGAGATCCTGCCGGGCCAGCGCTGCGCACCGCTCGACGGTGCCCCAGAGGCCCGCTACCGCGACCTCGGCCCGCGCGCCTGGGGCGAGCGCCGCGACAGCTCCGTGGAGATGCTGATCGGCACGTACCAGATGCGGGGCGAGATCACCGGCCGGCTCCTCGACGCGCTGCCGCCGCTGCTCGTCCTGCCCGGCGAGGTGTGGGAGTGCCCGCTCACCCCGCTCGTCGCCGACGAGATCGGCAAGGACGAGCCGGGCCAGGCCGTCGTCCTCGACCGGCTCCTCGACCTGCTCCTGATCGCCGCCCTGCGTGCCTGGTTCTCCCGCCCCGAGGCGGCGGCGCCCGCCTGGTACCGGGCGATGGGCGACCCGGTCGTCGGCCGCGCCCTGCGCCTGCTCCAGGACGATCCGGCCCACCCCTGGACGATTGCGGACCTCGCGGCGAAGACGGGCGTCTCGCGGGCCGCGCTGGCCCGCCGGTTCGCGGAGCTCGTGGGGGAGCCCCCGATGACGTACCTGACGCACTGGCGCCTGGCGCTCGCCGCGGACCTGCTGCGCGACACCGACCTGACGATCGGCTCGATAGCCCGCCGTATCGGCTACGGCAGCGCGTTCGCGCTGTCCGGCGCGTTCAAGCGGGTGTACGGGGTGAGCCCGCAGGAGCACCGGGGGAGCGCGGCGTAATCTGGAGGGCGTGGCCACAGAGAGCGTCGTGTCCCGCGACTACCACGAGGGGCCGTCCCGGCTGACCGGCGCGGTCGTCTGGACCCGCGTGGCCACGGGCGCCCCCGGCGACACCCGGCCCGTGCTGCCCGACGGCTGCATGGACCTGCTGTGGACCGAGGGCCGGCTGTTCGTCGCCGGGCCCGACACCCGTGCGTACGTCCCGCGGGACATGGAACCCGGAAGTCGGTTCGTCGGCATCCGGTTCCGTCCCGGCACCGCGCCCGCCTTCCTCGGTGTGCCCGCCCACGAACTGCGGGACCGGCGCGAGGAGCTGTCGGACCTGTGGGGCGCCGCCGAGGCGCGACGGCTCACCGAGCGGGTGGACGACGCGGACGATCCGATGGCCGCCCTGGAGGCGGTCGCGATGGAGCGTGCCGCCGATGCCGACCCCCCCGACCGGCTCCTCGCCCACGTCGTCGCCTCCCTGGAGGCGGGCCGCTCCGTCGCGCGCACCGCAGCGGACGCGGGCATCAACGCCCGGCAGCTGCACCGCCGTTCACTGGCCGCCTTCGGCTACGGGCCCAAGACGCTGGCCCGCGTGCTGCGCCTGCAACGGGCGCTGGCGCTGGCCCGCGACGGCCTGGCGTACGCGGACACGGCGGCGGCCGCCGGGTATGCCGACCAGGCCCATCTCGCCCGCGACGTGAAGGAGTTGACCGGGGTGCCGCTCGGCACGCTACTCGGCGGCTGACCCCAGCGGCGCGAACAGGTCGACGCCGTTGCCGTCCGGGTCGAGCACGACGGCGTACCGCTGGCCCCAGGGCGCGTCGAACGGCTTGAGCTCGCTCCCGTGCCCGGCGCCCGTCATGTCCTCGTACGCCGCGTCGACCCCGGCCGGCGTCCCGCAGTGGAAGGCGAGCCCGATCCGCCCGCCGCCCGCGGGGGCCTCCCAGGCCGGGTGGAAGGACCGCACGGTCGCCTCCGTGTCGAAGGCGACGCGCAGCCCGCCGGGGAGCGTGGCCTCCACGTGCGGCAGGCTCTCGGCCCCCTCGGGGAACTCCAGGCCGAGGCGGCGGTAGAAAGCCAGCGAGGCGGCCAGGTCCGAGACGACGAGACCGATCAGGTCGAAGCGCGGCCGGGATGACTTCGGAGTGGGTGACTTCGGAGTGGGTGACTTCGGTGTGCTGTTCATGCCCGCAGCGTAGGCAGCGGTCCGCTCAACGGTCTTGAAGGAAACGGACAGGGCGCCTCTCCTTGCCGCGGGCCTGCTACGCGGGCGTGGTGCTGCTCTTCCGCGGCCAGTACCCGAGGGGTATGTACGACCTCAACGTGGGACTGCACCGCTGGGCGGCGCGGGTGGTGGCCTACGGCACTCTGCTGACGGACGTCTACCCTCCGTTCCGCCTCGACCAGGGAGAACGCGAACCGGTGGCCGACGAGCCGCTGCCGTGACTGTCACGGGCCCCGATTCCCCGCTACGTTGGAGGACATGGACTATCCCGGTGACAACCGGCTCGCCGCGGCTGTCGTGGTGTTCCGCCGCCGTGTGCTGCTCGTGCGACGCAGCGAGACCGAGCGGTTCCTGCCCGGTGTGTGGGGTGTGCCGTGCGGGAAGCTGGAGCCCGGCGAGAGTCCGCGGGACGGCGTCCTGAGAGAGCTCAAGGAAGAGACGGGACTGCTCGGCCGGGTCCTCCGCAAGGTCGGCGAGTCCTCCTTCGTCAGTACGTACCGCGGGCACGAGGTCAAGAACTGGCAGGACAACTTCCTCGTCCGGCCCCTCACCTTCGACGTGACCCTGCCGCTGCCCGACCAGGACCACCGCTGGCTCGCCCCCGCCGACCTCGGCACCGTCCGGATCGACGACTACAACCGCGAGATCGTCCGCCAGGCCTTCGGCTGAGCCGTCCCCGTCAGTCCGCCGGGTCCTCCGCGAGCAGGTCGGCCAGCGCCGCGAGCTCCGCCAGATAGTCGTCCACGTCGAGACGCTTCTTCGCCACCGCGCGCCCCGCCGGGTCGCCCGTGGCCGCCCCCAGGAACACGTCCGTGTACCGCCGCCGCCCCGCCCCCGTCTCCAGGAACAGCGTGACCGTCGGCCACTCCGCTTCGCACCACGCGCGGTGCAGCACGTGCGGCGGCAGCGCGTAGCCGCTCCCCGCCGTGTATCGCGCGCTCTGCACGAGCCGCAGCCGCGCGTCGCCCGAGGGCTCCAGGAGCCAGTCGCCCTCGTCGCCCGTCAGCGACTCCCGGTACCAGGCCGCGGCGACGCCCTCGCCCGCGCCGGGGTCCATGGGCTCGTACAGTTCCATGCCGAGCGCGCCACGCACCACGTACGAGGCGAGCGGGGAACGGTGGTTGTGGATGTCCTCGGAGGTGCCGTGGCCCGGATGCCACACGTGCGCGCGCAGCATGTGCCGCGGACCGCCGTCGATCAGGAGCAGCTTGTCGAAACCGAGGACGTGACGGTACGACAGGAGCGCGCACCCCGCCGGGTCGCCGGAGAGACCGTCAGACGCTCGACGAGCGTCGCGTACGTGGCCGCGGAGAGCCCTGGCAGCGGCCCGGGCCCGTCCGTTCCCGCCGTGCCCGACGCCGTCCCCGAGCGCGGGCGGCGCGGCGAAGGCAGCCCGTCCGGGCCGTCGGCGGCCCCGTCGTCCGCCGCCCCCCTGGCCCGCAGCAGCGCCGCGGCGAGCCACGCGGAGATCCCCGTCCCGAGGCCGCTGACCACCGCGAGCGAGCAGCGGGCCGTGTCCCCGAACAGCGCGCCAGGGAGCAGGCCCACCAGGGCCTGGAACACGGCGTAGCCGACGGCGACGGGACCGAATCTCCCCAGCCACGTCACGACCCGGCCCGACGGCGGGTCGGAGGGCGGCTCGGGCGGCACGGGGTGCCCGGCGGGGTCTGTGCTTGTGCGTATGCGTGCTGTAGGCATGAACTCCACCTACCCATATGACACTTGAGACGAAAGGGAGTGGGCACCGTGCCCGGTTCGGAACCGCAGGAGCGCGAGGCACCCACGGCGGACCTCACCGGTTGGAGCGCGGCCCCTTTCACGGGAGCCGGTCTCACTCATGATGTCCATGAGAAAGGGACAGGTCCGGGCGTCGTCCTGGTTCCCGAGGTCCCGGGTGTGCACCCCGGAGTCCTCGGCCTGGGCGAGCACTTGGTGAAGCAGGGGTTCACCGTCGCGATCCCGTCCCCCTTCGGCGACCCGGGCCGCCCGGTCTCCGTACCGTATGCCATGGGCGTCTTCGGCCGCGTCTGCGTCGCCTCCGAGTTCCGCGCCTTCGCCACCAACGCCCGGCGCCCCTTCGCCGACTACCTGCGCGCTCTCGCCCGTGACCTGGCGTCCCGCACGCCGGGCCCGGGCGTCGGCGTCATCGGCATGTGCTTCACGGGCGGTTTCGCGCTGGCCGCCGCCACGGACCCGGCCGTCCTCGCCCCCGTGCTCAGCCAGCCCTCGCTGCCGCTCCCGGTGAGCGCCGCGCGCCGGGTCGACCCCGGCCTGTCCCGCGCCGAGTTCGACACGGTCGTCGCCCGCACCAGAAACGAGGGCCTGTGCGCGCTCGGCCTGCGCTTCAGCGAGGACAAGCTGGTCCCGCGCGACCGCTTCGCCACGCTGCGCCGCCACTTCGGCGACGCGTTCGAGGTCATCGAGCTCGACTCGTCGCCGGGCAACGAGGCGGGGTTCGCGAAGTCGGCGCACTCCGTCCTGACGGAGGAGGTGCGCGAGGTGCCGGGGCACCCCGCGTACGCGGCGCGCGAGCGGGTCGTGGCGTTCCTGCGCGAGCGGCTGGCCCCTACGGGGTAGGGCCGGGCCCCCTCAGTCGTCCACCGCCGAGAACACACAGCTCAGGGAGGACGGCCGAGGGGTGGCGCGGAGTTCGTACTGGGGCAGGACGCCCGGCCCGCACGACTGGGTGCCGATGCCGTGCCGGTCGATGTCGAGGTTGACCCAGACCGTGTCCCCGGCGACGAGGTCGGTGCGGTGCCGGGCGGCGTCGAGCTGTTCGCTGGTCCAGCGGCGTGCGGTGAACGCGGGGGCGCCGTCGCTCTCCACGCGCACCCCGCCGACCTCGGCCCAGCGGACGGCCGCGCGCGCCCCGTTCTCCTGCGGGCGCACGTACGGCGTCTGGAGCGCGTCGACGTCCGACTCCCACACCCCGATCAGCGAGGCGGCCGCGGTGTCGGGATAGGCCTCGCCGGGCCCGCCGCCGAACCACCGCACCCGCCCCGAAGCCCCCGGCAGCCCGAAGCGGATCCCGAGCCGCGGCAGGGGCACGGACCACTCGCCCTCCGGCGTCACCGACATCCGCAGCAGCAGCTTCGGGCCGTTCGACGCCCAGTGGTACTCCGTGCGCAACGCGAGGTCGCTCGCCGCGGGCGCCACCCGGGTGCGCACGGTGAGTCCCTGGTCGGTCAACTCGACGTCGTCCACGCGGTGCTGCATGCGGTGCAGGCCGAGCGAGCGCCAGCGGTCGGCGACGGACGGCTCGGGGCGCCAGGGCATGCCGTTGTCGTTGTCGGTGGGGGCCCGCCACACGTCCAGGCGCAGGCCCGTGATCTCGCGGCCGTGGAAGGCGAGGAGCGTGCCGGTGCGGGCGTCGAAGGTGGCGGCGCCGAGCGCGAGGTGCCGGCCGTCCGCGTCCGCCGTCGGTGTCGCGCCGCCGGGCACGGGCAGGACCATGCCGTACTCGACGGGCAGCTGGGCCCACGCCACCACGTGGCCCCGCGGCGCCCACGCCGTGTCCTCGGCGAGCGAGGCCCGTACCGTCCACTGGGTCTCGGCGTCCGGGTCCCGGCGCGGCGGGGGCGGCAGCGCGACCTCCGCACGCTCGCCGGGTCCTGTCCGCGGCACCGCGAGGGTGCCTTCGGCGACGGTCGTGCCGTCCTTCTCGTACGACCAGGTGAAGGCGAGGTGGGAGAGGTCGGCGAAGTCGTGGAGGTTGGTGACGGTGACCGTGCCGGACGGGCCGTCGCCCTCGATGCGGACCGGCTCGATCACCTTCTTGAACTCGACGAGCCCGGGGGACGGCGTCCGGTCGGGGAAGACGAGGCCGTCGCAGATGAAGTTCCCGTCGTGCAGTTCCTCGCCGAAGTCCCCGCCGTACGCGTACTCGTACGCGGGGTCCGCGATGCCGTGGTCGAGCCACTCCCAGACGAAGCCGCCCTGCAGCCGGTCGTACGTCTCGAACAGCTGCTGGTACTCGCTGAGTCCGCCGGGGCCGTTGCCCATGGCGTGCGCGTACTCGCACAGGATGAACGGGAGCCTGCGCCGCCGGTCCGGGCCCTCGTCCTCGCCCCGGCCGATGCGCTCGACCTCGGCGTGGTCGGCGTACATCCGTGAGTAGACGTCCGTGTCCGCGCAGGACCGGTCGCCCTCGTAGTGGAGGAGGCGGCTGCCGTCGCGCGAGCGGATCCAGTCGGCCATGGCGGTCAGGCCGCGCCCGGTCCCGCACTCGTTGCCGAGCGACCACAGCACGACCGAGGGGTGGTTCTTGTCGCGCTCGACCATGCGGGCGGCGCGGTCCAGGAGCGCGGGCGTCCAGCGGTCGTCGTCGACCGGGTTGGCGCGCCAGCCGACCGCCCCGAAGCCGTGGGTCTCCAGGTCGCACTCGTCGACGACCCACAGGCCGAGCTCGTCGCAGAGGTCGAGGAAGGCGGGGTGGGGCGGATAGTGGCTGGTGCGGACGGCGTTGATGTTGTGACGCTTCATCAGGAGCACGTCCGCGCGCATCGTTTCGATGTCCACGGCCCGGCCCGTCTCCGGGTGGAACTCGTGGCGGTTCACGCCCCGGAAGAGGATGGGGCTGCCGTTGACCCTGATGGTACCGTCCTCGACGGCGACGGTGCGGAAGCCGACGCGCAGGGGGATGCGCTCGCCGGGTGTGGTGAGCGTCGCGTCGTACAGGCGCGGCGTCTCGGCCGTCCAGGGCTCCACGGCCGCGACGGCCTCCTCGCCGGTCGTGATGTCCACGCCCAACTCGGGCACGGTGACGCGCCCTTGGACGTCCGAGTCGACCCGCAGGGTGCCGGTGCCCGTGCGGTGGTCGTACGCGGAGTGGACGAAGAAGTCGCGGGCGCACTGCTCGGGCCGGTGCAGGAGCGTCACGTCACGGAAGATCCCCGGCAGCCACCACTGGTCCTGGTCCTCCAGGTACGAACCGGCGGACCACTGGTGGACGCGGACCGCGAGGACGTTGCCCGCCGGGCGCAGCAGCTCGCCGACGGCGAACTCGTGGGGGAGCCGTGAACCCTTGAAGTCGCCGAGCTCCGTGCCGTTCAGCCAGACGCGGGCACAGGACTCCACGCCGTCGAAGCGCAGGACGGCGGTGCCGTCGGCCGGCCAGTCGGCGGGCAGGTCGAAGGCGCGCAGATGGTCGCCGGTGGGGTTCTCGGTGGGGACGCGCGGCGGGTCGAGGGGGAACGGGTAGAGCATGTTGGTGTAGCGGGGCGCGCCGTGACCCTGCAGCACCCAGTGGCCGGGCACCGCGATCTCGTCCCAGGCCGCGCTGTCGTACCCGTCGGCGGCGAAGGCGTCGTCGTGGGTGTGGGCGGCGGGGGAGAGGCGGAAGCGCCAGGGCCCGTTGAGGGAGAGGGTGGCGGCGTCCGACGTCGCGTACCACGCGCGGGGCGGGAGACAGCCGTTGCCGGGGGACACGTCCTCGTGGTGGGGAAGCTCCATGGGTTCCATCAGATCGTGCGGGGGCGGGGGCCCGCCATCCTCCAGGGGTGGGAGTCATTGGATTCTTCGGGGTGCGCTTGGACGAGTGGCGCAAGTATTGCGTATATCGTCGCGAGTAATGACGCAGGCGACGGATTTCGTCACACCATGGTCATCCGGGCGCGATATCGGTAACTTCTCGCGGCGTGAACAGTCATCCTGAACGGCACGGCGCCGCCCCGCCCACCCCACCGGCCCCGCCCGCCGCACTCCCCGCGACCCTGCCCGTCACCGACCGCACCCGCCACCGCCGCCTGCGCGAGCAGGGCAGCCTGGACCGCGCCGACCTGGAGGCGGTCCTCGACGCGGGCTTCGTCTGTCACTTGGGAGTCGTCGTCGACGGCCATCCGATGGTCGTCCCCACCGTCTACGGCCGCGACGCCGCCCACCTCTACCTGCACGGCTCCGTCGCCAGCCGCAGCCTCGCCGCCGACCCCGGAGCCCCGGTCTGCGTCACCGTCACCCACATCGACGGCCTGGTCCTCGCCCGCTCCGTGTTCGAGCACGGGGTCAGCTACCGCAGCGCGATGATCCACGGCGTCCCGCGCGTGGTGACCGACCCGGAGGAGAAGCTGCGCGGCCTGCGCCTGCTCACCGAGCACGCCACTCCCGGCCAGTGGGACTACGCCCGCCGCCCCAGCCGCAAGGAACTCGCCGCGACCACCCTCCTCGCCCTCTCGCTCGCGGAGGCCTCGGTCAAGGTCGCGGACGGCCCGCCGGACGACGGCGCGGGCCCGGACGCGGAACTCGGCATCTGGGCGGGCAACCTCCCGCTGACGACGACGTGGGGAACGCCGGTGCCGGACCCGCTGCTGCCCACGGGCATCACGCCGCCGCGGCACATCGCGGAGCGCGGCGGGACCCGGCAGGGCTGATCGGCCTGCCCTGTCCCCCCGGGATGTGACTCAGGAGAGCTTCGGCGGCTCGCAGCCGTGAGCCCGTGCCGAGCGGCGCGCGAACTGCTCCAGCGCCGCGCGCTCGTACGCGAGGTCGCCCGCGGACGGCTTCGTGCGGTGGCGGTCGTACGTGCTCGACCTGTCCGCGCGCCACGCCCCTTCGTCCCGGACCGTGAACAGCGCGGGGCCGCTCCCGTCCCGGCAGACCGCGCTCGCCCAGCGCCCGCCGCCCGCGAGACGTCCGGCCGGGGCGTTGCCGGGCCCCGGCTTCTCGGAGTACTCGCCGTACCGTCGCTCGTGGTCGAGGCGTTCGGAGTCCGCGTACGGGCCGTAGAACGCGGTGAGGTGGTAGCGGGGCGTCTCGTCCGACGAGCCGGGGCCCGGCAGTTCGGGCCGCTCGCCGGCCACGACACACACCTCGACGGGGCTGCCGCCGCTCGCGCTCTCCCAGGACCGGGAGACGCGCCCGCCCCGGCCGGGGACACCCCGGCACGTCCCGGACGCGTCGGCGAGCGGCACGCTCTCGTCGGCGTCGACCGGGAGCGCGACCCTGTGCGGCGGCTCGCCCAACTCCGCGTCGCAGCCCCACTTCCCGGACGCCTTCGCGGCCGTCCCCGTGGCGATCCGCGCGAAGGCGGCGCGGCGGCGCGGGTCGTCCAGCGTGACGTCCTCGTCCTTCGCGTCGACGGTGACGAGGAGACCGTCGCGGTCCCGGGCGCAGTCCAGGAGCGTCACCACGGTCGCGCCGCCATTGTCGGACCGGGCCGTGCCGCCGATGGACTCAGCGGTCGTGAACAGGCCGCGCCAGCCGCCGCCGAGGCCCACGGGCGGGAGCTCGGTCGAGGGCCGCGGGTAGAGCGGGTCCGTGCCGCGGTCGCGCGCGGACGCGCGGTCCACGCCGAAGTCGTCACCGCGCCGCTGCGGCACGCTCTGCACGGTGACCTGGACCTGCGCCTCGTCGGTGTTGCCGCCCGCGACGGGCACACCGTCGCCGGTGACGGTGCAGGTGACCGTACGCCTCTCGTCGCGGGCGTCGTCCTCCTCGGCCGACCGCACGTCCACCCGGCCGGGTTTCTCCTCGAACGGCCCGTCCCCGAGCACGTCCCGCATCTCGCGGGAGGGCAGCACGCCCTCGCACGCCTCGTCGAGCACCCGCTGTGCCGCGCGGTGGTCGCGCGGGCCGCCCCACCAGTAGGAGCCGCCCGCGATCAGGGCCAGGGCGACGAGCGCCCCGCACGACGACAGGACGGCGCGCCCCGCCCTCGTCCGCCAGGTCAGTCGCGCCCGCGCCACTCCGCCACCTCTCCCACGATCTTCGTCCCGCGGCAGTGCGAACGCTTCGGCCAGCCGTCGGGGGCCGACAGGTAGCGGTCGAGGACCGTGCGCACCTGCCGCGAGAGGCGCCGCTGGTCCTTCGGTTCGAGGACGACCTTCCCGTCCTCGTGGCCGTAGTCGAAGTCGAACTCGGGGGTCACCGAGACACGGTGGTACGTCGGACCCGCCACGCACTCGGACCGGGCCCACAGGGCGAGTTGCAGGTCGTTGCCCGAGCGCTCGACGGTGAGGGGCCTGTCGTGCGGGGCCGGGACCGCCGGGTCGGGCACCAGCGCCTTGTCGGCGTACTCCTCGTACGCGCCGGCCGCGAGCACACCCGACCAGCTCTCCGCGCCCGCCGCCCGGACCGTGAGGTGGCCGGGGGACCCCGCCGTGTCGTCCCACCGCCCGCCGCACGCGCCTGCCCGGCGGTTGTACGTGTTGTCGTTCCCGTCGTAGGACCAGTCGCCCGGGGTCGACCCCAGCCCCTTGGGGTTGAGCCAGGCGCAGAGCTCGGGCGTCTTCGCCGGGGCGGCGGCGCCGGGCTCCGTGGGCAACGGCTCGCTGCCGCAACCCTCCTTGCGCGACACCCAGTTGGTGACCTTCGCGGCCGTACGGGCGACAGCCAGCCGCTCGGCCTTCGGGATGCCGTGCACGTCCGCCCCCTCCGTGTCGGACGGCAGATCCACCGACACGAGCAGGTCCCGCGTCGTGCGGCCCCGCCCGTGCAGCCCCGCCGGACAGTCGACGAGCAGGGCAGCCGTGGCCACCGCGCCACCGTCCCAGCGGTCCGCGGTGCCCACGCTGCCCGTCGCGCCCGCAGGAAGGGGAAGTCCGAAATCGCCCGTCACGGAGCCGGGGGACGTGCGGTCGGGGACCGCCTCGGCCCGCACCCGTGCCCGTACGTCCGCCTCCGCGCGCCCACCGCCGTCACCCCAGGCCAGCGTGCAGTCGAGCAACGCGCGGCTCTCCTGCCCGGGCCGCAGCAGCGTCCCGTACGCGTCGAGGACGCCCCGCGCGTCATCCGGCACGGAGGCGTACATCTCCTCGCGGAGCAGGCCCGCGCAGCCGTGCGTCACCAGCTCGCGGTTGGCGTCGAGCCGGTCCTCGCGCTCCTCGGCCCGCGACACGGCGAACCAGGTCACCGACGACGCGGCCAGCAGGGTCACGGCCAGAGCGGCCACCAGCCAGGTGCGCCGTCGCGTGCGCGGCGTGCCCTTCTCGGGCATGGCGCTCCCCTTCCCCCCGGTACCGGCCCCATGATCGGAAGGGACGCTATCAACCGGGCGGGACGCGCCGGGGGCGGGGACCCTTGTCGCCGGTCGGGCCGTCTGCTTGACTCCGCACGCCCCCGAACGCTCCCTGCCTGCACCCTGAACGCTCCCCGACACCCCGCGCTCCCGGAACGCCCCGCACGTCACCGTTGGAGGCCGCCATGGAGATCACCCGCAGACGCCTGTTGTCCGCCCTGTCGGCCGCCGGCCTGATGGCGGTGGTCCCCGTGGGACCGGTGTCCGCCGCCGCGGGCGCCGAGGGCCGGGCCCGGCTCATCGCCAACACCGTCGCGGTCTTCGCCGGGACCGCCGAGTCAAACGCGCGTCCGGAGACCGCCGCGAAGCTCGACTCAGTGGAGCGGACCGCGCGGGCCGGCCTGAAGGCGATGGACGACGCGCGGGAGGGCGAGCTCTTCGCCGGTCTGGTGCTCGGCACCGACGAGGCCAACCTCAACACCGCCTACCGCAGGCTGTACGAGATCGCCCTCGCCACCCGCACCCCGGGCCTCCCCGCCGACCTGTACGGCAGCACGACCGTGCAGAACCGGGTGCTCGACGGCCTCGCCCGGCTGCACGAGCGCTATTACGGCGACCAGTCCAAGGGGTACTACGGCAACTGGTTCCACTGGGAGATCGGCATCTCCCAGCACATCAGCAAGACCCTCGTCCTGCTCGCCGACGCCGTCTCCGCCCACCACCCCGACCTGCTGCCGGCCTACGTCGCCTCCATGGACGCCTACCTGCGCAACGGCACAGGCGGCGACGTCGACCTCGACTCCCGCTTCCACACCGGCGCCAACCTCGCCGACATCACCACCAACCGGATCCTGCAGGGCGCCCTCCTCGGCGAGCGGGGCGAGGCCAGGATTCGCAAGGCGCTCACGGACCAGCTCACGGTCTTCGCCACCATCGACCCGTACCACCTCAACCACCAGGTCACCGACGGGCACTACGCGGACGGCTCGTTCATCCAGCACTCGTCGGTCGCGTACACCGGCTCGTACGGCAAGGGCCTGCTCACCCGTGTCGTGCAGACCCTCAAGATCCTCGACGGCACCGGCTTCGCGCACGGAGAGGAGCTCGTGCCGACCGTGTACGGCTGGGTGAGGAATGGTTTCGCCCCGCTGATGTTCGAGGGCTGGATGATGGAGATCGTCAAGGGCCGCGCCGTGTCGCGCCCCGACTCCGGATACACCGACGTCGCGGTGGTCGTCGAGGCCGTCGTCGACCTCTCCTCGCTCGCCGCAGGCGCCACGGCCACCGCCCTGAAGAGCTACGTCAAACATGTCAGGGCCACCTCGCGCGCGCCCCTCGACCCGGCCCGCTTCGTGTCGCCGGTCAGCGTCGTGCGGTACGCCGACATCCTCGACGACCCCGCCGTGCCGCCCGCCGACCTCAACCCCGCCGCGCGGAGCGTCGCGTTCAACGCCATGGACAGGACCGTGCACCGACGGCCGGGATACGCCTTCGCGCTCGCCCGGAGCTCCGACCGCATCAGCAAGTACGAGTACATGAGCGGCGAGAACCTCATGCCGTGGTTCCAGGGCGACGGCGCCCACTACCTCTACCTCTCGGGACAGGACCAGAGCCGGGCGTACGGGGTCGACTACTACACGACGGTCTCGCCGTACGGCCTGGCCGGCGTCACCGCCCCGGTCGAACAGCGGCGCACCGTACCGGAGTTGTACGGCAAGCCGTACTACGACAACCCCGGCCACCCCCTGGCCTTCACGTCGTCGTCCGAGTCGCAGAACAAGTACGTCTACTTCCCGCGCGGCACCAACCGGTACTCGGGCGGCGCCGTCCTGGGGGAGTACGGCGCGGCGGGAATGGTGCAGTCGGGCGATGTCGCGTACCACGACCGGGCGCTGCTGCCCGACGACTTCGTGGTGTACCGCGCCGCGACGGCGACCAAGTCGTGGTTCATGTTCGACGACGAGATCGTGGTGCTCGCCGCCGACGTCGGCGGCGCGGCCGGGCGTGCCGTCACCACGACCGTCGACGCCCGCACCGCCGCCGCCGACGCCCGGATCTCCCTCACCGGCGCGCTCCGCGACGGCCGCCCCTGGACCGGCCCCGGCACCGCCGACCTGCACTGGCTGCGCTACGCCAACACCACGGAGGGCACCGCCGTCGGATACGTCTTCCTCGACACACCGAAGGTGCGGGTCACCCTGGACCAGGTCACCCGCAGCCGTCGCGTCGTCCGCACCGCCAACCCCGACACCCAGGTGACCCGCTCGGTCCTCGGCGTGACCGTCGACGGGGCGGCGGGCGCCCGGCCCGCCCGCCTCGCCTACGCGCTGGTGCCGAACGCCGGAGAGGCCGAGCTGCACGCCCACCGCCGCGGGCCGATCGGCATCCTCGCCAACTCCGGCCGCCTGCAAGCCGTCACGCACACGGGCCTCGGCCTGACGGCCGCCAACGCCTTCACGCGAGGTCGGCACAGGGCAGGGGACCTGCTCCTGCACGGCCCCGCCTCGGTCCTGGTCCAGCGCGGGGGCCGTCGCGGCGGCGCCGTCCGCGTCGCGGTGTCCGACCCGACGATGGACCGGGACACCGTGACGGTCCTGCTCCGCGGCCGCCCCTTGCGCAGGACCGCCGGGGACCCGCAGGTCCGGGTGGACCGGGCACCCGGCGGCACGCGCATCGAGGTCGACACCCATCACGCGTACGGCAGAAGCTTCACCGTAACGCTGAGCGAGTGAACCCCCTTACGTCCGGGCGTGCCTGAAACCCCATCAGCTCGCCTCGACTGTGATGGCCTGCACCGGGCACGCCCGAGCGGCCTCCCGCACCAGGGGATCGCCACCGCCGTCCTGACGGCCGGGCAGCACCTCGCTGAGGCCGTCGTCGTCCTGGGTGAAGACGCCCGGCGCGGTGAGCGCGCACATGCCCGCGCCCACGCACCTGTCCTTCTCGATGTGAATGGCCATGTCTTCCACGCGGACTCCTCGCTCACCAGGTGACGGGGAGTTCGAGCATCCCCTGGATCGTGTCGCCCGGCTTGAACGGGATGTCCTGCGGCGGCGCCGCGAGCCGCAGCCCCGGGAAGCGCTCGAAGAGGGTCCCGAGCGCGATCTCGAGCTCGGCGCGGGCGAGGTTCTGGCCCAGGCACTGGTGGATGCCGAACCCGAACGCCAGATGGTGACGGTCCGGGCGGTGCCAGTCCAGGTCCTCGGGCCCTTCGAAGACCGTGTCGTCGCGGTTGATGAGGGACGTGGCGAAGACGACGCCGTCGTCGGCGCGGATCGTGCCGGCCGAGGTCTCGATGTCCTCCTTCGCCACCCGCAGCAGCCCGTCCGCGATGGAGAGGAACCGCAGCAGCTCCTCGACCGCGGCCGGCAGCAGCGGCGGGTCCGCGCGCAGCCCCGCCCGCAGCTCGGCCAGCCGGCCGGGGTGCTGAAGCAGCGTGAACGTACCGAGCGAGATCATGTTCGCGGTGGTCTCGTGCCCGGCGACCAGCAGGATGGCGGCCAGCCTGACGAGCTCCTCCGGGTCCACCTCTCCCGACGCGAGCTGCCCCGCGATCAGCTCGTCGAGCAGACCGTCCCCCGGTTCCTCGCGCTTCTTGTCGATCAACTCGTAGAAATAGGCGTCCATTGCGTCGCGCGCCGCCTGCGTGTCCTCGGGGGTGGGGCCGCGCAGCAGCCGCCTCGACTGCTCCTCGAAGAACTCGTGGTCGCCGTAGGGCACCCCCAGCATCCCGCAGATCACCATCGACGGGACGGGCAGCGCGAAGGCGCTCACCAGCTCGGCGGACGGCCCCTGTTCGACCATCGCGTCCAGGAGCAGGTCGACCGTCGCCTGGATCTGCGGGCGCATGGCCGCGATGCGCTTGACGGAGAAGCTGGGGATCAGCATGCGGCGCTGTACGTTGTGCTTCGGATCGTCGACCCCGAGCAGGGCGACGCGGCGGTCCCGGAGCCGGGCGAACCGTTCGGTCGGAACGGGGAACGCCTCGTTCTCGCGGTCGGCGGAGAGGCGCGGGTCGATGAGCAGCTCACGCGCCGCCGCACGCCCGGTGACCAGCCACACGGACCGGCCGTCGAACAGCCGGACGCGCGAGAACGGCGCGTCGTCGAGCAAGGGTGCGTAGGCGGTGGGCGGGTGGTACGGGCACGTGCGGTCCTGAGGAAAGCCGATGGAGCCGGTCGAGCCCATGGCTTCGTCGGATTCGATGGAATCGGTCGATTGGATGGGGTTGGTTGTCTCCGTCATGGAAGTACCTCGCAAGCGCAGTTCGTCCCTGATCCACTCCCCATTGGATGGCTGAGGCAACTAATTCGTCCACGACAAGACCGGCCAGATCGCCAAGGCGCGGGAGTTGTCCGGAACCGCACCCTCCGCTCAACCGGCCTGCGTCCATGGGGTCATGGCGGCGCGGCGGAGACTTCGCTGAGGTCGGCGAGGGCCGCGCGGCTGCGAGGTGCGACGCGGCGAACCGTAGATCGCCTGTCAGGTGCCGCCGACCGCCGCTGAAGGAAGAATTCCGGCCGAGTACGCGTGTGACCGTGCGAAGATCCGGACCGACCGCGCGGCCACTGTGGAGGATGAAGATGTTCGCGACACCCCTGGGAGACGGGGCGGAACTGCGCCCGCTGGAACCGTGGCACGCCGAGGAGTTCCTCGCGCACATGGACCGGGGCCGTGACTACATCGGCCGCTACGTCGGACTCCCCGACATCACCGCCGACCTGGACTCCGCACGCGCCTGGCTCCAGGTGTTCGCGGACAAGGCCGCCGCCGACACCGGCCGCCTCTACGGCATCCGGCTCGAAGGACGACTCGTCGGCGGCGTCCTCCTCAGGGCCTTCGACGCGGCGGCGGGCACGTGCGAGGCAGGCTGCTGGCTGGAACCGGACGCCGCCGGGCGGGGCCTGGTGACACGTGCCGTACGTGTCGTCGTCGACTGGGCGATCGAGGTGCGCGGCATGCGCCGCGTGGAGTGGCGGGTCGCCCCCGAGAACACGCCGAGCATCAACGTCGCGAAACGTCTCGGCATGAGCCGCGAGGGCTGCCTGCGCGAGGACGACCCCTATCGGGGCGTACGGCAGGACACGGAGGTCTGGTCGGTGCTGGCGCAGGAGTGGCGCGCGGCGCGCGAGGAGCGGCACACGTCCCCCTCTCCCGGTGCGGACACGGACACGACCGACGCGGAGTACACGCACCCGCGCCTCGCCGCGCTCTACGACGTCCTCGACCCCGACCGCTCCGACCTCGACGCGTACGCCGCCATGGCGGAGGAGTTCGGCGCGCGCCGGGTCCTCGACATCGGCTGCGGCACCGGCGTCCTCGCGCTGAAGCTCGCCGGACGCGGCATCGACGTCGTGGGCGTCGACCCGGCGGCCGCGTCGCTGGACGTCGCTCGCGCCAAGCCGGGCGCCGAACGGGTGCGCTGGATCCACGGCGACGCGTCGTCGGTCCCGCCGCTCCGGGCCGACCTGGTCACCATGACGGCGAACGTCGCCCAGCAGATCACCGACCCGGACGCGTGGCGGAACACCCTGCGGACCGCCCGCGGGGCCCTGCGGCCGGGCGGCCACCTGGTCTTCGAGACCCGGGTCCCCGCCCGTCGCGCCTGGGAGAACTGGAACCCCGAGGCTTCACGCCGGGTGACCCGGCTCCCGGGAAGGGGCGCGACCGGAAGCACCGTCGAAACATGGGTCGATGTGACGGCGGTGGACGGGCCGTTGGTGTCGTTCCGCTGGACCTACGTCTTCGAGGCTGACGGCCAAGTGCTGACATCGGACTCGACGCTTCGGTTCCGGGAGCGCGCGGAGATCGAGGCGGACCTGGTGGCACAGGGATACGTGGTGGACGAGGTCCGCGACGCCCCGGACCGGCCGGGACGGGAGTTCGTGTTCGTGGCGCGGCGGCCGGGGGAGCCCTCGTAGCGGCGAAGAAAATAATGGGTGGTGGTCCTGGCGGGGGTGTCGCTAGGCTCGGCGGTGTTCCCAGGCGGTCGTTCGGTCGCCGGGTTCGGCTGAGCAGGATCACGTGCAGGATCAGGATCACAACTGGAGGTGTTGACCGATGGCTGTCGTTGCGATGGGCGCTGCCCGCATCCGGAAGTTCATCAAGTCCACCTCCGTGGCCACCGGCTGATCCGATCTCTCGTTGTGCCGCGCCGACCGTGTGCGCGGATGCCGGGGTCACCCCTGTGAAGGGTTCCCCTTGTCTTCCTCTTCTCTTTTCACCTCTTCTCTCTCGGGTTCCTCCGCCGCGCCGCATCCGCTGACGCCGTACGGCTGGGACGCCGACTGGGAGGCCGAGTTCGCGCCCTACGCGGCGCAAGGGCTCGTACCCGGGCGCGTCGCCCGGGTGGACCGCGGGCAGTGCGACGTCATCACCGCCGACGGCACCGTGCGCGCCGACACCGAGTTCGTCACTCCGCGCGACCCGCTGAAGGTCGTGTGCACCGGCGACTGGGTCGCCGTGGACGCGGACGGCGCCGATCCCCGCTACGTACAGACGTATCTGCCGCGGCGCACCTCCTTCGTGCGCTCCACCTCGTCCAAGCGGTCCGAGGGGCAGGTCCTCGCGGCCAACGTCGACCACTCGATCATCGCGGTGTCGCTCGCCGCGGAGCTCGACCTCGCGCGGATCGAGCGGTTCCTCGCGCTCGGCTGGGAGTCCGGCGGACAGCCGGTGGTCGTCCTCACCAAGGCGGACCTCGTGCCGGACGCCGTGACGCTCGGCCATCTCGTCGAGGACGTGGAGACCGCCGCGCCCGGCGTGCAGGTGCTGCCCGTCAGCGCCACGTCCGGGGACGGCGTCGACGTCCTCGCCGCGGTCGTCTCCGGCGGTACGTCGGTGCTCCTCGGTCAGTCCGGCGCGGGCAAGTCGACGCTCGCCAACGCTCTTGCCGGGGCCGACGTCATGGAGGTCCAGGCCATCCGTGACGTCGACGGCAAGGGCCGGCACACGACGACCACGCGCAACCTCATCCCGTTGCCCGGGGGCGGGGTCCTCATCGATACGCCCGGGCTGCGCGGAGTGGGCCTGTGGGACGCCGAGAGCGGCGTCGGGCAGGTGTTCTCCGAGATCGAGGAGCTGGCGGCGCGGTGCCGGTTCCACGACTGTGCCCACGGTGCGGAGCCGGGGTGTGCCGTGCTCGACGCGGTCGAGACCGGCGCCCTTCCCGAACGCCGTCTCGACAGCTACCGCAAGCTGATCCGCGAGAACCAGCGCATCGTCGCCAAGACGGACGCTCGGGCCCGCGCGGAGATGCGTCGGCAGTGGCGGCTGCGGGGAGCGGAGGGGCGGGCGGCGCTGGACGCGAAGCGGGGGCGCTTGCGCTGAGCTTTGGGGGTGGGGGTGGGGGTGGGGGTGCGGTCCGGTTGTGGATTCGGCTGCGGGTGTGTGGGGGCTGGTCGCGCAGTTCCCCGCGCCCCTGGGCCTGCGCCCCTGGCCCCCGCCTCCTGGGCCTGCGCCCCTGGCCCCCGGGTCTCGCTGGGCTGGGGATGAGGCTCTGGCCCCCCTCACCTTCACGTCCGAATTCCGCCAGCCGCCACCCGTCCCTCCGCCCCACAATGGAGGCGTGATCGATGAAGAGACCAGGTACGAGGCCGTGCGCAGCCGGGACGCTCGGTTTGATGGTGCGTTCTTCTTCGCCGTTCGGACCACCGGCATCTACTGCCGGCCCAGCTGCCCCGCCGTCACCCCGAAGCGTCAGAACGTCCGCTTCTACACCACCGCGGCCGCCGCCCAGACCTCCGGCTTCCGGGCCTGCCGGCGGTGCAGGCCCGACGCCGTGCCCGGGTCCGCCGACTGGAACGTCCGCGCCGACGTCGTAGGCCGGGCCATGCGCATGATCGGTGACGGGGTCGTCGACCGGGAAGGCGTACCGGGGCTCGCCGTGCGGCTGGGGTACAGCGCCCGGCAGGTGCAGCGGCAGCTCACCGCCGAGCTGGGCGCGGGCCCCGTCGCCCTCGCGCGGGCGCAACGCGCGCACACCGCCCGCGTACTGCTGCAGACCACCGACCTGCCCGTCACCGAGATCGCCTTCGCCGCCGGATTCGCCAGCGTGCGGCAGTTCAACGACACGATCAGGACGGTGTACGCGCTGACGCCGACCGCCCTGCGCGCCGCCGCCCCCCGCCGCGGCGCCGCCCGGGCCACCCCCGCCGCCGGCATCCCGCTCCGCCTCGCCCACCGCGGCCCCTACCGCGCCGACGCCGTCTTCGACCTGCTCGCCGCGGAGACCGTCACCGGCATCGAGGAGGTCACCGGCGAACGGGGCGACCGCACCTACCGGCGTACGCTCCGGCTGCCCCACGGCACCGGCATCGTCGCCGTCGAGGAGACGCACCACGACGGCACGGGCGGCACCGGCACCGGCGCGCACTCGGCCGGTGAAGCCGTGCACCGGGGCGGCTGGCTCGACGCCCGGCTGCACCTCACGGACCTGCGCGACCTCACCACCGCCGTACAGCGACTGCGCCGCCTCTTCGACCTGGACGCCGACCCGTACGCCGTGGACGAGCGGCTCGGCGCCGACCCCCGGCTCGCCCCGCTCGTCGCCGCGCGGCCCGGGCTGCGGTCGCCGGGCACCGCCGACCCCGACGAGTTCGCGGTGCGTGCGCTGGTGGGGCGGGAGGGGGCGGGGAGTCTCGTACGGGAGTACGGGACCGTGCTCGACGCCGCGTGCGGCGGGCTCACCCACCTCTTTCCCGCTCCGGCCGCGCTGACCGCCGTACCGGGCACGCTCGGCGCGCTGGCCACCGCGCTCGCCGACGGCTCCCTGCGCCTGGACGCGGGCGCGGACCGCGACGACGCGGAGGCGGCGCTGCGGGCGCTGCCCGGGCTCGACGCGCGGACGGCCGCGGTCATCCGGATGCGGGGCCTCGGCGACCCGGACGTGGCGCTGCCCGACGGTCCGGAGCCGATCCTCGACGCGTGGCGCCCCTGGCGGTCCTACGCGCTGCGCCACCTCGCCCTGGCCGATGCCGAGCAGGGGCGTAAGGGCGTAAGGGCATAAGAGGGCCTCTCATTCGGGGGAGGCAGACTGCAGCATCATCCCGACCGCTCCCGACCGGTAGAGGTGCCGCCCATGTCCCACCGAAGCCCCGCCCGTCTCATCCGCCTCATCCGGCGAGCCGTCATCGCCTCGGCCGCCGCGGCCGTCCTGGCCGGCACGACCGGAGCCGCCTTCCCCGCCCGCGCCCCCGGCCACCACCGGCCACCCGCCGCCGTCCTCCAGAACGCCCCCTCCCCGCAGACCCCCGAAGGCAACACGCACAAACTCATCCGCGACCAGATCGACATCGACCTCGACGAGGACGACCGCCACCCCAACCCCAACCCCCACCACCGCCCCCGCTGACCGCCCCCTCACCCCCAGATCAACGCCCCCAACCACGCCCCCAGCACGAGCAGGCACGCGAAGAGTTCCGTCAGTACGCTGCTTCCGCCCATGCGCATGGCCGTGCGGGTTGCCGCCAGCGCCTCGCCATGGCCGCCCAGCCGCAGGCGTTCTCCGGCGTAGATTCCGGCGACGAAACCGGGGATCGCGCCGATCACCGGCAGGACGCAGAAGCCGAGCAGCGCGCCCGCCCCGGCGAAGACCGCCATCCGGCGCGTCGCGCCGCTCTCGCGCAGGCGTCGGGGCGGCAGCTGCCAGCGCACCGCCTGCGCCGCGAGGAGCACGAGCGTCGCGCCGACGAGGATGCCCCACGCGAGGCCGTTCGGGTCCTGCAGGGTCCACCAGAGGACCGCGGCCCACACCAGCCACGCCCCCGGCACGCCGGGCACCAAGACTCCGCACAGGCCGAGCAGCATGACCACGCCGACCAGCAGGAGTTCCCACGCTCCCATCTGCCCAGAGTGCCGCAGATCCGGTGAAACCGCAGGTCAGGTTAGTCCTGGTGCTGCGGGCCCGCGGGGCGGGCGGCGTGCCACCCAGTCGCGTTCGTACGCGTGCCAGCCCAGCTGGAGCCGCGTCGTCACGCCCGCCAGCTCCATCAGACGCTTCACCCGGCGCTGCACGGTCCGGAGGCCGAGGTCGAGCTGTTTGGCGACGCTCGCGTCCGTCAGGCCGGCGAGGAGGAGGGAGAGGATCTCCAGGTCCGTGCCGTCGGGGCCCTCCGGCGCGTCCTCGGTGAGCGTGCCGCCGTCCTCGCCGATGCGCAGCGGCAGCGCCTCCCGCCACACCGCCTCGAAGAGGCCCGACAGCGACTCCAGGAGACCACTGGCGTGTACGACGAGCGCGGCGGGCTCCGCCGTCCGCGAGGTCAGCGGCACCATCGCGAGCGAGCCGTCGGCGATCACCAGTTTGGTGGGGACGCGGTCCACGACCCGCACCTGCTCGTCGCGGCCGATCGCCGCCGACAGTTCGGTGAGGCCCGTCGGGAGGTCGAGGACGGTGCGCTCGACGACGACGCGGTAGCGCACGCCGCGCCCCGTCGCCTGCTCCTCGGCGCTGTTCTCCGTGCCGGTGATGGCGACGGGGCTGCCGGTCACGAGGGCGCACACCTCGTCGGTCGCGCCCAGCTGGAGCTGGAGGAAGCGCTGGGAGACGGCGGCCGCGCCGGTGACCACCTCGACCAGGTCGTGGACGGTCGGCTCGGTGGCCTGCGCGCGGTACTCCTCGGCGAGCAGCGTCGCCGCCAGCTCCGCCTTCTCCAGTTCGTGCCGCTGCTGGGTGAGGAGCGCGCCGAGCGCCACGCCGGGCGGCGCCGCCACCCAGCGGCCGGCCCTGCCGGACGCCTGCGCGGCGAGCCCGTGCCGCTCCAGGCGGCGCAGCGTCCGCTCGGTCTCCGGTTCGCCGAGGGTGAGCCTGCGCGCGAGATCGGGCACGTCGGCGGCGCCCACCGACACCAGCGCCCGGTACGCCGACTCGTGCGTCTCGTCCAGACCTATCGCAGCCAGCATGCGGCGACGCCCCTCCCTCGGGCTCCGTTCCGAGCCCCGCTCCGTTCCGGCGGCGTCGTGGCGGGAAACAGCCACGGCGTAAACCCGCCCGAGGACATCATCCCCGTACCGCCCGTCCCGATGACAAGGTGACGCCACCGCAGCACCGACCGAGCACCAACCACGGCCATGTTCGGGGCCTTTGGGCCGCTTTGGCCGTGCTCCCGCATGTCCACCAACCCTGGGGAGAGCGATGCGCCCGATATCGCGTACGGCCTTGGGAGCGGCGTCCGCCGTCGCCCTCGCCGTCACCGCGGCCGTTCCGTCCGTGGCCGAGCCACGTGCGGACACGGCGGACAAGAGGCCACTGGTGGGCAGCGCCCCCCAGCGCGAGGGCGGCTCCGTCGTCACCCTCGTCACCGGCGACCGGATCCTGGTCAGATCCCACGGCAAGAACGGGGCGGGGGCGTCCGCGCTGCCCGCCGAGGACGGCACGACGCCGCTGGTCCAGACGCGGCAGTCGGGCAAAGACCTGTACGTCTACCCCGAGGGCGCCGTCCACGCCATCGCCGAGGGCCTCGTCGACGAGGAGCTCTTCAACGTCACGGGGCTCGTCCGCCAGGGCTACGACGACGCGCACGCCGAGAAGTTGCCGCTCATCGCCGTGTACGACAAGTCCGTCGACGTCGCCCGCGCGGTGCCCGCCACTCCGCGCGGCGCCGAGCGCGGCCCCGTCCTCGAACCCGTCGACGGCGTCGCCCTGAAGGCCGACAAGAAGAAGGCCGGTGCTTTCTGGGCGGAGATCACCGACCCCAGGTCCCGTGCCGCGGGTGATCTGAAGAAGCTGTGGCTCGACGCCAAGGTCGAGGCCACCCTCGACCGGTCGACCAAGCAGGTGCACGCCCCCGAGGCCTGGGCCGCCGGATACGACGGCAAGGGCACCAAGGTCGCCGTCCTCGACACCGGCGCCGACGCCGAGCACCCCGACCTCAAGGGCCGCATCGGCGCGGCGAAGAACTTCACCGACTCCCCGGACAACGAGGACCGGCAGGGCCACGGCACCCACACCACCTCCACCGTCGGCGGCTCCGGCGCGGCGAGCGGCGGCAAGAAGAAGGGCGTCGCGCCCGGCACCGAGCTGCTGCACGGCAAGGTCCTCAACGACAGCGGGTCCGGCGCCACTTCGTGGATCATCGAGGGCATGCAGTGGGCCGTCGACCAGAAGGCCGACGTCGTCTCGATGAGCCTCGGCAACCCGGCGCAGACCGACTGCACCGACCCGATGAGCACGGCGACGGAGGAGCTCGCGCGGTCCGCGAAGAACACGCTCTTCGTCATCGCCGCGGGCAACACGGGGCCGTCCCTCAACTCCGTCTCCTCGCCCGGCTGCGCGCCCGGCGTCCTGACCGTCGGCGCGGTCGACCGGGACGACAGCACCGCGTCCTTCTCCAGCCGCGGCCCCGCGTACGGCTCGCACACCCTCAAGCCGGAGATCGCCGCGCCCGGCGTCGGCATCTCCGCCGCGGCCGCGGGCGGCAGGGGCGTGCACGCGTACCAGTCCATGAGCGGTACGTCGATGGCGACCCCGCACGTCGCGGGTGCTGCCGCGCTGGTCAAGCAGCGCCACCCCGACTGGAGCGCCCAGCGGATCAAGGCGGCGCTCGTCTCGTCCGCCGACAGCCGGGTGCCCGGGGACGCGCGCGAGACCGGCGGCGGGCGCCTCGACGCCAAGGCCGCCATCGACCAGAAGGTGCTCGGTTCGCCCGCCGTGCGGGGAGGCAGCTTCGGCTGGCCGCAGGACTCCTCCGACCGCACCACGGTCGACGTTCCCTACACCAACACCACGGGGAAGAAAGTCGAGTTGAAGCTGTCGGTGGACCGTCTCACCGGCAACGACGGCTCTCCCGTCCGCTCCGACGTCGCCCGGCTCGGCAAGCGCTCCGTGACCGTCCCCGCCGGGGCCACCGTGCGGGTGCCGCTGAAGGTCACCCCCGACGCGGACCTGAAGCGCGCCCAGTACGGCGACGTCACGGGACGCGTCCTCGCCACCGCGGAGGACGGCACCCGCGTCTCGACGCCCTTCTCCCTGTACGTCCAGCCGGAGACCGTCAGCCTCCGCGTGAAGCTGATCGACCGCAACGGCAAGCCCGCTGACGGCACGTCATCCGTCGATCTCATCGGCACCGACACCGCCACCGGCGAGCGGCGCTTCAACGAGGGCGCGAACGACCAGACGTACCAAGTCCGCCCCGGTGCCTACTTCCTGACCGGGTTCGTCGACACGCCGGACGCCGAGGGCGGCAACCAGAAGCTCACGGACTCCCTCACCCATCTCGCCCGCCCGCAGATCGAGGTGAAGAAGGACACCACGGTCACCCTCGACGCCCGCAAGGCACACCGCCTCACCGTCAAGACGGACAAGGCTTCCGAAGCGCGCGGCGCCACCCTCGCGTTCGCCCGCACCTGGGGCAAGGACAACTGGCTGCACGCGGGCACCGTCGCGGGACCGCGCACCGTCCGCTCCTACTACCAGTCCGTCGAGGGCAAGCCGGCAGACGGCACCTTCGAGTCCGGGAGCTACTGGCGCGCCGCGGCACCTCAGATCTCCGAACTCTCCCTCGTCGGCGGCAAGAAGCTGCACCCGCTGACCGCCTCCCTCGGCTCCGCGAACCTCGACGGGACGGGCAGGGCCGCCGTCGTCGACGCGAAGTCGGGCACGGCGCAGGAGCTCGAAGCGGCGGGCGTCAAGGGCAGGATCGCGCTCGTCGCGGCGCCCGACAGCGGTGACGTGGCTGCCGTGGCCCGCGACGCGAAGGCGGCCGGCGCGCTCGCCGTCCTGGCCCACCGCGCGGCACCCGGCCGCTGGTACCCGTCCGCCGGGTTCACCGGGTCCCCGCTGCCGGTCCTCGGCATCCAGCCGGACGAGGCGGCGTACGTCCTGTCCCGACTGGACTCCGGCAAGGCCGAGTTGAAGTGGCGGGCCACGGCGAGCAGCCCCTACGTCTACAACCTCGCGTTCCCCGAGACCGGGCAGATCCGCGACGACCGCACCTACCGCGTGCGGGACAAGGACCTCGCCGCGAACGAGGCGACGTACCGTGCCATGGGCCAGGCCACGGACTACGTGGACCTGCCCTCCGCGGTGCGCCCCACCGGCCTGGAGATCTACTTCGGCAACCTCGCGTCGGTCCCCGCGCCCGGCAAGCGCACCGAGTACTACTCGGCGGGCACGACCGGCTGGGGCCACCAGGTGTCCAGCAGCTTCCCGTACGGCGAGTTCATGATCGACCCCGTGCGCACGTACAAGAAGGGGGAGCGGCGCAAGGAGACCTGGTACGAGGGTGTCCTCACGCCCGGCGCGCCCCGCGACGCCGCGGGCAGGCCCGCGCTCGCCGGTGAGCGCCAGGGCAACCTGATCGGGGTGGCCCCCGGCTTCTGGGCCGACGCCGAACACGGCGGAATCCAGGGCAGCTTCGGCGACATCGGCTCCGTCCGGCTCGAACGGGACGGCGAGCTCGTGGGGGAGTCCGGGTGGCCCTCAGGGGTGTTCACGGTCCCGGCCGAGGACTCCGCGTACGACATGACCCTCACCACCATGAAGCTCGGCTCGCGCGTGTGGAACCGGTCGACGTCGACGGAGACGACGTGGTCGTTCCGCTCGCACCTCGACGAGGACGCGGCGTCGCAGGGCATCCCGATGCTCTTCCCGCGGTACGCGCTCGCCGAGGACGGCTTGAAAACCCTGCCCGCGAAGGACGGACAGCGGATTGAACTCGGTGTGACGGGGCACGCGGGCTACGAGCCCGGCGCGCTCACCGAAGCGAAGCTGTCGTACTCGTACGACGAGGGCCGGACGTGGACGGCGGCGACCACCGCCGAGCACGGCGGAAAGTGGAGCGCGACCGTGAACCACGCGGACGCTTCCGGCAAGCCGGTCTGGCTGAGAACCCGACTGACGGACGCCCACGGCAACTCCGTCACACAAACCGTGGCCCGCGCCTACGACGTGCGCTAGCCACCCTGGTCCCGCCGGGCGGTCCTCCTGTGGGGGGTGGGCCCGCCCGGCGGCCCTTGTCGTCGCCTTCGTCGCCGAGATGGCCGGAATTTCCGGATGCACCGTTTTCGTGCGGCCGTCGCGGTGGAAAATTAGGGGCATGAGCCAGCAGGGGGACAGGCCCGGCGGTCGCGACGACGACTGGTGGGGACAGCTGTACGACGACGCCGCGCCGGACACGGGCCCGTCTTTGGCGCCGGACACCCTGGACGACAGATACGCCTCGGCGTCCAACGCGCTCCAGGACGCCTTCCCGGCGCAGCGCCCGCCCACTGGGGATGCCTCTCCGGCCCCCGTCGACGTCCGCCCCGGGTCCGGACGCGACGCGGACGCCCCCGGCGCCGCAGCCAACACCCCGGAGACCCCACCCCAGCCTCCCGCCCCCGCTCAACCGTGGCCTGCGGAGCCCTCCGCCTCCCCTGGCCCCGGCGGCGGCACATCACCCGACCCGCCCGCCCCACCTCCGGCCCCACCGGCCGCCCGCACCCCGGCAGGTCGGCCGGAAGCTCCGAGGCCCTCCCACGGCGGCAACGCGTCAGCCGACGCGGCAAGCCCGCCCGGCCCCGCCCCCGAGCAGCCGGGCCCTTCAGGCCCCTCCGCGTCCCCCCGGCCCGATACGGTCGGGCCGCCCCGCGCACCGTCGGGCCCGCCGGCACCTCCTGCCCCCTCCGCCGCCCCGCGCCCCCGTGGCGACGACGCACCGCCCGGCGCGGCCGGTCCGCCCCACCCTCCGGGGGCCTCCCGCACCCCGGCCGACCGGCCGGAACCCCCCGAGCCCCCCGCCATTCCCGAACGTCCCGCCCGTCCCGCCCGGCCCCCCGCCCCGCGTACCCCTCCCACCTTCACCGCCCCCGCTCCGTGGGCGCCTCCCACCCGTCCCGGTGGGCCCGTGACCTTTCCGGGTGGGCAGGCCGGGGGTGACTGTTCCGACGCGGCCACGGAAGGGGACCGGGTCGGGGCGCTTCCGCCCGGCTCCCACGGTGCGTCTCCGCGACCGGCCGATGACGGTGCCCCCTACGTGGGGGACGGGCCGCCCACCTATGAGGCCGAGCCGACCGTGTTGCCCGCCGCCGATCCCGACGACCTCGGGGACCTCGTCGCCGACACCGTGTTGGACGGGGCCCGGTACGGGGCCGGTACGCTGCGGGCCGCCTCCGTGCGCGGGGACTCCGCCCGGTACCGGGGCGAGCCCCGGCGCGACGCGCTGCTCACCGCTCGGTTCGGGAGCGGGGAGGATGCTTTGGTTCTTGTCGCCATGGCGACCGGTGCTCGCGCCACCCCCGGCGCGCACCGCGCCGCCGCCGAGGCGTGCGACTGGATCGGACGGGCCGTCGGTCGCAGTCACGCCCGGCTCGCCGAGGACATCAGGGCCGCCCGGCGCGGCGACCTGAAGTCGGGCCTGCACCGCCTCACCGACCGCAGCCTCGGCAAGCTCCGCGCGCACGCCGTCGACCTGGGCCTTGAGCCGGACGAGTACGCCGCGTCCCTGAGGTGTCTGCTGCTGCCCGCCGACCCGGCGTGCCGCACGCGCGTGTTCTTCGGCGTCGGCGCGGGCGGCCTCTTCCGGCTGCGCGACGGCGAGTGGCAGGACATCGAGCCGCGCGTCGCCGACGCGACCGGTGAGGCCGTCGTCGGCTTCGGCTCGCCGCCCCCGCCCCGGCAGACGGAGGAGAGCGATCGGCTCACCATGGAGCTGGGGATCACCACACCCCCGAGCCCGTACGAACCCGCCCCCGAGCCGCCCCGCGACCCCTTCCGTTTCCGCGCCTCCGTCGCCCGCCCGGGTGACACGCTCGTCCTGTGCAGCGAGGGCCTCGCCGAGCCGCTGCGCGGCGAGCCCGAGCTCGCCGAACACCTCACCCGCAGATGGGAGAAGGGCGGCCCGCCGGGCCTCGCCGCGTTCCTGGCCGACATCCAGGTCAGGGTCAAGGGATACGCCGACGACCGCACCGCCGCCGCGGTCTGGGAGGCATGACCGCCGCACCTGTGAATTCATGGACCAGAGACAGGGACGAAGTGCGAGTGAAGTCCTGGTCCACGGGTCACACGGGGTGAATCACGGTTCACCAGCGTCGGAAGGTGCGTACAGCATGGCCAAGCAGAACGTCGCCGAGCAGTTCGTCGACATCCTCGTGCGCGCGGGCGTCAAGCGCCTGTACGGAGTCGTCGGCGACAGCCTCAACCCGGTCGTGGACGCCATCCGACGCACCAAGGACATCGATTGGGTCCAGGTGCGGCACGAGGAGACCGCCGCCTTCGCGGCCGGTGCCGAGGCCCAGATCACCGGGAACCTCGCCGCCTGCGCGGGCTCCTGCGGCCCCGGCAACCTCCACCTGATCAACGGTCTGTACGACGCGCACCGCTCCATGGCCCCCGTTCTCGCGCTCGCCGCACAGATCCCTTCGAGCGAGATCGGGCTCGGGTACTTCCAGGAGACCCACCCGGACCAGCTGTTCCGCGAGTGCAGTCACTACAGCGAGCTGATCTCGACGCCGAAGCAGATGCCGCGGCTGCTGCAGACCGCCATCCAGAACGCCGTCGGGCAGAGCGGTGTGAGTGTGGTGTCGCTGCCCGGTGATGTCGCGGGCGAGCCCGCGCCGGAGCAGGGCGGCGAGACCGCGCTGGTCACGTCGCGTCCCTCCGTGCGGCCCGGCGACGCGGAGATCGAGCAGCTCGCCGCGATGATCGACGAGGCCGACCGGGTCACCCTGTTCTGCGGCAGCGGCACGGCGGGCGCGCACGCCGAGGTGATGGAGTTCGCCGAGAAGGTGAAGTCGCCGGTGGGCCACGCCCTGCGCGGCAAGGAGTGGATCCAGTACGACAACCCTTACGACGTGGGCATGAGCGGCCTGCTGGGCTACGGCGCCGCCTATGAAGCCACACATGAATGCGATCTGCTGATCCTGCTCGGGACCGACTTCCCGTACAACGCCTTCCTGCCGGACGACGTGAAGATCGTCCAGGTCGACGTCCGGCCCGAGCGCCTCGGCCGCCGCTCGAAGCTGGACCTCGCCGTCTGGGGCGACGTGCGCGAGACGCTGCGCTGTCTGACCCCGCGCGTCTCGCCGAAGTCGAACCGCAAGTTCCTCGACAAGATGCTGAAGAAGCACGCCGACGCGTTGGAAGGCGTGGTGAAGGCGTACACGCGCAAGGTCGAGAAGCACGTCCCGATCCACCCCGAGTACGTCGCCTCGGTCCTCGACGACCTCGCCGCCGACGACGCGGTGTTCACCGTCGACACCGGCATGTGCAACGTGTGGGCGGCCCGCTATCTCACCCCGAACGGCAAGCGCCGCATCATCGGCTCCTTCAGCCACGGCTCGATGGCGAACGCCCTGCCGCAGGCGATCGGCGCCCAGTTCGTCGACCGGAAGCGGCAGGTCGTGTCGATGTCGGGCGACGGCGGTTTCTCCATGCTGATGGGTGATTTCCTCACCCTCGTCCAGCACGACCTGCCGGTGAAGGTCGTGCTGTTCAACAACTCCTCGCTGGGCATGGTGGAGCTGGAGATGCTGGTGGCGGGGCTGCCCAACTACGGCACGGCGAACCACAACCCGGACTTCGCCGCCGTCGCCCGCGCCGCGGGTGCCTACGGCGTACGGGTGGAGAAGCCCAAGCAGCTCGCGAGCGCCCTCAAGGACGCCTTCGCGCACAAGGGCCCAGCCCTCGTCGACATCGTGACCGACCCCAACGCCCTCTCGATCCCGCCCAAGATCAGCTCGGACATGGTGACCGGCTTCGCCCTTTCCGCCAGCAAGATCGTCCTGGACGGCGGGGTGGGCCGGATGCTCCAGATGGCCCGCTCCAACCTGCGGAACGTGCCGAGGCCGTAGGGGCCTGCCCAGCTCCCCCGGCCCCGGCACCGGAACGCGTCAGGCCGGGCGCAGCCGCAGCGTGACGATCTGGAACGGCCGCAGCGCGAGCGCGAGCCCGGCCTCGCCGGTCCCCGCCTCGTGCAGCGGACGTTCCAGCAGGTCCGTCACCTCCGCCCGCGCGACCGGGAAGGACGTGCGGAGCGTGGTCGCCGCCCGCCCGCCGCGCGACTCGTAGAGCCGTACGATCACGTCGCCGCCGCGGTCGTCGGCGAGCTTCACCGACTCGACCGTGACCCCCGGATGGTCGACGTCCACCAGGGACGGCAGGACGGGGGAGTCCGTGACGCGCAGCGGCAGGTTGAGCGCGAGGCCCTCGGCCACCGCGTCGCCGGTCCCGGCCCCGGGCAGCAGCGCGTACGTGAAGCGGTGCCTGCCCTGGTCGGTCTCCGGGTCCGGGCTGTGCGGGGCCCGCAGCAGCGTGAGGCGGACCGTGGTGCCGAGCGTGTCGCCGTGCTCGGTGCGCGTCACGTCGTGGCCGTACGTCGCGTCGTTGAGCACCGCGACGCCGTACCCCTCCTCCGCCACCCGCAGCCAGCGGTGGGCGCAGATCTCGTAGCGCGCCGCGTCCCAGCCCGTGTTGGCGTGCGTCGGCCGGTGCACATGGCCGAACTGGATCTCGGCGGCGGACCGTTCGGCGTGCACGTCGAGGGGGAACGCCGCCTTGAGGACCTTCTCAGACTCCCGCCAGTCGACGTCCGTGACGACGTCCAGACGCCTGCTGCCCGCCGCGAGCCGGATCTCCTGCGTGATCCGCGACGCGCCGAAGGTCCGCACGACCCGCACCGCGACCCGCAGCGGCCCGTCCTCGACGAGCTCGACGGAGTCGGCGTCCGTGAGGTCGGTGTGCCGGCGCCGGTAGTGCTTGTCGAGGTCCCACGCGTCGTAGTGCGTGGGGTGGTCGGGGTGCAGCTGGAGGAGGTTGCCGGGGGCGGCGAGCACCTCGCGGCCCGCGTCCAGGTCCTTGACGGAGGCGAGCAGCCCGGCCGCGTCGACGGTGACGCTCAGGTGCTCGTTGGTGAGCAGGATCGTGTCGCCGGTGGTGTGCGCGACCGCGCCCGCCCCGGCGTCCCGTGCCGCGTCGATGCTCTGCGTGCCGAGGGCGGGCACGTCGACCCGCACCAGCATGCCGTCACCCGGGTCGACGACCTCGCTGCGCGGATACGGCGAGGCGTTGAGCACCGCGGGTCCGCCCGCGCCCAGGGACCGCACGGCCGACGCCGTGATCTCGTCGAGCTCGGCCAGGACCCGTTCGTAGGTGTCGCGTGCCTCCCGGTGCACCCAGGCGATCGACGAGCCGGGCAGGATGTCGTGGAACTGGTGCAGCAGCACCGTCTTCCACAGCCGGTCGAGGGTGTCGTACGGATAGACGTACGCGGGATCGCGCACCGCGGCCGCCGTGCACCACAACTCGGCCTCGCGCAGGGCGTGTTCGCTGCGCCGGTTGCCGCGCTTGGTGGCGGCCTGGGTGGTGTACGTGGCGCGGTGCAGCTCCAGGTAGAGCTCGCCGGACCAGACGGGGGCCTGCGCGCCGTACTCCTCCTCGGCCGCCGCGAAGAACGCCGACGGCTTCTCGATCTCGACGCGCGGTGAGCCCTCCAGGGAGCGCAGACGGCGCGCCCGCTCCATCATCTCGCGGGTGGGTCCGCCCCCGCCGTCGCCCCAGCCGAAGGGCACCAGTGAGCGGGTGGCACGTCCCTTGTCGGCGAAGTTCCGCTCGGCGTGGGCGAGTTCGGCGCCGTGGAACTGCGAGTTGTAGGTGTCCACGGGCGGGAAGTGGGTGAAGACCCGGGTCCCGTCGATGCCCTCCCACCAGAAGGTGTGGTGCGGCATCTTGTTGGACTGGTTCCAGCTCAGCTTCTGCGTGAGGAACCAGCGGACGCCCGCGAGCTTCGCCAGCTGCGGGAAGGCCGCGGTGTAGCCGAAGGAGTCCGGCAGCCAGATCTCCTCCGTCTCGACGCCGAGCTCCTCGCGGAAGAACCGCATGCCGTGTGTGATCTGCCGGGCGAGAGCCTCGCCGCCCGGCATGTTGGCGTCCGACTCGACCCACATCGAGCCCACCGGCGCCCAGGTGCCGTCCGCGACCGCCTTCTTGATGCGCTCCCAGATGTGCGGCTGGTGCTCCTTGACCCATGCGTACTGCTGGGCCTGCGAGCAGGCGAAGACCAGCTCCGGATACTCCTCGGCCAGCGCCGTCACATTGGCGAAGGTCCGCGAGGCCTTGCGCACCGTCTCGCGCAGGGGCCACAGCCACGCCGAGTCGATGTGCGCGTGTCCGGCTGCCGATACGCGGTGGGCGCTGGCGTGCGCGGGCCGCGCCAGGACGTCGGCGAGTTCCGCCCGCGCGGCGGCGGCCGTGCCCGGCACGTCGTGCAGATCGAGCGCGTCGAGCATGTCCTCCAGGGCGCGCAGGATCTCGTGCCGACGCGGACGGTCGGCGTCCAGTTCCGGCATGAGCTCGGAAAGGACCTCGATGTCGAGGATCAGCTGCCATACGTCCTCGTTGAGTACGGCGAGGTCGGCAGACGCGAATCGGTAGATCGGGGTATTGCCTGCGGTCAGGACGTCGCCCAGGGGTGTCGGCACGAAGTCGTGCAGAACGGCCGGATTGGCCGCCGCTTCGAGAAGTAGGTGCACCGGTTCGCCGCCCTGAGCAGGAGAGGCCACCGGAATATGCCGATTGCGCGGGTGAACGCCTTTGAGGGGGACGCCGGCCGCGTCGTAGACGAGTCCCTCCGCCTGGAAGCCGGGCCCGTCGCCCGTGAACCCGGGGTCGATCACGACTTCGACACGGCGCCCGCGCCACTCGTCGGGCACCTGCCCCTGAATGCGGAACCAACTGGTCGACCAGGGATTTCCCCACGCGGTGCCGGTCTCGAAGGGCTCGTACTCCGCTTCGAGCGCGGTCCCCACGGGCACCGGCTCGCCCGGCGCGTGCCACACCGAGAGGGTCAGCGGCGTGCGCCGGGTGTACTGGGCGGGCCGGATGAACTGGCGCAGCGCCCGCTCCAGGCGTCCTTCCACCAGCAGTCTGTCGTCGTGCACTCGTGCTCCTCGGGACGCTCGACGGTGGGGTCCACCGCTTCACTTCCCCCCAACTCGAGGATGCACCCCCCGCCGTTGATTGAGGATTCGACAAGCGTGCCGTGACCGGCCCGGGGCATGCATCCCGTGAGGCTGTTCGAAAGGGAGGCATAGACATCGCATTGTGGGCGGGGGTCATGACGAGGCACTCACGAGGGGGCGGTCCCGGCAATCTCGGGGCCTCTTCACCGGAAACACGGGACGAGAGGACCGGTGACACGCGGGGCGGACCCGACGAGGGTCAACTCACGCGGCGGCTGGGGAGAGCGGATCTGCGCGCGGTGTCCGAGGTCAGGAAAGCCCTCAGGGAGCTTCTGCGGCACTGGGGAAAACCGGGAAAGAGCGAGATCGCCGAACTCCTCACCAGTGAACTGGTCACGAACGCACTGGTGCACACCGATCACGAGGCGGTCGTCACGGCGACCGTCGGCCCGCACGGCCTGCGTGTGGAGGTGCGGGACTTCGTGGGCCACCGGCCCGAGCCGCAGGTACCGAACGCCGACGACGGTACGAGCGGCAGGGGCCTGATCCTGGTGCAGTCCCTCGCCGACGCCTGGGGAGTCCGGGCGCACGGCGTGGGGAAGGCGGTCTGGTTCGAGCTCGACGGCGGCGGCGCGGCCTGAGCCTGCCGCCGCCGTACGGGCCCGGTCAGCCGAACTGCTGCTCCAGGTCTTTCAGTTTCCGCTCCAGCGAGTCGAGCCGGGGCAGGGCCTGCGTGTCGTCCTCGGCCGTGAGGTCGACGGTGACGGGGGCCACGGGGGCGGCACCGTCAGGGCCGTTCCTGACGGCCTGGAGGGAGGGACGGGAGCGTACCGGCAGCTGTTCCTGCGCCGCTATGGCAGGGTCCGCGCCGACCTGCGCGGACCCGGCGGCCGGTGCGACGGCCTGCACGTCCACCTGGCGGCCGCCGCCACGGCCCTGCCAGTTCCGGTGGCCCCGGCTGAGGGCCTTGAGCTGCGCGCGCTCCAGCTTCTCCTGATCGCGCCTGCGCAGCCGCGTCTGTTCCTTCTCGCGGCGGTCCTCCCGGACCTCCTCGACGGCCTCGTCCAGGGTGCGTACGCCTTCGAGGAGCATCAGCGACCACGCCCCGAAGGTCTCACGCGGAGCCCGCAGCCACCGCACGATGCGGATCTGCGGCAGCGGTCGCGGCACCAGACCCTGCTCGCGCAGCGCGGCCCTGCGGGTCTGCTTCAGCGCGCGGTCGAAGAGGACCGCCGCCGAGAGCGACATGCCCGCGAAGAACTGCGGGGCGCCGGCGTGGCCCAGCCCCCGCGGCGCGTGCACCCAGTTGAACCAGGCGGCGGCGCCCGCGAACGTCCACACGAGCAGACGTGAGCCGAGGGCCGCGTCGCCGTGGCTCGCCTCGCGCACGGCGAGGACGGAGCAGAACATCGCCGCGCCGTCGAGGCCGAACGGGACCAGATACTCCCAGCCGCCGGAGAGGCTGAGGTTCTGCCGGCCGAAGCCGACCAGGCCGTGGAAGGAGAGCGCCGCGGCGACGGCCGCGCAGCAGAACAGGAGCACGTAGGACGCGGTTCCGTAGACGGCTTCCTTGCGTCTGCGGCGTTCCTCGCTGCGCTCCCACGACTCGTCGCTCGCGCTTCCCTTGGCTGCTTTGGCGTGGCCTCGCTTGCCGCGCGTGAGCACCGCAACCGCCACCAGCAGGCCCAGGAGCAGGACGCCACCCGGGAGCAGCCAGTCCAGCGATATGTCGGTCAGTCTCATCTGGGGGTCCCTTGCATTGCGGTAGGGCGTATCGGGCGCCATATTGACCCAACCCGGAGGGACCCCACGGGGTTTCGGCGCAAGAGGACGCCATGGGGGTGCAAGGGAGCACACACGGCGTACTTTTGCTCGAACTCGCGGCTGAGTGCCGGAAGTTGAGTTCGATTAAACGCGCTCGAAGCGGTGGTTCGGGCTGAGACGGTGGTTCAGGTCGGAACAGTGGTTCAGGCCGAAGCGGTCGCCTCGGCGTCCGCGCTCAGCCGCGCGATGCGCTCCGCGTCGCAGGTGCGCGGGCAGGTGACGCAGGTGTCGTCGGGGCGCAGCGTGTAGAACATGCAGCAGCTCGCCCGGTCGCGGGTCGGCAGCGTCTCGCCGTTGGGGCCCGTCAGCTCACGGAACCCCGCCGTGCCGACGTACGGCTTGGTGGCGCCGGGCAGCAGCCGCTCCAGCTCCGTCATCGCCCGCTGCTCCTCGCCGAGGAGGTGCGCCACGTACCAGAGACCCTCGACGATCTCGTCCGTGGCGACGCTCCACAGGGCGCGCGAGCGGCGCCGCATCCGTGGGCCGAAGCCGTCCAGGAGCGGTCCCAGATGGTCGGCGACCGAGGCCCGCACCTCCGCGCGCAGGGCCTCCTCGTCCGGTACGACGCGGGCGTCGGGCCGCGCCGCGGCCGGGTCGTCCGGCAGACAGGCGAATCCGTCCGCGCGTACGGCCAGACGGCCCAGCGTGCGCTGGAAGGAGACGTCGGCGACCGGGAAGCGGGGGACGCGGCGCTGCAGGAACCAGGGGACCGTGATGAGCAGGGTGGCCGGCCAGGCGTAGCGGTGCAGGCCGAAGCTCGCGATCACGTCCGGGCGGGCCTGGGTGCCGTAGTCCTTGAGGACCTGTGCGTTGTCCCACGCCAGGAATGCGTCGAGGTCGGCCCCGCCCTCCGCGAGCCGGGCGGCGGTGACCCAGCCGCCGCCCTGTGGGGCCTGTTCCTCGTGACCGAGTTCGGTGATGCGCAGTCCGGAGTAGACCTCGCCCAGGCGGGCGTAGGAGTCCGCTACGGCACTGGGGGCGCCCTGGACGGGTGCGGCCAACGTGGGTACGGACATGCGCGGGACCACCGAATCGCGATCGATAGCAGGTTAGCCTTACCTTACCCGACGTGATCGAGGTTTCAACTCCAGTGGTGTCCGCCTATGGTGCCTCTCGTACCTTTCACAGCGATCAGAGGCAGGGCGGGTCACGCAGTGGAGCAGACCGGGGCACGCGAGGGGGGTCCTTTCGCCGGGACGCCGCGCGTCCGGGTGCCCGAACAGGCAGGGACGCGTCAGGCGGTCCGGCGCAGCTCCGTGCGCGGACAGATCCTCGCCGCGCTGCGGGCCGCGCTCGTCGGCGGCGAGCTCGCGCCCGGCGAGGTGTACTCGGCGCCGGCCCTCGCCGAACGCTTCGGCGTCTCCGCGACGCCCGTCCGCGAGGCGATGCAGCAGCTGGCCACCGAGGGCGCCGTCGAGGTCGTCCCCAACCGCGGCTTCCGCGTCGTCGAGCGCGGCGCGCGGGAACTGGCGGAGCTCGCCGAGGTGCGGGCGCTGATCGAGGTCCCCGTGATGCTGCGCCTGGCCCGCACGGTGCCCGCGGAGCGCTGGGCCGAGCTGCGGCCGCTGGCCGAGGCGACCGCGACGGCGGCGGCGGGCGGCGACCTGGCCCGCTACGCCGAGTCCGACCGCGCCTTCCACGGCGCGGTCCTCTCCCTCTCCGGCAACCAGCAGCTCGTCCAGGTCGCGGAAGACCTGCACCGCCGCTCGCAGTGGCCCCTGTCGAGCGGCCCCGTGGCGGCCCGCCGCGCCGACCTCCTGGCCGACGCGGCCGAACACATGGCCCTGCTGGACGCCCTGACCACCCAGGACCTGCCGGTGGTCTCGTCCCTGGTCCGCGAACACTTCACGGGCGCGACGGGCTGAGGAGCTCCCGGGTCACACCGCGGCGGCCGGTGGCTGGAGGTGGTGGGCCAGCCAGGAGGGGACGCCGCCCAGGAGGCGGAAGAGGCGGGTGGCCTCGGCGCGGAGGCGGGTGGCCTCCGGTTCCGGTTCCGCGTCGGCGAGGGCGGCGAGCGCGGGGGCCGTGCCGACCAGGTAGCCGAGCTCCTCGCGGATGCGCAGGGACTCCGCGAAACCGTGCCGCGCCTCCGCCAACTCCCCGTCGCGCAGGGCGAGTCCGGCCAGGTGGCGCCAGGTGAAGGAGAGGAGCAGGGGGTCGGAGTGGGCGGTGGCGCCCGCATGGGCCCGTCGGTACGCCGCCTTCGCCGACTGCGGGGAGTCCGCGATGTGCTCCGCGATCAGTCCGCGGCGGAAGTCGAGCAGCGGGCGCCCCGGTGCGTTCGGGGCGAGGAGCGCGGCGGCCCTGCCGAGCGCCGTACGCGCTTCGTCGGCCCGGTCACGTACGTTCAAGACGGTGGAGGCGTACGCCAGTTGACCCCGTTCGCAGGCCGCCGCGCCCCGGTCGTCGTCGTCCTCGGCGAGCGCCTCCGCGGTCCGCAGACCGTCCTCCGCCTCGCCCCAGCCTTCCCCGGTGAACAGGCACCGCTCGACCAGGAGTGCCGTCCTCTGGAGTGCCGCCCCGGCCCCCGTCCGTGAGGTGAGCAGCGCCGCAGCGTCGGTCCAGCAGCCGCGTGAGCGCAGCCGCCATACCGCGGTCTGGAGTGGATCGTGCTCTGCAGTCGTTCCGGTACCAGACATGGCGGTATGCGCCACGTTGCCCTCCCCGAGCACACCATTGAGCTGTTGAGTCGTGGGCGAATCTCAGCATGGATCGCGGCACCGGGCCAAGAGGCTGGGTGAAAGAATTCACAAAGGGCGGGCAAGGAAACGAGCCGGGCCCGGCCGGCGCCGACGGGGCGCGGACCGGGCCCGACCCGGATGACCTCAGCTCATGCGCAGCGCGAGGAAGAAATCGAGCTTGTCCTCCAGACGCGACAGGTCACGACCCGTCAACTGCTCGATACGTCCCACCCGGTAGCGCAGCGTGTTGACGTGGAGGTGCAGCCGCGCCGCGCAGCGCGTCCACGAGCCGTCGCTGTCGAGGAACGCCTCCAGCGTCGGGATGAGCTCCGCGCGGTGGCGCTGGTCGTACTCGCGCAGCGGGTCCAGGAGCCGTGCCGTGAACGCCCGGCGCACGTCGTCCGGCACGAACGGCAGCAGCAGGACGTGCGAGGCGAGCTCCTGGTGGCCGGCCGCGCAGACCCGGCCCGGACGCGCCGCGGCGACCCGGCGGGCGTGCCGCGCCTCCTCCAGGGCGCCGCGCAGCCCCTCCGCCGAGTGCACGGACGCGCTGACGCCGAGCGTGAGGCGGCCGTCGCCGTCCAGGCCCGCCGACAGCGGGTCGTGGACGGAGGCGAGGAGCGAGTCCGCCAGCAGGCCCGTCTCCGGCCCCTCGTGCTCGCCCGGGACCGCCGGCAGCGGTACGAGGGCGATCGCCTCGTCGCCGGTGTGCGCGACGGCGATCCGGTCGGACGGCTCGGGGCCCGACGCCGACGGGTCGACGAGGATCTCCTCCAGGAGCGACTGGGTGACGGGGCCGCCGTCGATCTCCCCGCCCTCCCACTCGACGCGGGCCACGACGACCTGCCAGTGCGGAGCCGTGCCGAGACCCGGCAGCAGCACGGGCGCGGCGACGCGCAGCCGGGCCGCGATCTCCGCGGGGGCGGCGCCCGTCTGCACCAGTTCGAGGACCTCCTGGGCCAGCCTGCGGCGCACCGTGCGGGCCGCGTCGCGCCGGTCGCGCTCCACCGCGATCAGCTGGGTGACGCCCTGGAGCAGGTCGAGCCGCTCCTCGGGCCAGTCGCCCGCGTCGGCCTCCACCGCGAGCACCCAGTCGGAGAGCACGGACTCGCGCACGTCGCGCGAGGCGGCGGCCGCTCCGCGCCCACTGGTCCGAATGGGGAACAGCGAGTACGTGGCCGAGTCGATCGTCACGCGGTGCGGCCCGCGCCGCCCCGTCCTGACGGCCGCGAGGTGCTCCCCGGCGAGCCGCGCGGACAACGGCGCGGGCAGGACGTTTCCGGCCGCGCCCGATCCGGCGATCACGCGCCCCGCGGGCGACAGGACCCAGGCCCGCAGGTCCAGGTCGGTGCCGAGCAGGTCGAGGACGACATCGGGGCCGCCGCCCGCCGGGCCCGACGTCATCAGCCGGCGGTGCCGGTCGACGACGGCGGCCAGGTCCCCGGCGCGCTCGCCGGAGACCTGGCGCACGACGTGCTCGGTGATCGTCGCGAAGGCCACGGTCTCGTTGACCGCGAAGAGCGGCAGCCGGTGCCGGGCGCAGGCCTGCACGATGTCGTCGGGGATGTCGCCCAGCTCGGCCTCGCCGGCCGCCAGCGCGGCGACGCCGGCGTTGGCGAGGACCCGTACGAACGGTTCGGTGTCGGAGGCGTCGCGACGCCAGGCGAGGCCGGTGAGGACCAGCTCGCCGCCGGCCAGATAGCGGCTGGGGTCCCGCAGGTCCGTGGTCATCACACCGCGCACGGTGCGGTCCAGCTCGTCCTCGCCGCCGAGCAGCCGCAGGCCCAGCGCGTCGGTGTCAAGGAGTGCGCGCAGCCGCATGGTGTCGTCGCCGCCGATCTGTCTCGAATGGTGTGTACAAACATGTGCGCTCTGTAGCGCAGGGGCCCCGCGCCACCGTGAGTCCGGGGTTTCCGGGGGGAACCCGCGAGGTTGCTGGGGCCCGTTCTTCATACGAATCTACAAGACGCACGGCTTGGCCAGCCAACTCCTTCATGGTTTCGGTGACTGACCCCATCGAACGGTCGAGCGGTGTACTTGGCCCACTCCGCGTTAACAGCACATGAACGAGCAGTCGAGGGACCAACGGCCCGAGTGGCCGGAACGGAATGCTCCCGTCCCTCGAAGCGAAAGACCCTCGATACGAAGAAGAAGAGAGCCTCATGGACTTCCTTCGCCCCGCCAGCTGGGAGGAGGCGCTCGCCGCCAAGGCCGAGCACCCCACGGCTGTGCCGATTGCGGGTGGCACCGACGTGATGGTCGAGATCAACTTCGACCACCGCCGTCCCGAGTACCTGCTTGACCTCAACCGCGTCGGCGACCTGCGCGAGTGGGAGGTGGGGGAGGAGACCGTCCGGCTCGGCGCCTCCGTCCCGTACACCCAGATCATGGAGGAGCTCCGCACGGAGCTGCCCGGTCTCGCGCTCGCCTCGCACACGGTCGCCTCCCCGCAGATCCGCAACCGCGGCGGCGTCGGCGGCAACCTGGGCACGGCCTCCCCGGCCGGCGACGCCCACCCGGCCCTGCTGGCCGCCGACTGCGAGGTCGAGGTGGAGTCTGTGCGGGGCTCGCGCCTCATCCCGATCGACGAGTTCTACACCGGTGTGAAGCGCAACGCCCTCGCCCCGGACGAGCTCATCAAGACCGTCCACATCAAGAAGGCGGACGGCCCGCAGCAGTACTCGAAGGTCGGCACCCGCAACGCGATGGTCATCGCCGTGTGCGCCTTCGGCATCGCGCTGCACCCCGAGACCCGGACCGTGCGGACCGGCATCGGTTCCGCCGCCCCCACGCCCATCCGGGCGAAGGCGGCCGAGGAATTCCTGAACGCGGCGCTCGAAGAGGGCGGCTTCTGGGACAGCAAGAAGATCATCACCCCCTCGATCGCGAAGCAGTTCGCGGAGCTCGCCTCCGGAGCCGCCAACCCGATCGACGACGTGCGCGGAACGGCGAACTACCGCCGGCACGCCGTCGGGATCATGGCCCGCCGCACGCTCGGCTGGACCTGGGAGTCGTACCGCGGCGAGGGCCGCAGCACTGAGGGAGTCGCATAATGCGAGTGAACTTCACGGTCAACGGCCGTCAGCAGGAAGCCGACGACGTGTGGGAGGGCGAGTCCCTCCTGTACGTGCTGCGTGAGCGCATGGGGCTCCCGGGCTCCAAGAACGCCTGCGAGCAGGGCGAGTGCGGATCCTGCACCGTCCGTCTCGACGGGGTGCCGGTCTGTTCGTGTCTGGTCGCGGCCGGACAGGTGGAGGGCCGCGAGGTCACCACCGTCGAGGGCCTCGCCGACTACGCCAAGCACCGCGAGAGCGCCCACCCGGGCGGCGGCTGTGCTTCCGGTGCCTGCGGCACGTCCCTCCAGGACGCCCAGCAGTGGAAGGCCAAGGGGCAGGACTCGCAGACCGGTGAGGGCACCGAGCTCTCCCCGATCCAGCAGGCGTTCATCGACGCGGGCGCCGTCCAGTGCGGCTTCTGCACCCCCGGTCTGCTCGTCGCGGCCGACGAGCTCCTGGAGCGCAACGACACGCCGTCGGACGCGGACATCCGTGAGGCGCTCTCCGGCAACCTCTGCCGCTGCACCGGGTACGAGAAGATCCTCGACGCGGTCCGCCTCGCCGCGGCCCGCCAGGGAGAGGTGGTCTGATCATGGCCGGCACCACCACAGGCATCCCCGCCAACGTCACCCAGGGCTCGCAGACGAAGGGCGGCGTCGGCGAGTCGATGCTGCGCCCCGACGGCACCCTGAAGGTCACCGGCGAGTTCGCGTACTCCTCGGACATGTGGCACGAGGAGATGCTCTGGGGCCAGATCCTGCGCTCCACCGTCGCCCACGCCGAGATCGTGTCGATCGACATCTCCGAGGCCGTCGCCCTGTCCGGCGTCTACGCCGTCCTGACGGCCGACGACCTGCCGGCGGCGAAGAACTACGGCATGGAGTACCAGGACACCCCCGTCCTCGCGTACGGCAAGGTCCGTCACCACGGTGAGCCGGTCGCCCTCGTGGCCGCCGACCACCCGGAGACCGCGCGCCGCGCCGCCGCCAAGATCAAGGTGGAGTACAAGGAGCTGCCGGTCATCACGGACGAGGCGTCCGCGACCGCGCCCGACGCCGTCCTGGTCCACGAGGACCGCGGCGACCACCACGCCGGTCACGTCCCGCACCCGAACATCGTGCACCGCCAGCCGATCATCCGCGGCAACGCCGACGAGGCCGCCAAGAAGGCCGACGTCATCGTCAAGGGCGAGTACACCTTCGGCATGCAGGACCAGGCGTTCCTCGGCCCGGAGTCCGGCCTCGCCGTGCCCTCCGAGGACGGCGGCGTCGACCTGTACGTGGCCACCCAGTGGCTGCACTCGGACCTCAAGCAGATCGCGCCCTGCCTCGGCCTGCCCGAGGAGAAGGTCCGCATGACGATGGCGGGCATCGGCGGCGCGTTCGGCGGCCGCGAGGACATCTCGATGCAGATCCTCGCCTCGGTCCTCGCGCTGCGCACCGGCAAGCCCGTCAAGATGGTCTACAACCGGTACGAGTCGTTCTTCGGCCACGTGCACCGCCACCCGGCGAAGCTCTACTACGAGCACGGCGCCACCAAGGACGGCAAGATCACGCACATGAAGTGCAAGATCGTCCTGGACGGCGGCGCCTACATGTCGTCGACCCCGTCGGTCGTCGGCAACGCCTCGTCCCTCTCGGTCGGCCCGTACGTCATCGACGACGTGGAGATCGAGGCCATCGGGCTCTACACCAACAACCCGCCCTGCGGCGCCATGCGCGGCTTCGGCGCGGTCCAGGCGTGCTTCGCCTACGAGGCCCAGATGGACAAGGTCGCCGCGAAGCTGGGCATGGACCCGGTCGCGTTCCGGCAGAAGAACGCGATGGAGCAGGGCACGATCATGCCGACCGGCCAGCCGGTCGACTCGCCCGCCCCCGTCGCCGAGCTGCTGCGCCGCGTCAAGGCCCGTCCGTTGCCGCCCGTGCGCCAGTGGGAGTCCAGCGAGGGCGCCGACGTCCGCGCGCTGCCCGGCGGTCTGTCGAACACCACGCACGGCGAGGGCGTCGTCCGCGGCGTCGGCTACGCGGTCGGCATCAAGAATGTCGGCTTCTCCGAGGGCTTCGACGACTACTCGACGGCGAAGATCCGCGTCGAGGTCATCAACGGCGAGGCCGTGGCCACCGTCCACACCGCCGCGGCCGAGGTCGGCCAGGGCGGCGTGACCATCCACGCGCAGATCGCCCGGACCGAGCTCGGCGTCCAGCAGGTCACCATCGCCCCCGCCGACACGCAGGTGGGCTCGGCCGGTTCGACCTCCGCGGGCCGCCAGACGTACATGACCGGCGGCGCCATCAAGAACTCCTGCGAGATCGTCCGCGAGAAGGTCCTGGAGATCGGCCGGCGCAAGTTCGGCTCGTACCACCCGGCGTGGGCCAACGCCGAACTCCTCCTGGAGGGCGGCAAGGTCGTCACCGACGGCGGCGAGGTCCTCACCACCCTCGTGGAGGTCCTCGAGGACGAGGCAGTGGAGGTGGAGGAGGAGTTCAGGCACCGCCCCACCGAGGCCTTCGACCTGCGGACGGGTCAGGGCAACGGCCACGTCCAGTACGCCTTCGCCGCGCACCGCGCGGTGGTCGAGGTCGACACCGAGCTCGGCCTCGTCAAGGTGATCGAGCTGGCCTGCGCCCAGGACGTCGGCAAGGCGGTCAACCCGCTCTCCGTCATCGGGCAGATCCAGGGCGGCACCACCCAGGGCCTCGGCGTCGCGGTGATGGAGGAGATCATCGTCGACCCGAAGACCGCGAAGGTGCGCAACCCCTCCTTCACGGACTACCTCCTCCCGACCATCCTCGACACGCCGACCATCCCGGTCGACTACCTCGAACTGGCCGACCCGCACGCGCCGTACGGCGTGCGCGGCATCGGTGAGGCCCCGACCCTGTCGTCCACTCCCGCGGTCCTCGCGGCCATCAGGAACGCGACGGGTCTCGAACTCAACAAGACGCCGGTGCGTCCCGAACACCTCACCGGCACCTGATCCCTCACCGAGGGAAACGATCCCCCGCTCGGGGATCAGCAAGGTTCTCCGAGCGGTGCGCGACTGCCAGGAACGTCACACTTCCGCCGTCCGCGCCGCTCGGAGCTCAACTCCCCTCCCCTTTGAGGGAGATGTCGTTCGTCTCGGGCCGTCCCCCGGGTCGTGCAGCCAACGCACCATCCCAAATCCCGCGACTCCGCGGGTGCCCCTGTGAACCTTGGGAGTAGGCACCATGACCCAGTCGTCAGTGGAGCCCAAGACCACCGCAGAGGACGCGGGCCCCGGCTCGCGCGTCCCGGCCGGCAGGTCTTGGCTCGATCGGTACTTTCACATATCCCGGCGGGGATCCACGGTCGCGCGCGAGGTGCGCGGCGGTATCACCACCTTCATGGCGATGGCGTACATCGTCCTGCTCAACCCCCTGATCCTGTCCGGCAAGGACGCGGCGGGGGACACCATGGGCCAGAAGGCCCTGATCACCGCGACGGCGCTCGCCGCGGCGGTCACCACGCTCCTCATGGGCTTCGTCGGCAAGGTGCCGCTGGCCCTCGCCGCCGGACTCTCCGTGTCCGGTGTGATCTCCTCGCAGGTCGCGCCCGAGATGACCTGGCCGCAGGCCATGGGCATGTGCGTGATGTACGGCGTGGTGATCATGCTTCTGGTGGTCACCGGGCTCCGCGAAATGATCATGAACGCGATCCCGCTCGCCCTCAAGCACGGCATCACCATGGGCATCGGCCTGTTCATCGCCATCATCGGCCTGGTCAAGGGCGGCTTCGTGCACCCGGGCAAGGCCACCCCGCTCTCGCTCGGCCCCGCCGGTGAACTCTCCGGCTGGCCCGTCCTGCTCTTCGCGGGCACCCTGCTCCTCATCTTCATGCTGCAGGCGCGCAACACCCCCGGCGCGATCCTGATCGGCATCGTCACCGGCACCGTGATCGCCGTGGTGCTCAACGCGCTCGACGTCATCGACCCCAAGCAGTGGGCGAACGGCGCCCCCGAACTGCACGGCAGCGCGATCTCGTCGCCCGACTTCTCGCTCATCGGCGAGGTCGAGTTCGGCGGCTGGGGCGAGGTCGGGGCCATGACGGTCGGCATGATCGTCTTCACCCTGGTGCTCGCCGGGTTCTTCGACGCGATGGCCACCATCATCGGCGTCGGCACCGAGGCCAACCTCGCCGACGAGAAGGGCCGTATGCCGGGCCTCTCCAAGGCGCTGTTCATCGACGGCGCGGGCGGCGCCATCGGCGGCGTGGCGGGCGGCTCCGGCCAGACCGTCTTCGTCGAGTCCGCCACCGGAGTCGGCGAGGGTGCCCGCACGGGTCTCGCCTCGGTCGTCACCGGTCTGTTCTTCGCCGGTTGCCTCTTCTTCACGCCGCTCACCGCGATCGTGCCGCAGGAGGTCGCCTCCGCCGCGCTCGTCGTCATCGGAGCGATGATGATGATGAACGCACGGCACGTCGACTGGGCCGACCGCGCCACCGCCATCCCGGTCTTCCTGACCGTGGTGCTCATGCCCTTCACGTACACCATCACCACCGGTGTCGCGGCGGGCGTCATCTCCTGGGTCGCCATCAAGATCGCGCAGGGCAAGGCGCGCGAGATCGGCGCCTTCATGTGGGGCCTGACGGTGATCTTCATCGTCTACTTCGCCCTCAACCCCATCGAAGGATGGCTGGGCGTCCACTGAGGCGCTGAGCCCTCCGCACACCCGTAGAGCCTTGAGGAGGCCGAGATGCTGGACATCGCCGACGAGCTGAACCGGTGGGTCGAGCAGGGACGTGACTTCGCCGTCGCCACCGTGGTGGCGGTCGGCGGGAGCGCGCCCCGGCAGCCCGGTGCCGCGCTCGCCGTCGACAGCGACGGCACGGCGATCGGCTCGGTCTCCGGCGGATGTGTGGAGGGCGCTGTCTACGAACTGTGCCGACAGTCCCTGGAGGACGGCGAGACCGTCCTCGAACGGTTCGGCTACAGCGACGACGATGCCTTTGCCGTGGGCCTGACCTGCGGCGGCATCATCGACATCCTCGTGACCCCGGTCCGTGCCGGCTCCGCGTCCAGGCCGGTGTTCGCCGCTGCCCTGGCCGCTGCCTCCGCGGGGGAGGCGGCCGCCGTCGCCCGGGTCACGTCCGGGCCCGCCGAGCTCCTCGGCCGTGCCCTCCTCGTCCGTACGACGGACGGGGCGGGTGCGTACGAGGGCGGCCTCGGCGGACACCCCGAGCTGGACCGCACGGTGGCGGGGGAGGCCCGCGCCCTGCTCGACGCGGGGCGCACCGCGACCGTGGAGATCGGCGCGGACGGCTCGCGGTGCGGATCGCCGCTGGAGGTCCTCGTCGAGTCCAGCGTCCCGCCGCCCCGCATGATCGTGTTCGGCGCCATCGACTTCGCCTCCGCACTGGTCCGCATGGGCAAGTTCCTCGGCTACCACGTCACCGTGTGCGACGCCCGGCCCGTGTTCGCCACCCCCACCCGCTTCCCCGACGCCGACGAGATCGTCGTCGAATGGCCGCACCGCTACCTGGAGCGCACGGAGGTCGACGGCCGCACCGTGCTCTGCGTCCTCACCCACGACGCCAAGTTCGACGTACCGCTCCTGGAGCTGGCGCTGCGGCTCCCCGTCGCCTACGTCGGGGCGATGGGCTCGCGCCGCACGCACGAGGACCGCAACAAGCGCCTGCGCGAAGTCGGCGTCACCGAGCTGGACCTCGCGCGCCTGCGCTCGCCCATCGGCCTCGACCTGGGCGCCCGTACGCCCGAGGAGACCGCCCTGTCGATCGCCGCGGAGATCGTCGCCAACCGCAGGGGCGGCAGCGGAGTCTCCCTCACCGGGGCGCACACCCCCATCCACCACGACGGCTCGCGCGAGCTGTCCGGCCGGATCGGTTCGGTCGCGTAGAGCCTCACGGCACCGGACGCACCGGACTCACGCAGGACCGGCCGCGATGAGCCGGTCCGCGGCGCGCCCGAACATCCGCCGCGCCACGGACGAGAGCACCCCGTCGCAGAACGCGGGCAGCCCCCGTACGCGCAGATCCTCGCGCCACACCACCGCGGACCCGGCGCCCGCGGCGGGATAGACCTCGATCTCCGCCCAGCCCGTCACGAACGAGCCGAGCTTCTCCAGCCGGCACCGCCCCGGCGCCGAGCCCTCCGGCGGGCACCACTCCACGACCTCCATCACGTCGTCGAAGCCGACGGGACCCAGCGCGCTGCGCGCGACGAAGACCGTGCCCACGTGGGTGGGCGGGGGAGTGCCGACGGTGATGCGGGTGAGCGGGGCGACGTCGCCGTGCCGCTCCCACGCGGTGAGCCTGCGCCACGTCTCGGCGGCGGGCAGGGGGGTGTCGCGGGTGATCTGGAAGATGGCCACGCTGTCGAGCGTGCCAGAGGAATCGGCTGTCGGCGGAGGGACCCGCTGCTAGCGGTACACCTTGCCGGGTTCGGCCTTGCCGGGAGCGAGGAGCTGGGGGACCGTCACGAAGACGTAGCCGCGCTTCTTCAGGCCGTCGATGACGCCGGGGACGGCCGGGACGGTGCCCTTGTAGATGTCGTGCAGCAGGATGATGCCGTCCCGCTCCGTCTGGTCCAGGACGCGCTTCTGGATCAGCTTGGAGTCATTGGTCGTGTAGTCCTTGGCGGTGACGGTCCACAGGACCTCCGAGAGCCCGAGCTCCTTGGAGAGCTTGTTGACGTCGTCGTTGGTGCGGCCCTGCGGCGGGCGCATCAGCGTCGGCTTCTTGCCTATGAGCTTCTCGATCGCCTTGTTGGGGCGCTCCAGCTCGCGGCGCGCCTCGTCCGCGTCGATCTTCGTCAGGATCTTGTGCGACCAGGTGTGGCTCGCGACCTCGTGGCCCTCGGCGTCCATCTGCTTCACGAGCTCGGGGTACTTCTCTATGTGGTTCCTGCCGAGCGTGAAGAACGTGGCCGGGACCTCCTTCTCCTTGAGGATCTTCAGGAGTCTGGGCGTGTTCTCGCTGGGCCCCGCGTCGAACGTCAGCGCCACGCACTTGGCCTTGCGGCAGTCGACGGTGCCGAACTTCCCCTGGTCCGCGGCCTTCGCCTCGGCCGCGCCCTTGCGCACGGTGCTCGGCGAGGTGGTGTCGAGCTTGGTGCAGCCGGTCAGCGCGAGGGCGAGGGCCGCCCCCGCCGCGAGGACGGGGGCGGTGCGACGCAACCTCTTGGCCGAGTGCGTCGTCTTGCAGGCGGATGGCGTGTTCATGGGGGGCATGCGATCACTATACACAGGGCGTATACACCTCGTGCATAGTGATCGCCCGCTGCCGGTAATCCCAGGTCAGGGCGGGATCAGACCGGGATCACCCGGATCGAGGGGTGGATGGCCGTGTTCAGGTACAGCCGTTCCTTCTTGTTCTCCTGCTCCAGCTCCAGCACGAGCCGGTACCGGTACAGGCCGGGCTTGGCGGTGCTCATCACCGTGCCGGCCCAGTAGTAGTAGACGGGCGTGTACTTGTCCCGCATCCGGTCGGGCATCCCGTAGATCTTCAGCTCGTTGAAGATCCGCCGCTCCGCCACGTCCTCCTCGTCACCCAGCTCGGTGTCGAGGAAGACGATGTTGTTGATCTTCGGCATGGGCGGCCACGTGCCGTCGAGCCGCTTCTCCATGTCGATCGGGCGCACGATCCAGTTGATGACCTGCCCCTGCTTGCACACCGTCTCCAGCGACGACGTGCCCTGCCCCTTGCCGCCGATGCTGTTGTCCATCATGTACATCGCGTCGCTCAGCGAACCCGTCGCCGTCGCCCGCTCCATGTTGATGAGCGTCACGATGTTGAGCTGGACCGAGTTGAGCTGACCGGGGTTCTGCTTCTCCACGCCGCTGCGCGTAGTGGTGCTCACCGTGCCTCCTTCGCGTACACCGTCATGACTGCCCGGTCCCTAGCCGACGAGGGACGACGACAGGGTGGTGGTGATCGGTTCGTCGCGCGTGCCGAGCCTGAACTTGATCTGGTACGTGATGGGGCCGGCGTCCTTCTTCACCGTCCCGGTCCAGTACGCCACGTCGGTGCCGGGATAGACCTTCCGCACCGGCTCGCAGATGTCCCTGTCGATGATGATGTCGTCGATCGCGACGAACGCCTCGCACTCCAGCGCGAGACAGTTCCACAGGATCTGGTCGCCGCGCCGCGCCTTGGTCTGCAGCTCCTCGGTGCCGAACCCCGTGGAACCGCCGGACTTGTTCGTGTCGTACATGTACAGATGGCCGTGCATGTTGCCGGCCGCGAGCGCGCCGACGGCGTCCACGACGGCGGTGATGGAGATCGGCCGCTTCACGGCGGCTTCCCGCCTCGGTTTGGTGGTCATCCGTTCCTCCTCGTCCGGTGGTGGCTCAGGCGTCGCGGCCGGGGCGCGTGGCAGGGATGGGCAGCTGGCCGACGCCGGCCTTGGTGAAGGCGTTGCGGCGCGGCTCGGAGGTGATCTTCAGGGCCGACGCGCACGTCAGGTTCACCGGGTCCCAGCGGAGTTCGCCGTTCGTCTGCACCAGCTTGTGCAGCTGGATGCGCATCATGTACGAGTACGTCCCCGGGCGTGACGTGTCGACCGTCGCCGACCAGTACCAGCCGTCGGTGACCATGTCGGGGGAGCCGTACTCCGCCGGATACATGATCTTCGAGTCCACGGCCTCGCCGTAGATGTCGGTGATCACCGGCGCCGGGTAGCTCGCCGCGGCCGTCGCGTCCTCGGTGACGACCTGACCCATGACGTCCACGATCTTCTGCCCGGACATCCGGCCCCGGGTGCGCCGCGTCGTCTTGACCCGGGTGCCCACGTTCCGCCGGATGCGGTTGAGCTCGGCCTCCGCGTCGGCGCTCGGCACCGTCGACTTGGCCGCGAGCTCCTGCAGTTCGGCGAGGGCGTCCTCGTCGGTCTGCCGGGCCCGCTCGACCTCGTACCCGCGGGGCACGGTGGGCGGGATGGAACCGAGGCTGTACGGCAGCCAGTTGAGCACCTGCTCGCTGGCCTGGGAGCCGTCGCGCCAGTAGGAGCCGTTGATCGCGGTCACCAGCTCGCCGGTTCCCTGGTTCACGGAGCCGTGCAGCTTCATGTTGTCGAACAGATAGGTGTTGCCTTCGAGCGTGCTGGACGCGAGCGCGTTGCTGACGTCCACGAGCACGATGATCGCCAACTGTTGGGGCATGATTCCGCCTTCGTCGTCGTTCCCGGCCTTGCCGTCGTCGTGCGGTCCGCTACTGGCACATCAACGCGGGTGAATCGATGGACATGACGCTGTTGGAGCCCTCGTACATCTGGAGCTCCAGGCGGTACTGGTACGGCACGCCCGGCGTCATCCAGTGCGGCACCACGCCGGTCCACACGTCGAGGTCGAGCTTGTCGCCCTCCGACTCCTCCTGGCCGTGCGCCTCACCCTTCGATGCGGCGGCGGATCCGGGCGGACTCATGGCCGGCCCCGACGCGGCCGCGCCGTTGTGCCCGTTGGCCGGCTCGAACGAGATGTTCTTGATCTCGACCGGCGTCTGCAGGTCCACGGCGAGCGCGGTCCAGGACACGACCTGGCCGGGCTTGACCACGGTGACGAGGTCCGCCGTGCCCTGGTGGGTGCTGTCGAACGCGCTGTCGTCGACCATGCAGAGGTTGCCGTCGAGCAGCGTCCTGACGGACAGCGCACCGATGACGTCCACGACGGCGATGATGTTCACCTGCGTTTTCATACCGCTCCTGTTCATTGCACTCCCTAGCCGCGGTCCCGTACCAGCGGGACCTTTCCGACGGCGGTCCGCTCGATCTCCGCGGACAGCCTGGGCACGAACTTGAGCTGGAGGGTGTATCCGGTCCTCTCGATGGACGCGGCGTTGGCCTCGCCGTGGTTGAACAGCGAGAGGGCGCGCGGCAGCGCGTTCACGAACACCTGGTGGAGCCCGCACGGGCCGAGCACGGTGTCGGCGCGGTAGGTCAGCCCCATGACGTCGTCGACCGCCGCGTACAGCGTGATCGTCTTGCCCTCGCGGTGGTTGACGAACTGGACGTCGTGCGCCACCGCGTCCAGGTCCACCACCTCGGCAGCCTTCAGCTCGTCGCGCAGCGCCGCATAGGCCCGCGCCCCCGAGTACTGGCTGTCGTTGATGTGCAGCACGTCCCCGGTGCGGCCCGCGAACTCGAACTGCCGCGTCTTCAGGCCGGGGCCGTCGGTCCGGGGCCGGTGGATCATCCGGTCGCCCAGTTTCAGGCGCAGCAGCGGCGTCTCGTGCGCGTGCAGGCGCGTGACGACCAGTTCGCCCTCCTCGCCCTCGGGGACCTGGCGCCCCTCCTCGTCGACGATCTCGATGAAGTGCAGACCCGGCACCGCCGACAGGTAGGGCGACGCGGCGTCGAGCTGCAGGCCGATCGTCTCCGCCTGGGTGGCGGCGAAGTAGCTGAGAATCGACAGGTTCGGGTACAGCGCCTGGAGCTCCACCCGCTTGCGCTGCGGCAGCACACCGCTGCCGTACAGGGCGACGCGGAAGCTGTCGCGGTACTCCTGGCGCATGCCCGCGCCGAGATCGGCGAGGATCGCGATGCCCGCCGAGATCCCCATCAGGGCCTTGGGGCCCCGGTAGGAGAACATGTGCTCAAGGACGGGGGCCGTGACGGGCCCCGCGCCGACATAGTTGACGCCGGGCACGTGCTGCAGCACGCCGCCGACCATCGTGCCGCTGCTCCACATCTGGTAGTCGGCCAGCGTGGTGAACAGCCACTTCGGGTCGCTGCCCGCGAGGTGCCCCGCGAGCTGGTAGGCCCCCATGAAGCGGCCCGCGATCTCATAGGTGTCCTTCAACTCCCGCAGTGCGTACACGACTTCGAGCGGGCTGCCGCCGCTGGTGCCGCCGCTCGCGACGATCTCGAACTCGCCGCGGGTGAGGGGCACCACCATGCCCGGCCGCGCGTCCATGAAGAAGTCGCGCTGAACGTCCTTGTCCGACAGCGGAATGCGCTGCCACTCCTCGTACGTCGCCGGCGCGTGCCCGATGCCGGCGCCGCGCAGCCGCTCGCGCCACAGCGGGTTCAGCAGCACGGTGTTCACCATCTGCTGGAGACGGCGGAGCACGACCGCGTCCTGGATCTCGTGGGGGATCTCGCTGTACAGCGTCTGGCAGACCCGCTCGCACTCGCGCATCTTGCTCGCGAACGAGGGAAGCACGGTGACGGCCTCGACGGATTCGGGCTGCAGTTCCCATTCGGGGATGAGCCAGTTGGCCAGTTCACGGGCGCCGCCGGAGGCCGGGGCGGGCGCTGGAATGTGAGGTGCCTGAGGTGGAACGTGAGGTGCCTGTGGAGCGTGAGATGTACTCAACATCCGTCCCCTCTACGCTTTTTCTGTTCCCTCTTCTCCGTCGAGCAGGTCCTGTGCCGTCCTCTTGATTTCGGACAGCAGCATCCTGAAGTGCTCGCCGGTGATCTGGTGGTTCATCATGACTACGCGCAGTGCGGCCACACCGTCGATGTTCACCTTCGAGATGAAGAAGTTTCCCTCGAATTTGATGCGGTTCCTGATGGCGATCTGCAGGTGGTGCACGTCTTTCTTGTCGACCCGCCTGCCGAGTCTGTTCTCGAGGTCGGCCGGATGGTAACGGAAGCACAGGATGTTCGCTTCCGGACGGTGCACGGTCTCGAAGTCCGGATCGCCCCGCACGGCGCCATACGCTTCCTCTGTCAACTGACAGAGATACTCGATTTTCTCCGCGAACAGGGACCGCCCGTAAATGGCCCACAGTGCCCACAGCGTCATGATCATGGGACGCTTCGTGCACTCGAAGTTCTTTGCGCCGCTGTCGTATGCGGTATAGACGTCCTGTTCCTCGTCGAAGACGTAGCTGGCCTTCTGCCGGAATGCCGAGAGCGCGGTCTCCTTGTTCCGGTAGAAGAGCATCGTGCAGGGCGCGGGCACGAACATCATCTTGTGCGCGTCCCAGGTCAGCGAGTCCGCTTTCTCGATGCCGCGGAGCTTGGTGCGGAGCGCGTCCGACACGAGCAGGCTCGCGCCGTGCGCGCCGTCGATGTGCAGCCAGATGTCCTTCTCCCCGGCCACCTCCGCGAGTTCGTCGATCGGGTCGAAGGCGCCCACCGAGGTGCTGCCGGCCGAGGCCACCATGCAGAACACCTTGAGGTTCTGCCGCTCGGCCGCCTCGAGGGTGGCCCGCACCTCGGCGGGGCAGATCTGCTGCTGCCGGTTGAGCGGCAGCCGGACGAGCTGCGCGTCGCCGATGCCGAGCACACCGGCCGCGCGCGCCACGCTGTAGTGCACGTCCGCGCCGACCGCGATGGCGGGCCTGGGCTGGCCGCGCACCGCCGACCCGCCCTGTGACCAGTAGCCGGGCAGCTTCTCGTTCCTGGCCGCGAGCAGGGCGGTCAGGTTGGCGAGCGAGCCGCCCGACGTGGTGATCATGGTGAAGCCGTCCGGGTCCCACCCGATGAAGCGGTTCAGCTCGTCGGCCATGATCCGCTCGACGGCGCTGGGCAACTGACCCGCCTCGTAGAACGAGGACGGCTGGTTGACCACGGAGCTCACGAAGTCGATGACGCCGGCGAGCGGCACGACTCCGGAGAACTGCCGCCCCATGTACCCGGGGGAGTGGACCTGGATCCCCGTGCGGACGTACAGGTCGATGATGCCCGCAAGGCGCTCCTCGTCGAACGCGGCGATCTTGTCGCGCTCGGTCGTCATGAGCGCCCTCGCGGCCTGGGTGAGCCTGGCCGGTTCGATCAGTTCGAGACCTCTGATCGAGATGTCCGACAGGTGTTTCTCCAGCTTGGCGAGAGCTGTTTCCGAGCTCTCCCTGAAGTGCTGCGGATCAAAGGCGTCCAGCAGCAATCCACTGCGATCCGACGTCAAGTCACTCCGTTCCGATCCGGGATCACTCGAGCGAGATTCCGTCACTAGGGTCCCCCTTTGGAAAGCCCCCGTGTACCCGACATGGATGGTCCGGTGCGCGCGACCGGGCAGAGGCAGGTGCTTTTCCGGCTACGCAGCAAAGGCTTGCCGTCCGGTTGATCAAACCGGACGGCACTTACTTTTCCGGCGGCGCGCTTCCAGCGCAGGCCGCACGGACTTCCCCCCTCGAAAAGTTCTGCGCAGCTGTCATCTCCCCGGCATGGTCAGTGCCTGCCCCCACAGCGACCACGGTAGGCGTCGTCGATAAAACGAGAAATCGAAACTCCGGGTTCTGTCCGAAAGGGAGCGCGGACCACCTGATGGTTTGTCACTCAACAGCCGCCACACGCGCAACCGGAGCGTTCTGCGGCTTCAGGTCGACTCCCCGTTTTTCGGACACCATGCCGTGGGCATGTGCGCGGCGGATAAGCAAAGCGGCAGGACGCGGTGTGGGTGCGGGTTGACGCAAGGCCTTTTCTGCCAATCTGGGCCCCGGTTGCGGGGATCTTTTCGCGGGCCGCGTACGGCGCCGCGACCGAGGCGGATATTTCCCGCTCCGTCAGGACGATCCGGCCATGGCGGCGGGGCGATCGGCGGCTGTTCGAACGAGGTGGAAGGGTCGAAGGGGACTGCCCCGGGGTGCGGTGGCCGTGCCGACGGTTGCCCGTCGGGACGGCCACCGCTCCTCCCCCGTTCGGTGGGTGCGTCGGTCCTCGCCGGTTCAGTGGCTCGTGGCGTCGGACGGTTCGCAGTGGTACAGGGTCTGTGCGGGCGCTTGATCGCCGCCGC